>NZ_AP023355.1:5456673-5785010 GCF_016865425.1 Actinocatenispora thailandica | reverse complement strand
GCGAAGGCGCAGGCCTGTGACCCGCTGTCGGCGTACGGCGGGGTCATCGCGGCGAACACCGCGGTCACCGAGCCGATGGCCCGGCACATCGCCGAGGCGAGCTTCGCCGAGGTGGTGGCGGCGCCGGACTTCGAGCCGGCCGCGGTCGAGGTGCTCAGCAACCGCTGGAAGAACGTCCGGCTGCTGCGGGTGCCGGCCGAGGCGGCGCCGGACCCGGTGGAGTTCCACGGCATCTCCGGTGGCGTGCTGATGCAGACCGTGGACAAGGTCGACGCGCCCGGCGACGACCCGGCGAACTGGACACTGGCCGCCGGCGAGCCGGCCGACGAGGCGACCCTGGCCGACCTGGTGTTCGCCTGGCGGGCGATCCGCGCGGTCAAGTCGAACGCGATCCTGCTGGCGGCCGACCGCGCCACCACCGGCGTCGGGATGGGCCAGGTCAACCGGGTCGACGCCGCCCGGCTGGCGGTGCAGCGGGCCGGCGCCGAGCGGGCCGCCGCGTCGGTGGGCGCCTCGGACGCCTACTTCCCGTTCCCGGACGGTCTGGAGGTGCTGGCCGAGGCGGGCGTGCGCGCCGTCGTCGAGCCGGGCGGGTCGAAGCGCGACCCGGAGGCGATCGCCGCCGCGAAGGCCGCCGGCGTCACCCTCTACTTCACCGGTACCCGCCACTTCTTCCACTGATCGCCGGCGCCGCCGGTCACCCACCTCGCATCCGGCGGGGTTGACCCTGACGCAGGGTCAACCCCGCAGGATGGCGGCATGGACAGCCACCTCGCCGGAGCGCAGGCACCGCGCCCCTTCACCGTCGACCACGACGGCGTCACCATCGCCGCCGCCCGGGGCGGCGCTGGCCGCCCGCTGGTCCTGTGCCCGGGACTGAACGCCACGCAGGCAGATCTCGCCGAGCTGGCGGGCGCCCTGCGCCGGCACGTCGACCTGGTCACCTTCGACCTGCGCGGTCACGGCCGCTCGTCGGCCGCCGCCGACTACTCCGTCGCCGCGTTCGGTCGCGACCTGGCCGCCGTACTGGCCGCGGCCGGACCGATGGCGACCGCGCCGGTGCTCGTCGGGTACTCGATGGGTGCGGACCTGGCCGTGCGCCACGCCGCCGAACATCCCGGCGCGGTGGCCGGGCTGGTACTGCTGGACGGGGCGAACCCGGTGCCGGAACCGGTCGTGACCGAGCCGGTTGCCGCGCTGCTCCGGGCCGCCTGGACGGAGCTGGCGGTACGGCAGGCCGGTCGGGACCGCGCGCACCGGGTGGTGTTGACCGCCGAGGAGATCCTCGATCTCAACGTGGAGATCGACGGGGTGCGCGCCACGATCCTCGACCGGTACCGCCGGATCGACGTGCCGGTCAGCATGATCATGTCGACCGCGATGGCGGGCGACGCCGCCGACGACCACGTCGCGCGGCTCAACGAGAACTGGCGGGCCGGGGTCGGGCGGCTGGTCCGCGAGCGCCCCGGGGTCGACCTGCATTGGGTCGAGGCCGATCACGGTCTCGTCTTCAGCCACCCCGCCGAGATCGTGCGGATCATGCTGGGTACGCCGGCCGTCGGGTCGACCGGCTGACCAACGGGGGCCACGGTGTTGACCATCGGTGAGCTGGCGGCGTACGCCGGCGTGACCGTCCGTGCGGTCCGCCACTACCACGCGAGGGGGCTGCTGCCGGAACCGGAGCGGGACGGCTCCGGCTACCGCCGGTACGACGCCGGCGCCGTGGTCGAGTTGATCAGGATCCGGACGCTGGCCGAGGCCGGCGTCCCGCTGGCCCGCGTCGATGAGCTGCTGCGCGCCGACGGGCCCAGTTTCGCGGCCGCGATCGCGGAGATCGACACCAGGCTCGATGCCGAGATCCAGCGGCTGCGCCGGCACCGGGAACACCTCGCCCGGCTCGCCGCCGGCGACGGCCTGACGCTGCGGCCCGAGGTGGTCGACCATCTCGACCGGATGCGGGCGCTGGGCATCGACGAGCGGATCGTCCGGGCCGAGCGGGACGGCTGGATCCTGCTCGACGCCCAGTCGCCCGAACGGGTCCCGGACTGGATCGCCGGCAAGTCCGAGCAGCTCGCCGACCCGCGGTTCGTCGGGTTCTACCGCACCCTGGGCCGCGCGCTGGACCAGCCCGCCGACGCGCCCCTGGCGGCCCTCGCCGACGAGCTGGCCGACCACCTCGGCCAACTGGGTGAGGGGTACGTCGACGACCTCGGCGTCGAGCCGACGATGGTACGGCTGATGGACGCGCTGGCATTCGACACCGTGCCGGCCGCCCGCCGGCTGATCGCGCTGCTGCGGCAACGCGGCTGGACCGGCTGGACCCGGCTGGAACAGCGCGATCCGCCCGCCGCCGGACACCGCGACACCGGCCCCGGCGCCGGTTAGCGCACCTGGCACCGGGGCGGACGCCCGGCACCGAGCCGGGCGCGCGGTCAGCCCATCCGGTCGAGGTCGGCGGGGGTGACCTCGTGTTCCAGCGGGCGGCCGGACCGGTAGCGGTCGATCTCGGCGAGGACGATGTCGCCCTGGCGGCGCCGGCCCTCGACCGTCCCGGCGGCCTGGTGCGGGGTGAGCAGCACGTTGCGCAGGCCGCGCAGCGGGTGGTCGGCGGGCAGCGGTTCGGCGTCGTACACGTCGATCGCGGCGTCGAGCCGGCCGGTGGCCAGCTCGGCGAGCAGCGCGTGCTCGTCCACCAGCCAGGACCGGGCGGTGTTGACCAGGCCGGCACCGTCCGGCATCAGCGCCAGCTCCCGGGCGCCGATCAGGTGCCGCGTCTCCGGCAGTACCGGGGCGTGCAGGACGACGATCCGCGAGGAACGCAGCAGCGTGTCCAGGTCGGTACGGCGTACCCCGAGCGCGGCGGCGTCCGCCTCGGTGAGCAGCGGGTCGGCGACCGACACCGTGGCGCCGAGCGCCCGGGCCATCGCGATGTACGCCCGGCCGGTACGGGAGGCGCCGACGACCCCGATCGGGCAGCCGGCGATCTCGTGCCGGGCCGGGGCGCCCGATGCCTGGTCCCAGCCGGTACCGGCGTGCAACGCGTGGTCGAACCGGGGCAACTGGTGCAGCAGTGCCAGGGTGAACGCGAGCGCCACCTCGCCGACCGCCGGCGCCATCGCCTGCCCGGCCTGCGTGACGCGGACGCCCCGGTCGAACAGCTCGTCGGTGACGAAGAACTTGACGGTGGCGCCGGTGTGCGCCACCAGCCGCAGCCGCGGCGCGAGGTCCAGCAGCTCGGCGGACAGCCGCGGCTGACCCCAGCTGGTCACCAGGATCTCCGTGCCGGGCAGCGCCGCGGCGAGCCCGGTATGGTCGTCCACCAGCCGGAATCCGGGCAGCCCGGCCGGGAAGAACTGGCGACGCAGCGCGGGGGACACGCTCACCAGCACCGGATGGTCGATCATCGTGCTCCCTTCGGATGGCAGGATTCGGGCAGGACACGTCCGGGGACCGGGAGGGGGAGCGGGTGGGCGACGAGCTGGCCGACACGACGCCGCGGCTGACCGAGGCGATCCGCGGTCGGTTGATCGCCGCGCCGGTGACCCCGATGGACGAATCGGCGCACATCGCCCCCGCCGACCTCGACCGGTACGCGGCGGCCATCGCCGGCGCGGTCGACGGCGTCTGCGTCTGGGCGCACACCGCCCGTGGCCTGGAGCTCACCGACACCCAGCGGGACGCGGTACTCGCCGCGTTCCGGGCCGCGACCGACGGGCCGCTGCTCGCCGCGGTCGGCCCGCCGGCCGGCACCGGCGACGACTTCGCCAGCCAGTGCGCCGCGACCGCCCGGCTGGCCGAGCGGGCCGCGGCCGGCGGCGCGGACGCGCTGATGGTCTACCCGGTGTCGAGCCTGCGCGCACCGCAGACCCGGGCGGAGCGGACGATCCGGCTGCACGCCGAGGTGGCCGCCGCGGCCGGGTTGCCGGTGACCGGCTTCCTGCTGTACCCCGAGGCGGGTGGGGTCAGCTACCCGCCGGCGCTGCTGACCGAGCTGGCGGCGCGGCCGGAGGTGTTCGGCGTCAAGCTGGCCACCCTGTACGACGCGGTGGCCTGCCAGGACGCGATCGCGGCGATCCATGCCGGCGGTGCGCTCGCGATCACCGGCGAGGACCGGATGTTCGGCCCGTCGCTGCTCTGGGGCGCGGATGCCGCGCTGGTCGGTGTGGCGGCCGCGGTCGCCGAGCTGTCCGCCCGGCTGGTGCACGCCTGGTTCGCCGGCGAGACGGCGGCGTTCGTGGTGGCGGCGCGGCGGCTGGACCGGTTCGCCGCCGCGGTGTTCCGCGACCCGATGGACGGGTACGTGCAGCGCATGCTCTGGGCGGCCGAGCGCGAGGGCATCATCCCGGCGGCGTCGGCGCACGACCCGCACGGGGTCCGGCCGGACCCGGCCGAGCGCGCCGCCGTCGCCGCCGCCTACCGGGACGCGGTCGGCGGCTGACCGCCGGCGCGCGGCAGCTCCACCGGGGCACTCGCCGCCGGCCACCCCGCGGCGGCCCGCGGCGGCCCCACCTGGGCAGTCACCGCCGGCCACCGCGCTGGGGTCGGCGGCGGCCTCACCGGGGCGGTCATCGCCGGCCACCCCGCTGCGGTCCGCGGCGGCGGCCGGAATGCGGTCCGTCACCGGGCGGCGTACGCGGCTTCGGCCGGGGCGGCGAGGTCGAACAGTGCCGCGGCGTTGCGCCAGTACAGCGCCTCGGCGGTGGCCGGGTCCAGCGCGGCGTCCTCGACCTGACCGAACGACACCGCCGGGTCGATCAGCGTGGCGTCGGTGCCGAACAGCAGCTGCCCGGCCGGTACCCGGGCGGCGACGTGCGCGACCTGGCCGGCGTCGGTGATCGAGCAGGACGGTTCGAGGTAGAGCCGGTCGCAGTCGCGGGCGGCCTCGGCGGCGAGGTCCCAGCGGTTCGCGCCCATGTGCGCGGCGATCACCCGCAGCCGCGGGTTGGCGGCGAGCAGGCCGGGCAGGTCGAGCACGTCACCGCCCCAGGTGTGGATCAGGATCGTCGCCGCGTACTCGTTCAGCAGCGCGAACGTGTCGCGCATCTGCGGCGAGGAGATCTCCCGGCGCGGGTACCCGGTGTGGATCTTGACGCCGCAGAACAGCCCCGTGCCGGCGTACCGGCGCAGGTCGGCCTCGGTGGCGGCCGGATCGTTCGGGTTCGCCACCAGGTAGCCGCGCAGCCGCGGGTTCGCGGCGAGGATCTCGGCGAGCCGGGCGTTGCCGCCGGGCGCGTCGTAGGTGACCGCCTCGGACGCGGAGACGATCTGCAGGCTGATGCCCCACTCGTCCATCACCCGCAGGTTCTCGGCGACGTCGCCGATGTCCATCGCGAAGAACCACGGACCCCAGTGCCCGTGCACGTCGATCACCGGATGGTTCTTCACGGCTTCACCCTGTTCTTCAGGAGGGCTTCGAGGGTGCCGCCGGTGACGGCGGCCCAGTCGGCGTCGGACAGCCGGGCGTGCCGCATCCGCAGCACCGCCGGCGATGTGTCGTGCAGCGGGGTGCGGGAGCCGAACGTGAGATGGCCGGCCCCCACCTCGCCCACGACGGTCTCGATCGAGTCGGGTGCGTTCAACAGCCGGGTGGACGCGACGAAGCCGGGCTCGCGCCGGGCCAGCAGCACGAAGTCGGCCAGGTGGTACGCGTGTACGTCGAGGAACACCACCCGCGCGCCGCGGTCGGCGAACGCCGGCCAGCAGCTGCGTATGTCGCCCTCCACCAGCGGCAGCAGACCCCGGGCCAGCACCTCGTCGACGACGTGCCGGTAGCCGGGGAACACCGGTTCGCAGCCCTGCAGCGGACCGAACAGCCGCACCGCGCGTACTCCGGCGGCGCGGATCCGGTCCAGCTCGGCCTCGGCCCGCAGCGCGTGCCGCAGGTTGATCGTGCCGACCGGGACGAATCCGGGACCGGCGGCGAGCGTCTCGGTGTTGCCGTCGATGTCGTCGAACCAGGCGCCCCGGCCGGAGCAGACCAGCCCGGTCTCGATGCCGGCGGCGGTGAGTTTCGCGCGTACCGCCTCGGGGCGGAAGTCGAGCTCGGCCCGGGCCGGCCAGGTACCGCAGAGGGTGTCGCAGTCGTACCGGATCGGCTCAGCGCGCATGATGCTTGGCCACCTTCCGTACCGCCTCGACGATGTCGTCGACGTCCCGCTCGGTGAACCGCTCGTTGCACTGCAGCACGAGCAGGGTGCGGCCGATCAGGTCCTCGGCGACCGGGCAGTCGCCGGCCGCGTACCGGATCTCGGTGCGGGCCGGCGGCGAGGTGAACGGGAAGTCGGAGGTACCGAAGACGTGCCGTTCGGTCAGCGCCGGGTTGAGGTAGACGGGCCGGTCCAGGTAGCCGGCGGTGACCGGGATGCCTTCGGCGGCCAGCGCGGCGCCGAAGCGGGCGTTGTCGGCGCCGGCGACGTCCGGGTCGAGCAGCATCGGGAACAGCCAGAAGCTGTGCCGCTCGATCTCGGCCGGCGCGGGCAGCCGCAGGCCGGGCAGGTCGGCGAGACCGTCGACCAGCCGGCGGGCCACCGACCGGCGGGCGGCGACCACGCCGGCCAGCCGGGTCAGCTGCACCCGAGCGACGGCGCCGACCAGTTCGGTCATCCGGTAGTTGAGGCCGTAGAACAGGTGGGTGCGCTCGCCGGTGTCGCGCGGCCAGCCCTTGTCGGCGAACAGCCGCATCCGCCGGGCGAGCGCCGGATCGTCGGTGACGGTCAGCCCGCCGTCGCCGGCGCTGATGTGCTTGGACTGCTGCAGGCTGAAGCAGCCGATGTCGCCGCGGGTGCCGGCCCAGGTGGTGCCGCCGGCCGGCACCGTCAGGTACGCCTGGGCGCAGTCCTCGATGACCGCGACGCCGCGCGGCCGGCACAGCGCGACGATCTCGTCGATCGGCGCCGGCCCGCCGAACAGGTGTACCGCGAGGACGGCCCGGGTGCGCTCGGACAGTTTGGCCGCGACGGTCTGCGCGGTGAGGCAGCCGGTGACCGGGTCGACGTCGGCGAAGATCGGCACCGCGTTGCAGGCCAGTACGGCGATCACGGTGCCGAAGTCGGTGATGGGCGGGACGATCACCTCGTCTCCGGGCTCGGGGTCGATCGCGGCGACCGCCAGGTGCAGCGCGGCGGTACCGGACGTGCTGGCCACCGCGTGCCCGACACCCAGGTAGCCGGCGAACTCGCGCTCCAGCGCGTCGACCTCGGTGCCGGTGACGCGCCACAGCGCGCCGGACGCGACGACTCGGGCCGCGGCGGCTGCCTCGGCGGCGCCGAAGGTCCGGCCGGACGCGTCCGAGACGGTGGGGAAGGGCGTGTCGCGTACCGGTGTGCCGCCGTCGAGGGCGAGCGTCATCGTGCCTCCTGCGGCTCGGCCGGCCGGCGGGTCGGCAGCGCGCAGGTGCGCCGGGCGGGTCGGTGGTGGCGTGCTGCAGGCCGGCAGGTACGGCCGATTATGGTCGCGACCGTAAGGCCAGGCAAGGGGAAGGCGGCAGGTAGTCCCATTGACCGCATGTCCGCACCGGCGCTACCGTCCTGCAGCGAACCATTTGAGCCATGACCTTAATTGGCAATAAGGCACCATCGAGCTCGTGGTCTTGGAGGCACCGTGCCCACACCCCGACACGCTCCCCACCCCGACGCGTCCGCCGCTCCCCGCCGCGGCGAACCGCACCCCGAACTGAGCGGGCGGCTGTCCCGCCGTACCTTCGTTGTCGCCCTCGGCGGCGCCGTCGCGGCCGGTGCGCTGCCCGGCGCCGCCCTCACCGGCCCGGCCCTCGCCGGTCCGGCACCCGCGACCGCCGCCGCGACGCTGGCCGACCTCGGCATCCCGCTCTCCGACGTACTGGCCATCGGCGGCGCCGTGGGCCCCGGCCCGGACGGCCGGCCGGTGCTGTGGTCGGCGGTGTCCGGCGACCCGGCGCACCTGGTCGCGGTCGACCCGCGTACCGCGAAGACCGTCTCCAGCCAGCCGCTGACTGGGGCCCCCGGGTCCTACGGGGTGGCGCTCGGTCCGGACGGCACCGTCTGGGTCGGCGCGTACGGCACCGGGCAGCTGTTCCGCCGGCCGCCGGGACGGCAGAGCGAGATCGAGGACCTCGGCCAGCCACTGCCCGGCGAGTCGTACGTCTGGCGGCTGGCCGTCGACGACGCCGGCGTCGTGTACGGCTGCACCTACCCGCACGCCCGCGCGTTCGGCTACGACCCGGCGACCGGCGCGGTGCGCGACTACGGCACGGTCGTACCGGGCATGTCGTACGCCCGCAGCATCGCCACCGACGGCGGGAAGCTGTACGTCGGTACCCAGCCGGACGCGCACCTGGTGGAGATCGACATCGTCACCGGCGCCCGCCGCGAGCTGCCGCTGCCGGCCGAGGTCGGCGACGGCGCCGGCAGCACCGTGTACGACCTGGACGCCTACCGCGGCCTGGTGTACGCCCGGTTCGGCTCCGCCATCGACGGCAGCCTCGGGATCTGGGACACCCGCCGGCAGAGCTGGGGGCCGCTGCGCGACCACGTCGCCGGGCTGGACGTGTCCGAGCCGGGGCCCGGCGGCCTGGTCTACTACACCCGCGGCGGGGAACTGACCGGGCTGCTGCCGCGCACCGGTACCGAGGTCGGCACCGGGCTGACGTTCGCCGGCCGGGTGGTCAACAACCGCGGCATCGGCTGGGTCGACCTGCCCGACCGGGACCACCCGGGACGGACGCTGGTCGGGCTGCTGTGGCGCGGCGAGATGTTCCGCTACAACCCGAAGACCGGCGCCGGGGAACTCAGCGCGACCGACCTCCCGGGCGAGCCGATCCCGCTGGCCAGCCTCGCGGTCGGGGCCACCGGGCGGCTGTGGGCCGGCGGGTACCTCAACGGCGGGCTCGCACAGCTGGATCCGCAGACCGGATCGCCGACGTTCCACCGGTTCGCGCAGACCGAGAGCGTCCTCGACCTGGGCGACTCGATCTGGCTCGGCACCTACCCGGACGCCCGGCTCTACCGGTACGACCCGAGCCAGCCGTGGAGCAGCGCGGAGTACTCGCCGGGGCCGGCCGGCACCCCGGACAACCCGGTGAAGGTCGTCGACCTGCACGACCACGACCAGGTACGGGCCCGGGCCAGCGTCGACGCGGGCGACCACGTCGCGTACGGCACGATGCCGAACACGACGTTGGGTGGCGCGCTGGTGGTGGTGGCCAAGGCGACCAACGCGGCGAGCGTGCACCGGCCGGTGGTCACCGACCAGTCGATCGTGTCGCTGGCGTACACCGGCGGCACGATCGTCGGCGGCACCTCCATCCACGGCGGCTACTCGGTGCCGGCGCCGACGCAGACCGAGGCGAAGCTGTTCGGCTTCGACCCGGTGGCCGAGGCGAAGACGTTCGAGGCGGTACCGGTACCGGGCGCCGAGTCGGTCGACGGCCTGGCCGTCGACGCCGACGGCGGCGTGTGGGGGCTCGCCGCGGGCACCCTGTTCGCCTTCGATCTGCCCAGCCGTACCGTGACCCGCCAGGTCGCGGTCGCCACCGGCACCGGCCGGCTCGGCTACCACGCCGGGTCGGACACCTTCCTCGTCCTGGCCGGCGGCGCGCTGCACCGGGTGGCGCGCGCCGACCTCACGGTGAGCACGGTGCTCGACACCGACGCCGACTACCTCGCGGTCGCCCCGGACGGCACCGCCTTCCTCGGCGCCAACACCCGCGTCTACCGGGTGGTGCCGGGATGAGCCGCGGCAGGATCGGACAGCTGCGGCGGATCGTCGCGGCGCTGCTGATCGGCGGCCTCGCCGCTGCGTCGGTCGTGGCCGGCCCGGCCGCGGCCGAGCCGGCGCCGCCGGACGCCGGTACCGCGAGCGCCGCGGGGCGGGTGGACGACCTGGGGCCGGCCTCCGAGGTCACCTCGACCGGGGTGGCCGAGCCGGTCGGTGACCTGGTGTACACCGCCACGTCCGGGGTGTCGCCGGTGCAGGTGGCCGCGTTCGACCCGGCGAGCCACCGGATCACCGGCACCGTCGACCTGCCGACCGGCGAGGGCACCTGGGCGATGACGCACGTCGGCACCGACCTCTACGTCGGCACGTACGCGCCGGGTGACCTGTACCGGATCGACACGACGACCGGCACCGTGACCAGGGTGGCGCACTTCGGCTCGTTCGTCTGGTCGATCGCCGCGGCCCCGGACGGCACGATCGTGGCCGGCACCTACCCGGACGCCGGGGTCTGGAGCTACGACCCGGCCACCGGCCAGACCCGCGGCTACGGCGCCGCGGTCGCGGGCGAACAGTACGCGCGCAGCATCGCGGCGACCGACACCACGATCTTCGCCGGCGTCGGCACGCACGCGCACCTGATCGCGATCGACCGGGCCACCGGCGACCGTACCGACGTGCTGCCCGCCCAGTACGCGAACCGTACGTTCGTGGCGACGCTGGCGCTGTCCGGCGACACGCTCGCCGCCGGACTGTCGCCGACCGGCACCATGCTGGTGTTCCGGCTGGACGACCTGGCACACCCGGTCGAGGTGCAGGCCGACCCGGCCGAGCACTACGTCACCGCGATCACCGTGCACGGCGACTCGATCTACCTCGGTACCCGGCCGGCCGGCGTGCTGTGGCGCTACGACACGGCGGGCGACACCGTCACCCGGCTCGGCTCGCCGTACGACGGGGCGTACTTCAACCGCATCATGGTCGGCGCCGACGATGCCGTGACCGCGGAGCTGACCAGTACGTTCGTCGACTACGACGCGGCGTCGGGCAGTTTCGACGGCACCGACCTGACCGCGGCCGGGCTACCACCGGCGCCGGAGCTGGCCATGCAGGTGACCGCGACCGACGACCGGGTCCTGGTCAGCGGCAAGGCCGGGGTCCAGGTGCACGACCTCGCCACCGGGGTCAGCCACCGGACGTTCCTGGCCGGCGAGGCGAAGACCATGACGCCGGTCGGCGGGCAGGTCTACCTCGGCGTGTACACCCTGGCCCGGCTGTTCTCGGTCGCGCCGGACGGTACCGGGCTGCACCAGGTCGGCGACGTGGCGAACGAGCAGACCCGGCCGACCGACGCGGTGTACGACCCGGCGGTGGGCAAGCTGCTGGTCACCACCGAAGCCGACTACGGCAAGTACGGCGGGGCGCTGGCCTGCTTCGATCCGCGCACCGGCGCGGTGCGGGTGTACCGCGGTGTGTTGCCGGACCAGTCGGTGCGTTCGGTCGCCGCCGCCGGCGGCACCGCCTACCTGGGTAGCGAGATCCGCAACAGCCTGGGTACCGACCCGATCGTCGAGGAAGCGACGCTGTCCGCGTTCGACCTGCGCCGCGGCACGGTGCGCTGGCAGCTGACGCCGGTACCGGGTGCCGGGCAGATCACCGACCTGGCGCTGTGGCGCGGCACGCTCTACGGCACCACAGACACCGGGACCCTGTTCGCCTTCGACCCCGGTACCCGAACCGTGCTGTCCACCGTGGACGTCGGCGCCGGCGCCACCCTGGTCACCGCGCGCGGCCAGCTCTACGGCGCCACCGGCGACCGCATCTTCCGGGTCAACGGCGACGGCACCACGACCACGCTGCTCGACGACCTCGCCGCCGAAACGTACGGCCCACCCATGCTCGCCCCCGCCCCCGACGGCCGCTCCCTCTACACCCTCCGCCACCGCAACCTCATCCGCCTCTGGCTCTGACCCCCACGTGGGTGTGTGTCCACAACGGACACACACCCACCCGACCCCGCACACCGAACGCCGAAGCACGAGCACCGAAGGCCCGAGGCGCGAAGCACGAGGCCCGAGCACGAGACCCGAAGCGGCATGGCTCCCCGACGCGAGCCCCGTAGCGGCATGGCTCCCCGACGGCGAGCACCGGCCCCCGACATTCCGAGAAGGCCAGGCGGCGTCCGGACCTCGTCACCGTTCCCCCGACGGGGGATGGTCAAGGGGCGAAGGCCCCTTGACGGGGAAGGAGCGCGAGGAGGGGGCGAAGCCCTCTCCTCGCATTCCCCCACGCGGGCTCAGACCGCGAACAGAGGTGGCCTTTGCACCACCGCTCCAGGGCACACCTCAGCGCACAGAGATGGACCATCACCCCGGACGGTCAGAGCCTCACCCGAGGCGGACCCGGTAGATGGTCGGCGGTCGCCCGGTCGTCCCGGCCATCACCCGCCCGATCGGCTGCGCCACCCCGGCCCGCTCCAGCCGCTTCAACGTCCGGCGGGCCGAGCGCGGCTCGATGTCCAGCGCCTCGGCCACGTCGGACGCGGTGACCCCGTCGGCGCCCCGCTCGTACAGCATGGCCTTGAGCCGGTCCAGGTTCGCCTTCGAGAGGCCGGAACGGCGCGCGGCGACCCCGACCGGTACCGGCTCGTCCAGGCCCGCCTCGGCCGGGTCGACACCGCCGAGCATGATGTCGCCGCCGTTGCCCAGCGACACCACGGCGGCGAACGGGCCGGCGGCCCGGCAGCGGGCCAGCGCCCGGCGGGCCAGCGCCTCCGCCTCGGCGGCGGACCGGCCGACCCCGCAACCGACGTGCGCCCACATGTGTCGCTGGCTCAGCGCGGCGAGCAGCGGCAGCCGCTGGAAGCCGCCGGTCGCGCCCTCCAGCACGCCGCGGGTGGTGACCAGCAGGTACCGCCCCTCCTGCAGGGTGAACAGGCTGCCGGCCAGCGCGGTGATGTCGTCGGCGAGTTCCTGGTCGGGTTCGGACAGGTCGATGAAGCCGAGCACCACCTGCGCGTCGGCGTGCACCCGCCCGGCCGAGGCCAGCATGATCGTCTGCAGCGCGGACCGGACCGACACGATCGCCGGGGCCAGCCGTACCGTCTCGATGTCGCCGCGGATCTGCTCGTACACCGAGCGAACGCAGGTGATCGCCACGCTGCTCGCGGCGCCACGGGCAGCAGCCCGGTGGAAGTCGGCGAACTGGGCCGCGTCCCGCCCCGGCCGGTACTCCATCACCCGGACCCCCTCGACCGGCAGCGCGGCGTCCCGGAACGCCTCCACCACCTGGTCGCGGTCCAGGGTGTCGATGCTGATGGTGTCGACGGCGCGCCCGCTGGACAGCAGCTCGACGAGCACCCGGTACAGGGTGGCGCCGCTGTAGGTGATGTAGGTGGCCGGCCGGTCCAGCACGCCGGCCTGCTGCGCCAGCGTGTACGGGATGGCGCCGGTGAACAGCCAGGAGTCGACCTCCGGCGGGCGGTCGGCGACGATGTCCGCCGCCTGCGACTCGTTCTGGTACGGCAGCGGCCGCAGCTCCAGCTGCGGGAAGTCCCGGGCGGCCACCTGCTGGACCAGCGGCACCAGGTCAGGCGGCCCGACCACCCCGACCGTGGCCCGGACCTCCGCCTGATACCGGGGGTTGGTCATCACACCCGCATCGTGCCATGTCATCGGATGGTCGTACCGTCCCTCACCGGCCCGGCCGTCCCGGTGGTCAGCGCCGCCGGGACGTCGCCGCCGGTCAGGTCCGGGTAGGCGGTGAGTACCCGGCCGATCTGGTCGGCCTGGCCGGGGGACAGCCGTTCGGCGTCGGCCAGGCACCAGTTGCCGGCGAGCAGCCCCTCCCGGGCGAGTACCTCGTTGACCCCGGCGATGCTGCCGGCGAAGCCGTGCGCGGCGTCGAACACCGCGGAGTTCGCGTCGGTGAGCTGGGCGGCGCGGGCCAGCAGGTCCAGCGGTACCGGCGCGCCGGCCCGCACGATCGCGCGCACCTGGGCGTGCAGCGCCACCGCGGCCGGCGTCCACACCGCCCACTGGCCGAGCAGCCCGCCGACGATGTGCACCGTGCTGCCGCCGAACCGGTACGGGGTGAGCAGGTCGGCGACGATGTTGTCGTCGTTCCCGGTGTACAGCGCGATCCGGTCGGCGCTGCCGGCGTCCACCACGGCGCGGATCACCTCGATCGTGGCGTACCGGTCGAACGGTGCGATCTTGATCGCCTCGACCCCGGGCAGCCCCGCGTAGCGGCGCCAGAACTCGTAGCCGAAGCTGCGGTGGCCGATCGTCGGCTGCAGGTAGAAGCCGAACACCGGCAGGATCTCGGTGACCGCGGCGACGCCGGCGAGGATCTCCGCCTCGGGCGCGTCGCCCCAGCCGTTCATCGCCACCAGCGCCAGGTCGTAGCCGAGATCGGCGGCGAGCCGCGCCTCGGCGACCGCGCGCTCGGTCGGGCCGAGCACCCCGGCGACGAGCAGCGCCCGGCTGCCGCCGGCCGGATCCGGGGCCACCGCCGCCGCCTCCTCGGCGGCCAGCCGCAGCACCGGCTCGTACAGCCCGTTGTGGTGGATCTCGAACTGGGTGGTGTGCACGCCGACCGCGACCCCACCGGCGCCGGCACTCAGGTAGTACCGGGTCAGGCCGCGTTGCCGGGGTTCGTCCAGCCGCAGGTCCGCGGTGAGCGCCAGCGGGTGCGCCGGGATGACCATGCCGTCGCGCAGCCGGCTGCGCTTCTCCTCGTCGTACATCAGAACTTGCCCGCGCGCTCGGTGAAGTGGGTGGGCTTGTCCAGCAGCGGGCCGCCCTCCAGCAGCCACGCCGCGGTCCAGTCGAGCATCTCGGCCAGGCTGACCGACGGGTAACCGAACAGGCCGAAGCAGCGGGCCGCGTTGGACAGCAGCGCGGTGTCGGCCTCGGCGCCGCTGAACACCGGCTCGCGGTCGAGCCGGCGGCCGAGTTCGGTGCCGAGCCAGCGCACCGAGGCCGTCTCCGGGCCCGTCACGTTGAGCACCAGCGGGCTGCTGCCGAGGTGCGCGAGCGTGCTCAGCACGTACCGGTTGGCGTCGCCCTGCCAGACCACGTTGACCGCGGCGTTGCCCAGTTCGACCGGTTCGCCGGCGCGCACCGCGCGGGCGATGTCGGTGAGCACCCCGTACCGGCAGTCGATGGCGTAGTTGAGCCGGATGATCCCGAGCCGGCTGCCGGTCGCCGCCGCCTGGTGGGTCAGCACCCGCTCCCGCCCGAGGCAGGACTGCGCGTACTCGCCGACCGGGTCCGGCGCGACGGTCTCGTCGGCGCCCCCGGAGTGCGGCGGCACCAGCGGGTAGACGTTGCCGCTGGAGAACGCGACGAAGTTGGTGCCGGCGTAGCGCTGCGCCACCCGGCCCGGCAGGTAGGTGTTGAGCGCCCAGGTGGTCGCCGCGTCGGCGGCGGTGCCGAACTTGCGCCCCACCATGTACACCACGTTCGGCGCGTCCGGCAGGTTGGCGAGCGCCGCCTCGTCGGTCAGGTCGGCGGCGACGGTGTGCACGCCGGCCTCGTCGAGTTCGGTGCGGGCCTGCGGGTCGGAGAACCGGGACACGGCGTGCACCCGGCGGCCGCCGGGGAGCCGGGCGAACGCCTCCGCGGCCATCCGGGCCAGGCTCACGCCCATCTTGCCGGCGGCGCCGAGCACGACCAGGTCGCCGTCGGTGTGGCCGAGCTGCTCGATGAGCCGGTCGTCCGGCTCGTGGACCCGGCGGGCGATCAGCGTGCGCAGCGCCGTCATCGGTATCTCCTCCACTGCGGGCTGGGGGAGGGGCCGGGGTGGGTCCGGCGTCGGTGCCACCGGGCGCCCGCTCCTCCAGAATAAGGGCTGCGCCGAAAGTATCCGCTGCTCGACGGCGCGTCAACGGTTCCCGCTCCACGGTCACTGTTGCCGCAGGTATTGACCGCACATCCGAGCCTAGCTATGTTCATCGTGACTTCAGGCACGACCGTAATTGGTTTGAGGACTCACCGCCTCTCAGGTCCGCGGGTCTTCGGCTGTGGGGCCTCGCCCCGGTGCTGCCGGCCGCGCCGGTCGCCGGCAACCTCGGTACCTGCTTCGACGCGGCCATCCAAGCGAGTCACGGACAGGGAGTGCAGGCAATGCGAGTACGGGCAATGGCCGCGGCGCTGGTCGCGGGCGTACTGGCGGTGACCGCCAGCGCATGCAGCTCGGGCTCGGACGCGAAGGTGCCGTCCGATCCCAGCAAGGTGTCCGGCACGGTCACCATGTGGATCTACCCGATCAACGAGAAGATCGAGAACACCTGGTGGAAGTCCAGGATCGCGGCCTTCGAGAAGAAGTACTCCAAGGTGAACGTCAAGGTCGTCGTCCAGCCGTGGGCGAACCGGGACGAGCAGCTGACCACCGCCATCGCCGGCGGCAAGGGCCCCGACGTGGTGTACCTGATCCCGGACCAGATCCCGCAGTACGCCAACACCGGGGCGCTGGCCGACGTGTCCGACGTGGTGGCCAAGGACAAGGGCGACTTCCGGCAGAACGCCCTGGCCGCGATGACCTACCAGGACAAGCTGTACGGCGTGCCGATGCTGATGTCGGTGACGGCCACCGTGGCGAACAAGAAGGTGCTGGCCAAGGCCGGTATCGACGCGCCGCCGGCGACCTGGGACGAGGCGCTGGCCGACGGCGCCAAGCTGAAGAAGAAGGGCCTGTACCTCACCGACTACGTGGCCTCGCCGGACGCCACCCTGAACCAGACCTTCTACCCGCTGCTGTGGCAGGCCGGCGGCACCGTGCTGTCGCCGGACGGGAAGAAGGCCGCGTTCAACTCGCCGGCCGGGGTCAAGGCGCTGACGTTCGTCAAGACGCTGGTGGACCGGGGTTACGTCCCGAAGGACAGCCTGACCGTCACCCCCAAACCGGACCAGAGCGTGCTGTGCACCGGCAAAGCGGCGTTCGGGTTCGCCAGCGCCACCGCCGAGGTGACCATCTGCCCCGGGTACCAGGCGAGCGACTGGCAGGTCGCCGCGCCGTTGCAGGAGTCCAAGTCGGTCTCGTACGGCACGGTCGGCGGGCTGAGCGTGCTGTCCGGGTCGAAGAACGCCGCCGCCGCGAAGGCGTGGGTGCAGTGGATCAGCTCGCCGAGCCAGCTCAAGCAGTTCGACCTGGACCACGGCTACTCGTCCACGCGCACCTCGCAGGGCAGCCTGCTGGCCGACCAGCCGCTGGTGGGCGAGAGCGAGAAGTACCTCGGTGACATGAAGACCGGCGTCACCAACGCCGCCGCACCGCGGCAGCTGATGGACGTCATCAAGCCGCACCTGCAGGCGGCGCTGCTCGGCAAGGTCAGCGTCAAGCAGGCGCTCGCGGACGCCGAGAAGGACGCCAACAAGCAACTCGCCCGGGGCTGACCCGGCACGCCGCCGCCCGGATCACGGTCCGGGCGGCGGCATCGGCAAGGGGTTCCCACCGGACGGCGTCGATCCTTTCCGTGGCGGCCCCGGAGAACAGGAGCGGCACATGACGACCCAGACCGCGCCGCGGACCGAGCCGGCTGCCGGCCGACCGGCGCGCCCGTCCCGCTGGAGCCGGATGCGGCGTTCGGGCAGCGGGATGGCGCTGCTGTTCGTCGCACCGTACCTGCTGCTGTTCCTGGTCTTCCGGATCCTGCCGACGCTCGCCGGGATGGCGCTGAGCCTGGCGAAGTACCAGATCACCGGGATCCTCGAGTGGCGCGGGCTGGACAACTTCCAGCGGCTGTTCACCGACGACCTGTTCTGGAACGCGCTGCGGGTGACCGCGGTGTACACGGTGATCGCGGTGCCGCTGACGCTGGTCGTGGCGCTGGCGATGGCGCAGCTGTCGGCCCGCTCGATCCGCGGCATCCGGGTCTACCGCGCGCTGTACTTCCTGCCGGTGATCACCAGCCTGGTCACCAGCGGCGTGATCTGGCAGTGGCTGTACGCCGAGCACGGCCCGCTGAACGGGCTGTTCGGCCTGCTCGGCATCGGGCCGGTGCCGTGGCTGTCGTCCGGCGCGGCGGTGCTGCCGTCGCTGTCCCTGCTCAGCGTGTGGACCCGCTTCGGCTACGACATGCTCATCCTGCTCGCCGGGCTGCTCGCGATCCCGCAGGAGTACTCCGAGGCGGCGATGCTGGACGGTGCCTCGGCCTGGCAACGGTTCTGGCACATCACCCTGCCGCAGCTCAAGCCGGCGATGTTCTTCGTGGTGATCCTGGAGATCGTGCAGTCCTTCCAGGTCTTCGACGTGATCTACGTGATGACCGGCGGCGGCCCGGTGCGGTCCAGCTACTCGCTGGTGTTCTTCGTCTACGACCAGGGCTTCCACTACTTCGACTTCGGTTACGCCAGCGCCGCCGGTGTGGTGCTGTTCGCCATCACCCTGATCGTGTCGCTGGTGCAGCGGCGCCTGTTCCGGGAGGACTGAATAGTGTCCACTGTGGATAGAGTCGCCCGGAAGTCGCGACGCAACCGGCGGCGGCTGTGGGCGCACCTGCCGCTGGCGATCGTCGCGGTGGCCACGATCATCCCGTTCTACGTGATGATCGTGCTGTCGCTGCGCAAGGGGCGGTCGCTGTCGCTGCCGGACGCGCTGCTGCCGTTCCACGTCAACTTCGGCGCGTACGCCGACGTGCTGGCGCACGCGCAGGTGGTGCGCTGGATGCTGAACACCGCGGCGTACTCGGTGATCAGCGTCGTGCTGGTGCTCGTGTTCGCGTCGTTCGCCGCGTACGCGTTCGCCAAGAAACGGTTCTTCGGCCGCAACGCGATGTTCTGGACGCTGCTGGCCACCCTGATGGTGCCCTACCACCTGACGCTGATCCCGCAGTTCATCCTGATCTCGAAGATGGACGGGCTGGACACGCTGTGGGGCCTGATCGTGCCGACACTGGCCAACACCCAGGCGCTGTTCCTGATGCGGCAGTTCATCATGGGCATCCCGGACGAGCTGATCGAGGCGGCCCGGATCGACGGCGCCGGCGAGATCCGGCTGTTCTGGCAGATCGTGCTGCCGCAGACCAAGCCGATCCTCGCCACCCTCGGCGTGTTCGTGTTCCTGTGGCACTGGAACGACTTCCTCTGGCCGCTGGTCGCCACCCGCTCGCCGGACCACTACGTGCTCACCGTCGGGCTCAACAGTCTGCAGGCGCAGGACTCGTCGTTGACCGTGACGATGGCCGGCGCGGTACTGACGTTCCTGCCGATCCTGCTCGTCTACGTGCTGTTGCAGCGGTACTTCGTCCGCGGCGTGACGATGAGCGGGCTGAAGTGAGCGGCGCCGCGCGGAGTGGCCGGCGCAGCGACGAGGTGCGGGTCGGCATCGTCGGCACCGAGAGCTCGCACGTCGACCACGTCGTCCGGTACTGCAACGCCGAGCACCGCGCCGGCCCGGCCCGGGTGGTGGCGGTCGCGCCGGCCACGCCGGACGAGCGGGTACGCGATCTCGGCATCGACCGGGTGGTCGGAGCGCCGGAGGAGCTGCTCGGGCTGGTCGATGCGGTGGTCGTCGCCGACCGGGACGCCCGCCGGCACACCGGGCAGGCGCTGCCGTTCCTGACCGCCGGGCTGCCGACACTGGTGGACAAGCCGTTCGCCGCCGATCCCGCCGACGCCGAGGCGATGGTCGCCGCGGCCCGGCGGCACGGCGCGCCGCTCACCTCGTACTCGGCGCTGCGCTGGCATCCGGCGCTCGCCACGGTGCGGCGCGTCCGGCCGCGCGCCGTGGTGGCCACCGGGCCGGCCGATCCGGCCAGCCGGTACGCCGGGATCCACTTCTACGGCACCCACCCGGTCGAGCTGGCACTGTTGCTCGCGCCGGGGCCGGTCGGGCCGGTACGGGTGCAGACCGGCGACGGGATCGTGGTCGCCACCGCGGTCGTCGGCGGAACCGCGGTGACCGTCCAGTTCGTTGCGCCGACCGACCCGCCGGTGCCGTTCCACGTGCAGGTGACCGGCCATGCGGAGGTCGTCGGTACCGCACTGGAGCTGAGCCCGGACTACCTGCATCCGGGGCTGGACGCGTTCTTCGAGATGGTGCGGACCGGCACCCCGCCGCTACCGCTCGACGACCTGCCGCGGCCGGTGCGGTTCCTCGCCGCCGTGGCGCAACAGCTGGCACAACCCTAGATCGGGCACGGCGCTCGATCGGGCACGGCGCTCGATCGGGTGCGGCGCCGGATCGAGCACAGCCCTGATCCAGGCTCCGCCGCCGCGCGGAGCTCCGCTTCCGAGAAGGGATCACCGTGCGACGACACGACACCGGTACCGTGCGAAGACTCCGCCTCGTCCCCCTCGTACTCGCGCTCCTCGCCCCGCTCGCCCTCGCCGGCACCGCGCACGCCGGCGGCGCCGATCCGGTACGGGACCTCGGTACCCCGCTCACCTCGCTGACCGTGATGCAGGGCGCGGTCGGCCACGATCCGGACGGCTCCGACGTCCTCTACGCGGTACCGGCCGGCGAGAACGCCGAACTCAACGTCGTCGACGTGCACAGCCGGACGCTCAAGCGGGCGGTACCGC
This sequence comes from Actinocatenispora thailandica, assembly GCF_016865425.1. NCBI lineage: Bacteria > Bacillati > Actinomycetota > Actinomycetes > Micromonosporales > Micromonosporaceae > Actinocatenispora > Actinocatenispora thailandica. The sequence goes on along the minus strand of NZ_AP023355.1, from coordinate 5,764,794 downwards.
TGCCCGGCGCGGCCGGCGCGTGGGCGATCACCGTCGCCTCCGACGGCAGCGTGTACGTCGGCAGCTACTCCAACGCGCACCTCTACCGCTACACGCCCGCCGACGGCACGGTGACCGACCTCGGCCAGCCGATCGGCGGCGAGCAGTTCCTGTACGGCCTGTCCGCCGGCGACGACGGCAGCGTGTACGGCGGCACGTACCCGCACGCGCACGCGTTCCGCTACGACCCTGCCGACGGCCAGGTCACCGACTACGGCTCGCTGGACGACGTGCAGCAGTACGCCCGGTCCACCGCGTACGACCCGGACGACCGGGCGCTGTTCGTCGGGCTGGCGACGCCGAAGGCGCGGCTGCTGCGCATCGACGTCGACTCCGGTGCGGTGACCGAGCTGACCCCGGCCGGCTTCGGCGGTACCGAACTCTCCGACCTCGACTACGCGGGCGGCAAGGTGTTCGGCAACGACCACGGCCAGCTGGTGGTGTTCGACGCGAAGACCGGCAACCAGCTCGACTTCACCGACCCGTCCGGTGCCACGGTCGACCAGTTCCCGCTGTCCGCCCGCGGCGTGTCCCCGGCGCACGACGGCGCCGTCTGGTTCACCACCAGCACCCTGCACCTGGTCCGGTACGACCTGGCCACCGACACGCTGACCGACACCGGTGCGCGGGTCAGCCGGGGCGCGGCCATCGGGTACGGCTGGGTCGACGACCCGACCGGGCCGGCGCTGTACGGCCTGGCCGGCAACTACTCGGGCGGCACGTTCCGGTTCGACCCGGCCACCAACGCGCTGACCCAGTGGTCGTCGCCGCTGCGGTACGTACCGGTGCCGCTGATGAACGTGCTGCCGGACCCCACCGACGGCACCGTGCTGGTGGACGCGTTCCTGAACGGCACCGCCGGCAGGTACGACCCGGCGACCGGGAAGACCGCCGCCGCGCCGCGACTCGGCCAGGTGGAGGACTGGGCCTGGGGCGACGACGGCAAGGTCTACTTCGGCATCTACCCGTACGGGCAGCTGTCGGTGTGGGATCCGCACGCCCCGGCCGGCGCCGACAACCCGCGCAAGCTGTTCGCCCTGGTGGACAGCGACGAACAGAACCGCCCGGTGGCGGTGGTACCGCACGGGCGCCGGGTCTACGTCGGCACCACGCCCGGCTACGGCGTGTACGGCGGTGCGCTGAGCGTCTACGACTTGGACACCGGCGAGCTCGCCGTGCACCGCAACATCGTTCCCGACCAGACGGTCGCATCGCTGCTGCCGGTCGGCGACGCGGTCTGGGGCGGCTCCAGCATCGACGGCGGCCAGGGCACCGAGCCGAAGGCGACCGAGGCGAAGCTGTTCCGCTACGACCCGGCGACCGGCACCAGGACCGCCGAGTACACGCCGGTGCCGGGGGCCGAGAGCATCACCGCGCTGACCGTCGGCCCGGACCACGACCTGTGGGGGCTCGCCGACGGCACCGTGTTCGTGTTCGACCCGGACACGCACCAGGTGGTGCGCCGCATCCCGGTGTTCACCGGCGGTACCGGCGCCCAGGACGGCGCGCTGGTCTGGCGGGACGGCATGCTGTACGGGGTGTCCGGCGGCCGGCTGTTCGTGGTCGACTCGCTGGGCGGCACCGCGCGGGTGCTGCACTCCGGCGGGCTGCTGCGGCTGGCGCCGGCCGCCGACGGCACGCTGTACACGTTGCTGCAGCCGGCGGGCAGCGTCGACCGCACCCACCTGGCCGCCTACACCCCGCCGGCCGACGCCTGCCCGAGCTCCGACCTGCGCGGCACGGTCTGGGCCGGCGACGTCGACAGCGGCGTACCCAACCGGTTCGTCGGCGACGGCTGCACGGTCACCGACCGGCTCCCCGACCCGGACGCGAACTGGCCGAACCACGGCAGCTACGTCGCCGCGGTCACCAGCTCGGTCGATGCCCTGGTGGACAACGAGTCCGTGACTCCCGACGAGGGCGATCGGATCGTCGCCGCCGCGGCCCGCTCCGCGGTGAGCTGAGCACCACGGTGGCATCGGCGAGCGCGCTCGCCGATGCCACCGCCCACTCGCGGTCGGAGGATCATCTCGCTTCCGGCGTCGTGTTGCCCGGCCACGACGCAGAGCGCTCATCCGTTGGTCAACTACTGGTGGGGCGCTGACGTGTCTGGGAACTCACGGGACACTCGGTGAGTGAAGGCCGGCGCACCGCACCTGGCGAGATTCTGGAGGAGTTCGGAAACCGGGATCGCTGGTTTGCCTGCTTTGCCGGTGTCGGCGCTCTGCTCTCGAATGACCGATGTAACCGTTTGCGGCGCCAGGTCGAACTGATGCAGGAGAAAGTCATCCGGGTCCAGGCACTCGATGTGGAAGGGGGCGCACGCCGACGTTGGGAAACCGTTCCGATCGTCGCTGACGATCACGTCAGCTCGCCCAACGGCCGCTGCTGCCAGCACGTGCCGGTCTTTCGCGTTGTTCTTCATGCTGCTCACGATCGGCTCGTAGCCCTCGACGAGGGCATCGTCGAAAGCGGCGTTCATGCACTGGAACATGCGGTCGACGCTGGACTTGGTGGCAGTCGGTGCGAGTTCGAGGATGTGACGTCTGGTTTCGTCCAGGATGCCGACAGACCACAGCGGTCGATACAAGCCTGCCTCCGCGATGCGCAAGAGCGTGTCGCGAAGGCAGCTAGGAATCAGGACGTTCGCGTCTAGCAGGGCGGAGAAAGGCACACAGGTAGGTTATTCGTCCTACAGGGCGTTCTGCCAGAAGCGGATCACTCCGTGTTATCTGGCCGTTCAACGGATGGCAAGGGGGCATCGTAGAGCCCCATGTCGATGCTGTCCTGCGTCAACTGCCTCAGGGCACTGCGCCTCTCGCTGCGCCGCCGTTGCTGGTAGTCAATCAAGTCTGCGAGCTTGACGCGGCGGTGCATGTTGGGCTTCTCAAACGGGATCTTCCCTGCTTCGAGCATCTTCGTCAGGGTTGGGCGCGAGACGCCGAGGAAGTCAGCGGCCTGCTGCGTTGTGAGCGTGGTGTGTTGGGGAGCGATAGTGATCGCGTACCCGCTGGCCAGCGCCTCCACCGCCTTGACCAGGACTTCGTGCAGGCGGGGCGGCAGCTCGATGGCAGTGCCGTCTGCGCCGATTAGTTTGGCGTGTGCTTCTGGAACCTCCACCCCACGCTGACGAAGTACCTGGAGCAGGTTGACAACGGTCGCGTGATCGGTGGCCTCTGGCAGGATCGTCTGCTCGTCCATCACTCTTGCTGCCGTCGTGGTCATAGCCTCAGCCTCACCCAAATTCGAAAGAAACGCAACCGACTGTTCGGTCAAACGAGGGAAGAGGATCCTCGTGGCGGCGAGGCGTCGCCGATGCGGGTGGCCGTCGAGCCTCGATGCTGGTCGGCGACCTATCGGAGCGGTCTGGTCCACCGCTACCCCTGGTCCGAGGCGTGCCGGGGGAGGAGGAAGACCAGGGCGAAGGTGACGGCGAGCAGCGCGATCGCGACCGGGATCGTGGTGCGCAGGGCGGCGGTCCAGTCGGCGGCGTCCGGGCGCGGGCCGGCGAGGCCGAAGAACAGCGTGCCGAGCACCGCGGTACCGGTGGCGGTGGCGACCTGCTGCACCGCGTTCAGCAGCCCGGCACCGGCGCCGGCGTGGTCGCCGGCCACGTCGCCGAGGACGAACGTGAACAGCGGCGCGAAGACGGTACCCAGGCCGAAGCCGAGGACCAGCAGGGCCGGCGCGAAGTGCCACCAGGCCAGGCCGGCGCCGACCGTGGCGAGCAGCCCGGCCAGGGCCGCCAGGCCGACGGCGATCACCAGCACACCGAGGTGCAGGACGCGGCGGCCGAGCCGGCCGGCGACGGCGCCGCCGACGATGCTGCCGGCCACGATGCCCAGCGCGTTCGGCGCGCTGGCCAGGCTGGCCCGCAGCGCGCTGTATCCCAGCCCCAGCTGCAGGTAGAGCGCGAACGCCAGGGTCACGCCCATCACCGCGGTGAAGAACACCACGCCGAGGATCAGCCCGCCGGTGAACGAGCGCCGCCGGAACAGCGCCGGCAGTACCAGCGGGTCCCGGCCGGCGCGGCTTCGCGCGACCTGGTGGGCGGCGAACACCGTGAGCAGCGCGGCACCGAGACCGAGCAGCGCGAAGCTCCACCACGGCCAGCCGAGCTCGCGCCCCTGCACCAGCGGGTACAGCAGGGCGACGAGGCCGGCGCCGACCAGCAGCATGCCGACCGGGTCGAGCCGCTGCCCGCGCGTCGGCCGTACCGAGGGCAGGAAGAGGACCGCGCCGAGGATGCCGGCGAGCCCGATCGGCAGGTTGATCAGGAAGATCGACCGCCAGCCGGTGCCGAACAGGTCGGCGCCGAGCAGCACCCCGGCGAGGATCGGCCCGCCGACCGCGGACAGCCCCATCACCGGCCCGAACGCGCCGAACGCCTTGGCCTGGTCCTTCGGGCCGAACATGTCCTTGAGCAGCCCCAGTCCCTGCGGGATCAGGATCGCGCCGAACGCGCCCTGCGCGGCACGGCAGGCGATCAGCATCGCCGGGCCGGTGGACAGCCCGCAGGCGACCGAGGCGGCGGTGAAGCCGACCGCGCCGAGCAGGTACATCCGGCGCCGCCCGTACAGGTCGCCGAGCCGGCCGCCGGTGATCAGCCCGAGCGCGAAAGCCAGCGTGTAGGCGGCGCCGAGCCACTGCATGAACGTGGTGCCGCCGCCGAGCCGGTGCGCGATGCCCGGCGCCGCGATGGTGGTGATGGTGCTGTCCAGCAGGTCCATCACCTCGGCGCACAGCACGACGGCGAGGCCGAGCCAGCGCCAGCGGTACCCGGGCGGCGCCGCGAGGTGGCTGCCGGTTTCGGTCATGGTCATGAAGGCTCTCCGTACATTGATCGTGGAACGAACGGTGTTCGTAACTCGACTACCGTTCTACGGTGCGAATGGTGATCGCGTCAACTGGTATCGTGTCCGCGTCGATGTGAGGAGGGACATGCCGACGCAGTCCGCGGAGGGAAGAGCATGACCGAGATCCCGGCGCCACCCTGGCGCACCGGAAAGCGGCCGGTGCGCCAGCCGCTCAGCCAGGACGCGATCGTCGCCGCCGCGATCCGGGTGCTCGACGCCGAGGGGTTGGACGCCGTCTCGATGCGCCGCGTAGCGCAGGAACTCGGTACCGGGCCCGCATCGCTCTACGCGCACGTCGCGAACAAGGACGAACTGTACGAACTGATGCTGGACGCGGTGGTCGGCGAGACCGTCGAGGAGGCCGAGCGCGCGGTGTCCGAACCCGACTGGCAGCAGGGCGCCCGGCGGATCGCCCGCGCCGGCCGGGACGCGCTGCGCCGGCACCGCGACCTCGCCCGGGTCGCGATGACCGGGTTCCCGTTCGCGCCGAACAGCATGCGGGTCACCGAGTCGTACCTGGCGATCCTGCGCGGCGCCGGGCTGCCCGACCAGATCGTCGCCTGGGCCGTCGACCGGCTCGCCCTGTACGTGACGGCCGACGTGCTGGAGGGCGCGTACTACTACGCCAAGGGCTGGAAGACCGAGGAGGAGGCGCACGCCCACCTGGACCAGGCCGCCGAATACCTGCGGACGCTGCCGGCCGAGCGCTTCCCGCACATCGTGTCGATGGTGGACGCGCTGATGTCCGGCGGCTCCGACGAGCGGTTCGAGCAGGGCCTCGACATGATCCTGGACGGGGTCGCCAAGTACCTGCCGTGACCCGCTGGCGGCGCCGAAATGTCACCGCCCGGTGGCATGCTGCACCGCATGACCGACGAGGACGAACGACCGGAGCGGGTCGGTGAGCGGATCGACCACGAAGACTGGGCCTGCGCGACGGTCGAGCGGCAGCGCTTCGTCGACTGCGAGTTCGTCGAGGCCGACCTGACGGAGCTGACCGCGACCGCGTGTACCTTCGAACGGTGCACCTTCGTCGGGGCCCGGTTGAACGCCGCCGTGCTGACCCGGTGCGCGCTGCTGCACTGCACGTTGCGAGCGGCGTCGCTGTTCGGCGTCACGTTCGACGACTGCAAGCTGACCGGCAGCACGTTCCTGGGCTGCACGCTGCGACCGCTGACCGTCCGCGGCGGCGACTGGTCGTACGTGTCGCTGCGCGGGCACGACCTCGGCCGGCTCGACCTGCGCAAGGTTCGGCTGCGCGAGGCCGACCTGTCCGAGTCCGACCTGAGCCGGGCGGACCTGCGCGACGCCGACCTCGGGTACGCGAAGCTGTCGCACGTCAAGCTGGTCGACACGGACCTGCGTGGAGCCGACCTGACCGCGGTCGCGCTGCGCGGGCTCGATCTCACCGGCGCCCGCATCGATCTCGGCCAGGCCGTCCAGGTGGCCAGCTCGTACGGCGCGGTCGTCGAGGCGTAACGGCGACGTCGCGCCGCCCCACCCCGTACTCTCGCCCCAGAGCACCCGGACGCCGGCGCACTCGGAGCAAGCGAATGTCTGGTGATCGTTGGGCCTGCGGGTTCCCCGATCGTCCCGTCCGGGAGCGCGAATGTCGTCGGGGTCGGTGGTGATCGTTGGGCCTGCGGGTCTCCCCGATCGTCCCGTCCGAAGCGAGCGAATGTCGTCGGGGTCGGTGGTGATCGTTGGGCCTGTGGGTTCCCCCGATCGTCCCGTCCGAAGCGAGCGAATGTCGTCGGGAGGGGCGGGTCGTGATCTATGAGCCTTTGAGTGCCCCCCAACCCCCCGTCAGGACCGAGCGGATGTCTCCCCGGGGAGGAATACGCACATGCCCTGTATTCACATGGACCAGGCGGCCGAGCAGCCCGACCCGCCGCCGCAGACGCCGGCCGGCTGCACCGACTGCCTGGCCGAGGGCCGGCACGACTGGGTGCACCTGCGGCTGTGCCTGACCTGTGGTCATGTCGGTTGCTGTGACTCGTCGCCGGCCACCCACGCGACCCGCCACTACCAGCACACCGAGCATCCGGTGGTGCGCTCGGCCGAGCCGGGCGAGTCGTGGCGCTGGTGCTTTCCCGACGAGTTGGTCGGCTGAGCTGCCGGTCGGCCGACCGGCGTCGGTGGCCGTCCGGGACCGTGACAGACTGCGGTGTGTGAGCGAGCAGGCGACGATTCTCGACGGCAAGGCGACCGCTGCGGCGATCAAGGACGAGCTGCGGGCGCGGGTCAAGGCGCTGACCGAGCGGGGCAGCACTCCGGGGCTGGGCACCATCCTGGTCGGTGACGACCCCGGTTCGCACGCGTACGTGGCGGGCAAGCACCGGGACTGCGCCGAGGTCGGCATCACCTCGATCCGCCGCGACCTGCCGGCCGACGCGACGCAGGCGGACGTCGAGCGCGCGGTCGACGAGCTGAACGCCGACCCGGCCTGCACCGGCTACATCGTGCAGCTGCCGCTGCCGGACCAGATCGACACCCAGGCGATCCTGGAGCGGATCGATCCGGTCAAGGACGCCGACGGGCTGCACCCGGTCAGCCTGGGCCGGCTGGTGTTGGGCGAGGCCGGCGCGTTGCCGTGCACGCCGCGCGGCATCGTGGAGCTGCTCACCCGGTACGGGGTGGCCCTGCGCGGCGCGGAGGTCACCATCATCGGCCGCGGCACCACGGTGGGCCGGCCGCTCGGCCTGCTGCTGACCCGGCGCAGCGAGAACGCCACGGTGACGCTGTGCCACACCGGTACCAGGGACGTCGCGGCACACACCCGGAACGCCGACGTGGTGGTGGTCGCGGCCGGCCGGCCGCACCTGCTGACCGCGGACATGATCAAGCCCGGCGCGGCCGTGCTGGATGTGGGTATCACTCGGGTACCGCAGGAGTCCGGCAAGGCGAAGCTGGTCGGTGACGTGCACCCGGAGGTCCGGGAGGTCGCCGGCTACCTGGCCCCGATGCCCGGTGGTGTCGGCCCGATGACTCGCGCGATGCTGCTGACCAACGTGGTGGAGGCCGCCGAGGCGCGGCTCGGCTGAGCGACCGCTCGGATCGGCCGTGGCGGCCGGTTCCGGGCCGCCGGGGAGGTGGGCATGGCCGGCAAGGTGTCGGTGATCGGTGCCGGTGCGTACGGCGCGACGACGGCGCACCGGTTGGCCGAGTGCGACGCGTTCGACACGGTGGTGTTGACCGACGTGGTGGAGGGCCGGGCCGAGGGGCTGGCGCTGGACATCGGTCAGTGCCGGCCGATCGTCGGGTTCGAGACGCATGTGGTGGGGCGCACCACCGGTCGCGGTGGCGACGGGTACGACGTGCTGGCCGGGTCGGATGTGGTGGTGCTCGCGGCGGGGGTGCCGCGCACCCCGGGGATGAGCCGGCAGGAGCTGTTGGACACCAATGCGGCGGTGGTGCGGGACGCGGCGGCGCAGATCGCCCGGCATGCGGCCGGCGCGGTGTTGATCGTGGTGACCAATCCGCTGGACGAGATGACCGCGCTGGCGCAGCGGGTCACCGGGTTCCCGCCGTCCCGGGTGATCGGCCAGGGTGGGGTGCTGGATTCGGCTCGGTTCAGCACGTTCGTGGCGGATGAGCTCGGTGTGCCGGTCTCGTCGGTTCGTACCCTCACGCTCGGGTCGCACGGCGACGCGATGGTGCCGGTACCGTCGCGGTCGACCGTGGATGGCCGGCCGCTGGCGGAGGTGGTCGACGCGGACGCGCTGGACGCGTTGACCGAGCGGACCCGTACCGGTGGTGGCGAGATCGTGGCGCTGCTCAAGACCGGGTCGGCGTACCACGCGCCGTCCGCGGCGGCCGCTGCGATGGCGCGGGCGATCGCCGGGGACACCGGCGCGGTGCTGCCCGCCTGCGCGTGGCTGACCGGCGAGTACGGCATCGCCGACGTGTATCTCGGGGTGCCGGTGGAGCTCGGGGTGACCGGGGTGCGCCGGGTCGTGACGACGCCGCTGGCCGAGTCGGAGCTGGCGGCGCTGACCGAGGCGGCGGACACCCTCCGGGAGCGGCAGGCGAGGCTGCGCTGATCCGGCCGCCGGGTGTCGGGTTCGGCGCCGGTTGGCCACCGCGTCGGGTGTCGGGTTCGGTGCCGGTTCGCCGCGGAGTGTCGGGTTCGCGCCGGGCCGCGGATCCGCTCAGCGCTGGGTCGCCGCGAGCTGGTATTGGCCGCGGGCGCTGCGGCGCGGTCCCTCGGCGGCGCACCACAGGCAGAACACGACGAACGCGCCGGGGATCGCGGACCACAGCCACCACGGCGCGTCCCAGCCGCCGATCAGGCCGATCATCAGCCAGATCACGATCTGTACCGCGGTCGACACCAGGGTCAGCCCGGTGAGCAGCCGGATGGCCAGGAACAGGCCGGCCGGCGGGTACGGCGTGACGGGCACGCCGCGCAGCGCCGCACTGAGGTGGCCGCGGTTGGTGGCGCTGCCGATCCGGTTCAGCGCGCGGGCGTAGCGTTCGGCGTCGAGGTCGTTGCGCTGGTACGCGGTGCGGGCCGAGTCGCGGGCGATCCGGCGATCGATGTCGTCGATCGGCAGGATCTCGGGCCACAGCAGGTGGGTCGCGACGGTGGACGGGGCGCTCATCTTCGTGCTCCTGGGGTGCGGAACGGCGTCGTACCTGACCTCTCCAACCTGCCCGACGGGCGCGCCCGGGGCGATCCGGCGGCCCGGCGTCCGGGTGCTGGAGCTGCCCCCACCCCACCGGTTCGGCCGGTTTCGTCTGGTTGGCCGCGGCGGTGAGGGAACGGGTCCCGCCCGGCGGCGGGCGGATCGGCGCGGCCCCAGGGTGTACGGGGCCGGTGCTGTCCAGTACGCTCGTACTGTTAATGACCGTGAGAGGAGAGCCCGGCCGATGGCCAAGATCAAGGTAGCCAACCCGGTCGTCGAGCTCGACGGCGACGAGATGACCCGGATCATCTGGAAGCAGATCAAGGACCAGCTGATCCTGCCGTATCTCGATGTCGATCTTGAGTACTACGACCTGGGCATCGAGCACCGCGACGCGACCGACGACCAGGTCACGATCGACGCGGCGAACGCGATCAAGAAGCACGGCGTCGGCGTCAAGTGCGCGACGATCACCCCGGACGAGGCGCGGGTCGAGGAGTTCGGCCTGAAGAAGATGTGGCGCTCGCCCAACGGCACCATCCGCAACATCCTCGGCGGCGTGATCTTCCGCGAGCCGATCGTGATGTCCAACATCCCGCGGTACGTGCCGGGTTGGACCAAGCCGATCGTGATCGGCCGGCACGCGCACGGCGACCAGTACAAGGCGAGTGACTTCGTGGTGCCGGGGCCGGGCAAGGTGACGATCACCTACACGCCGTCCGGCGAGGGTGCGCCGATGGAGTTCAACGTCGCCGACTTCAACGGCGGCGGCGTCGCGGTCGGCATGTACAACTTCGACGACTCGATCCGGGACTTCGCCCGCGCGTCGCTCCGGTACGGGCTGGAGCGCAAGTACCCGGTCTACCTGTCGACGAAGAACACCATCCTGAAGGCGTACGACGGCCGGTTCAAGGACATCTTCGCGGAGATCTTCGAGGCGGAGTTCAAGGCCGACTTCGACGCCGCCGGCATCTGGTACGAGCACCGGCTGATCGACGACATGGTGGCGCAGGCCATCAAGGGCGACGGCGGCTACGTGTGGGCCTGCAAGAACTACGACGGCGACGTGCAGTCCGACGTCGTCGCGCAGGGCTTCGGCTCGCTCGGCCTGATGACCTCGGTGCTGATGACCCCGGACGGCCGTACGGTCGAGGCCGAGGCCGCGCACGGCACCGTGACCCGGCACTACCGGCGCTACCAGCAGGGCGAGAAGACCTCGACCAACCCGGTCGCGTCGATCTTCGCCTGGAGCCGGGGCCTGGAGCACCGTGGCAAGCTGGACAACACCCCGGAGCTGGCCGAGTTCGCCCACCAGGTCGAGGCGGCCTGCGTGGAGACCGTCGAGGCCGGCCAGATGACCAAGGACCTGGCGCTGCTCATCGGCAAGGACGCCCCGTGGCAGTCCACCGACGAGTTCATGTCCTCGATCGCCGACCGGCTCGCCGCGAAGCGCGCCTGACTGGGCGCCGGCGAAGCAACCTTTGCGCCTGCCGGTCGACCGACCCGTTCGACGGCCCGGACCGATCACGGTCCGGGCCGTCGGCGTGCCGGCCGGCTGTTGCCTCCGCCAGGTGGGTGAAACCGGTTGCGGGACAACCGACAGCGTGCTGCACTGCCGGCGTGATCGAACTGGACAGCTCAGCCCAGGCCCTGGCGTACCGCGGGGCGTACGACGACCAACTGCGCGGCCGGGCGGGCAGCGGCAACGGCGGCCAGATCGAGCGGGTCGGTCCGCTCGTGCGGAAGACCGCGCTGGAAGGCGCCGGCTTCGTGCTGTACCGCGATCTCGGCGGGCTGCGCGGTGCCGAGCTGGACGCGCTGATCGACGACCAGGTGCGGCACTTCGCGGCGCTCGGCCAGTCGTTCGAATGGAAGTGGCACCACTACGACGAGCCGGACGATCTGACCGATCGGTTGCGCGCCAAGGGTTTCACCCCGGAAGAGGACGAGACCATCCACATCGGGCCGGTGGCGCCGCTCGCCGTGCCGGCCACGGTAGCGGACGGGGTGGTGGTCCGGGCGGTTACCGGTCGCGCCGACCTGGAGCGGATCCGCGCGATGGAGGAGAAGGTCTGGGGGTTCGACCACTCCTGGCTACCGGACGCGCTGACCCGGTTCATGGATCCCGAGGACGGTGATCCGGCCGTCGTGGTTCTCGCCGAGGCCGGTGACGAGGTCGTCTGCGCATCCTGGGTGGTGTTCCACACCGGTACCGAGTTCGCCTCGCTGTGGGGTGGATCGACGTTGCCACAGTGGCGCGGCAAGGGCATCTACCGGGCGCTGGTGGCGCACCGGGCGCGGCTCGCCGCCGAGCGCGGTTACCGCTACCTGCAGGTCGACGCGTCGCCGGACAGCCGACCGATCCTGACCCGGCTCGGCCTGCGCCCGGTCGCCGTCACCGTTCCGTACATCTGGCGCCCGTCCGAGTAGCCTGCACCGTCGGCGTAGCGGCGTCTTCGCGTGGCCGCAGCCTATCGGAGTGGCGGCGCTGTGGTGTGGCCGCCAACTTTCGGCGTGGCGGCGCTGTGGTGTGGCCGGCGGCTTTCTGCCTGGCCGGCGGCTTTCTGCCTGGCCGGCGTTCCTCGGCGGGGCCGGCCCGTTGTGACCGCCCTTTGCTCTGGACACTCATGTGCACCACCGGTGGTGCACATGAGTGTCCAGAGCAAAGGGGCGTGGTCATGCCCACGCTCCGGGGCCGGGGCCGGGGCCGGGGCCGGGGCCGGGGCCAGGGCCAGGGCCGGGCGGCCGGAGCCGGTCGCTCAGGCGAGCCGGCCGGCGCCCTGCGAGGGCACCGCGAGGAACGTCGCCGGTTCGGTGAAACCGTTGCTGGCGAAGGCGTTCCGGACCGCCTGCTGCACCTCGTCGACCGCGCCGGCATCGGTGAGTGCCAGCACGCAGCCGCCGAAGCCGCCGCCGGTCATCCGCGCCCCGTACGCCCCGGCGGACAGCGCGGCGGCGACCGCGGTGTCGACCGGCGGCACGGTGATCTCGTAGTCGTCCCGCATCGAGGTGTGCGACGCGGACAGCAGCGGGCCGATCGCTCGCAGCTGTCCGGCCCGCAGCAGCGACACGGTGTCCAGTACCCGCTGGTTCTCGGTGACGACGTGCCGGACCCGGCGACGCGACTCGTCGTCCGGCAGGGCGGCGAGCGCGGCGTCGAGGTGTTCGCCGGAGACGTCGCGCAGCGCCGGGACGCCGAGGACCCGCGCGGCCGCCTCGCACGCCGACCGGCGCTTGGCGTACTCGCCGTCGGTGTGCTGGTGGGGCGCCCGGGTGTCGATGACCAGCAGGGCCAGGCCCGCGGCGGCGAGGTCGAACGGTACCTGCTCGTTGGACAGGTCCCGGCAGTCGAGGAACAGCGCGTGCCCGGCCTGGCACAGGATCGATGCGGACTGGTCCAGGATGCCGGTGGGCGCGCCGACGTAACCGTTCTCCGAGCGTTGCACCAGCCGCGGCCGGGCGGTCACCGGTATGTCCACATCGGACAGATCAGTGAGCGCGCCGAGCACCGCGCACTCCAGCGCGTGCGAGGAGGACAGCCCGGCACCGAGCGGCACGTCGGAGTCGATGAACAGCTCGGCGCCGGCGACCCGGTGCCCGGCCTCGTGCATCGCCCAGACCACCCCGGCGACGTACGCCGACCAGCCGGCCAGCGCGCCCGGGGTGGCCGCCGCGGCCTCGTCGATCTGGACGGTCTCCTTGGTCAGCGTCGAATGGACAGTCCACTGTGGACCAGCTGACCGCCGGGCGGTGACGGTGGTGCGCTGCGCCAGGGCGAACGGCAGCACGAACCCGTCGTTGTAGTCGGTGTGCTCGCCGATCAGGTTGACCCGACCGGGCGCGTACCATACGCCGTCCGGCTCCCCGCCGAACACCTCGGCGAAGGAACTCATGAGCGTTCCTCCTTCGTCGGAACACCCACGAGACACGGCGGACGATGCCGACGGTTCGCTCGCTGACGCTCGCTCACGGGCGCACCCCCGGACGGCCCGGCACCGGCTGGCGCGTCACGACCGGCCCTTGTCGTACTGGTAGAAGGTCCAGGCGTCGGCGATGATGTCGGACAGCCGCGGCTTCGTCGGCACCCAGCCGAGCTCCCGGCGGGCCTTCTCCGAGGAGGCGACGACGACCACCGCGTCGCCGTCCCGGCGCGGCGCGAGGGTCACCGGCAGCTTCGCCCCGGTCACCTCCCGGACCACGTCGATCACCTGCTTGTTGCTGTACCCGTTGCCGTTGCCCAGGTTGAAGATCTTGTGCTGCCCCGGCTCGGTGTTGTCCAGCGCCAGCAGGTGCGCGGTGGCCAGGTCCTCGACGTGGATGTAGTCGCGGATGCAGGTGCCGTCCGGCGTGTCGTAGTCGTCGCCGAACAGGAAGAACTCGCCCCGGTCGCCGGCCGCGGCCTGCAGCGCGATCGGGATCAGGTGGGTCTCCGGTTCGTGCCGCTCGCCGAGGTGCCCGGCGTCGGACAGTGACGCGCCGGCCGCGTTGAAGTACCGCAGGCTCACCGCGCCGAGGTTCGAGCCGCCGCACTCGCCGGCCAGCATCAGGTCGATCATCAGCTTGCTGGACGAGTACGGATTCGTTGGCGCGACCGGCGCGTCCTCGGTGATCTTCGCGGACGGGTCGTCGCCGGACACGTTGCCGTGCACCGTACCGGTGGAGGAGAAGATCAGCCGCGGGGTGCCCGCGGCGCGCACCGCGTCCAGCAGGTCGAGCGTGCCGCGCACGTTCGTGTCCCAGTACAGCCCCGGGTTGGACACCGACTCCTCGACGGCGATCTTCGCGGCGAAGTGCAGCACCCCGTCGAACCCGGCGTCCGGGGTCAGCACCTGCGCGACGTCGTGGATCGACAGCTGGTGGAACGGCACCCCGTCGGGCACGTTGTCCCGGAAGCCCTTCGACAGGTCGTCCAGGATCTCCACCTGGTGACCGGCCGCGAGCAGCTGGCGGGTGACGATGCTGCCGATGTACCCGGCGCCGCCGGTGACGAGAAGCTTCACTGTTCTACCTCGACTCCCTCAACATCTGCGCCGCCCGTTCCGGGCGGATGTCGTTGACGAATGCCCCCATCGCCGACTCCGATCCTGCCAGGTACTTGAGCTTGCCCGGCGCGCGGCGGATGGAGAACAGCTGAAGGTGCAGGTAGGCGAGGTGCCGGTCGGCGTGTACCGGGGCCTGGTGCCAGGCCGACACGTACGGCATCGGCAGGTCGAACAGCGCGTCGAAACGTCCCAGTACGTCCAGGTAGAGTGGTCCGAAGGCGTCCCGTTCCGCATCGGACAGGGCGGGGATGTCGGGCAGCTGGCGGTGCGGGTAGAGGTGCACCTCGAACGGCCAGCGAGCGGCGGCCGGCACGAACGCCGTCCAGTACTCGTTGCTGGCCACCACCCGGGAGCCGTCCGCGCGCTCGGCGGCGAGCAGGTCGGCGAACAGGCCCCGGCCGCCGGTCCGGTGCCCGTACCGCCGGGCCGAGTCCAGGGCGGTCGCGGTCTGCGGCGTCACGTACGGGTAGCCGTAGATCTGGCCGTGCGGGTGGTGCAGGGTGACGCCGATCTCCTCGCCCCGGTTCTCGAAGCAGAACACCTGCGCGATGCCGGGCAGCGCGGACAGCTCGGTGGTCCGGTCGGCCCAGGCTTCCACGACGGTACGCACCCGCTGCGGGGTCAGCCGCGCGAACGACGAGTCGTGGTCGGCGGTGAACCCCACCAGCTCGCAGCGGCCCCGACCGGGCACGGCCGGTACCAGGCCCTCGGTGCCGGGCACGGCCGGCGGGGCACCGGTGCCGAGCGGGCCCGCGGCGCCGTCGCCGATGCGGTGACTGAACGACGGGAAGCGGTTCTCGAACACCACCACGTCGTAGTCGTACGCCGGGATCTCGGTGGAGCGTTCCGGCGTCGACGGGCACAGCGGGCACTGGTCCGACGGCGGCAGGAAGGTGCGGTTCTGCCGGTGCGCGGCGACCGCGACCCACTCGTCGAGCACCGGGTCGTACCGCAGCTCGGAGGCGGGCGGTGGCTCCGGCAGATCGCGGCGGTCCGGCATGCTGCGGTCGGCGTCGTCGCGCTCGTCGAAGTAGATGAGCTCGCGGCCGTCGGCCAGCAGGATCGGGGTGCGTTTCATCGACTCGCCTGTCCAGCATCCACATCGGTGTCGGTATCGGGCGTGGCGCCGGCCGGCGCCACGAGCAGGTCGCCGACCAGCCCGCCCAGGATCTGCTGGGCATCGTCGGGCAGGCCGTCGTCGGTGACGAGCGCGTCGGCCTCGTCGAGCCGGGCGATGGTGGAGATGCCGACCGTCTCCCACTTGGTGTGGTCGGCCAGCACGACCAGCCGGCGGGCGGCGGCCACCAGTGCCCGGTCGGTCTCCGCTTCCATCAGGTTCGGCGTGGTGAAGCCGGACCGCTCGTTGATGCCGTGTACCCCGAGGAACAGCTGGTCGAGGTTGAGCGACCGGATCGCGGTCTCGGCGAACGGGCCGACCAGCGCGTCGGACGGGGTACGGATGCCGCCGGTGAGCACGACGGTCTGGTCGGCGCGGCCGTTGTGGTAGAACACCTCGGCCACCGGCACCGAGTTGGTCACCACGGTCAGCGCCGGTACGTCGAGCAGCTGGTGCGCGAGTGTCCAGGTGGTGGTGCCGGCGGACATCGCGATCGCGGTACCGGGGGAGACCAGTTCGGCGGCCCGCCGCGCGATGGCCTCCTTCTCGGCCTGCTGGCGCATCGACTTGGCGGCGAACCCGGGTTCGTCGGTGGAGCCGGGGGCGAGCGTGGTGGCGCCGCCGTGCACCTTGGCCAGCAGCCCGCGCTGGGCGAGCGATTCCAGGTCTCTGCGGATCGTCATGTCCGAGACGTTGAACTCGCGCACCAGGTCGGAGACCCGGACGCCACCGTGCCGGCGGACCAGGTCCAGGATCGCGGACTGCCGTTGCTGTGCGAGCATCTGGGAGCCTCCTGGGTGCGCCGACTGCGATGCACCGGGCCGAACGTGCGGACGTGTTCGGCTCGGCTGACGGGTGTCCCGCCGGGTCGGCGGCGTGGTCCCCGGCCGACGGAGTCCGTCGTCGCCGTTATCAACTCTTATGCCAGATCGACCAAGAGTCAACACGTTCGAACGAGAGTGTTGCACACCTCCGCCACCCGCCGATCGGTCGGGTCGCCTTCGTACCGTCGGCCTGTTTCCCGTGCGTTGCCACCGGATGGCCGATCCGTGACTACCGTGTGGGCAGCGAGTATCGGCCGACCACGCGGGTTTGGCATCGATCGGGCCACGAGCGCGGCGAGGGACTTGACAGGTCTTCACCCGGGCGGTGGAATGTGGGGACTTTTGAAGGGTCGCGTTTGATTCCTCGTTCTTTCCTGTAGGGGGTTTCCCATGGCGCAGTCATCGACCGGAAGCGGTCCTGGTGCCGCGGGTCCTGCCGTCTCTCGACGCGGCCTGCTGCGTGCGGCCGGCATCGGCGCGGGCGCGCTGGCGGTGCCCGCCCTGGCCGCGGCGTGCAGCGGCGACAGCGGTTCCGGCGGGACCACGAAGGGTGGCGGCAGCAGCTCGAAGATCACCTTCGGCTCCAACTACTCCGACCCCGCGCCGAAGCAGGCGTTCGCGTCGCTGATCTCGGCGGCCAAGGCCAAGACCGGGGTCACCACCAAGATCAACACCACGGACCACAACACGTTCCAGAACAACATCACGTCCTACCTGCAGGGCACGCCCGACGACCTGGCCACCTGGTTCGCCGGCTACCGCATGCAGTACTTCGCGAACCAGGGGCTGCTCGACCCGCTGGACGACGTGTGGGACAAGATCGGCGGCAACTTCCCCGACGTGGCCAAGAACCTGTCGAAGGGCGTGGACGGGCACTACTACCTGGTGCCGATCTACAACTACCCGTGGGTGGTGCACTACAACAAGAGCACCTTCGCCGACAAGGGCTACGACGTCCCGAAGGACTGGGACTCCTTCATCGCGCTGTGCAAGCAGATGAAGAAGGACAAGATCATCCCGCTCGCCTTCGCGGACAAGGACCTGTGGCCGGCCCTGGGCATGTTCGACATCCTGAACATGCGGATCAACGGGTACGACTACCACATGAAGCTCATGCAGAACAAGGCCGCGTACACCGACTCCGAAGTCACCAAGGTCTTCGACCAGTGGCGTGAGCTGATGCCGTACCTGCAGTCCGGCGCGAACGGCCGGATCTGGCAGGACGCGGCGAAGACGCTGGAGGCCAAGAAGGCCGGCATGATGTTCCAGGGCACCAACCAGGTCGCGGCGCAGTACGTGACCGACAAGAAGGACATCAAGGACCTGGACTTCTTCGCCTACCCGGCGATCAACCCGTCGTACGGCCAGGACTACATGGACGCCCCGGCGGACGGCTTCATCATGCCGAAGAAGGCGAAGAACACCGCCGGCGCGAAGAAGGTGCTGGAGTACATCGGCACCAAGCAAGCCGAGATCGCGTACCTCAAGTACGACCAGTGGGACGTCGGTCTGGCCACCGACCTGGTCGCGCCGACCTACAACGACATCCAGAAGAAGTCGGCGACGATGATCGCGCAGCAGAAGGCGGTCGCGCAGTTCGGCGACCGGGACACCGACCCGGCCATGGCCACCGCGCTGGAGCAGGCGATCCAGAAGTTCATCGGTGACCCGACCGCCGGCACGATCTCGACGATCCAGCAGAGCCTGGCCAAGCAGGCCAAGTCGATCTTCCACAGCTGAGTTCGCCGCCGCCGGTACGTCGTGGACGACGTACCGGCGGCCTGCACGCCGGCCGGGTGCGCCGGTGGCAGACGCAGATTGGAGTCCGAACGGATGGCTTCGACGGTGAACGACGCGTCGCCGGCGGTGACGCAGGCGCCGAAGCGCCGTCGCCGCCGGCTCGGCCGGTTGACCAAGAAGGAGATCCTGGTCGTCCTCGGCATGCTCGCGGTGCCGATCGTGGTCGACCTCGCGTTCGTCTGGGGCCCGGCGATCGCCTCGGTGGTGCTGTCGTTCTTCCGGTGGTCCGGCGTCGGCGGGCTGCACCCGCGGGCGTGCCGGCCGTCCGGCGGCCTGATCCAGGACAACGGCTGCTTCACCGGCGTCGACAACTACCACCGGGCCGCGACGAACTACCCGCCGTTCTGGCCGGCGGTCGAGCACAACGTGCTGTGGCTGCTGGTGTTCATCGTGATCGCCACCCCGCTCGGGATGCTGTTCGCGGTGGTCATCGACCGCGGCATCAAGGGCAGCCGGATCTACCAGAGCGTGCTGTTCCTGCCGGTGATGCTCTCGCTCGCGCTGATCGGGATCATCTGGGAGTTCGTCTACTCGCCGAACTACGGCCTGATCAACACGATCATCGGGCACAACCAGAACGACAACCTGATCGACTGGCTCGGCAACCCGCACCTCAACCTGTGGGCGGTGCTGGTGGCCGCCACCTGGCGACAGGCCGGGTACGTGATGGTGCTCTACCTGGCCGGGTTGAAGGCCGCCGACCCGGCGTTGCGCGAAGCCGCGCAGGTCGACGGGGCGAACGCGTGGCAGACGTTCTGGCGGGTCATCTTCCCGACGCTGCGGCCGATCAACATCGTCATCATCGTGGTCACGGTGATCGAGTCGCTGCGCGCGTTCGACCTGGTGTACATCGTCAACAAGGGCTCGAACGGCCTGGAACTGCTGTCGGTGCTGGTCACCAACAACATCGTCGGCGAGACGTCGCAGGTCGGCTTCGGCTCCGCGCTCGGAGTCGTGTTGCTGGTGATCTCGCTGATCCCGATCTCGATCTTCCTGTACCAGAACTTCAAGCGGAAGGAAGGCCGATGAGCGCGGCCACTGCCGACGTGGGCCCGGTGTCGCGGCAGAAGGCCGGGAAGCGGTTCCCGATCGGCCGGATCCTGTCGTACGTGCTGATGATCGGTGCGACGGTGCTGTGGCTGGTGCCGATCCTGTTCGCGCTGTACGTCTCGCTCCGGCCCTACGCGGAGACCTCGAAGCTGGGGTACGTCTCGCTGCCGCACAAGCTGACGTTCTCGAACTACGTGAACGCCTGGCAGCAGTCGGACATGTTCCACTTCTTCCTCAACTCGGTGCTGATCACGCTGCCGGCGGTGCTCATCACGCTGTTCCTGGCGTCGCTGGTGGCGTTCGTGCTGACCCGGGTCAACATCAAGATCAACGTCGCATTGCTGATCCTGTTCACCGCCGGCAACCTGCTGCCGCAGCAGGTCATCATCACCCCGCTGTACCGGCTCTACCTGATGATTCCGCTGCCGCACTTCCTGGCCGAGAGCGGCCTGATGTACAACTCGATCGCCGGGCTGGTCGCCATCAACGTGGCGTTCCAGCTGGGGTTCTGCGTGTTCGTGCTGAGCAACTTCATGCGCACCATCCCGGACGAGATGTACGAGGCGTCCGTGGTGGACGGCGCCTCGCTGTGGACCCGGTACTGGAAGTTGACGCTGCCGCTGGTGCGGCCGGCACTGGCCGCGCTGGCGACGCTGCTGACCACCTGGATCTACAACGACTTCTTCTGGGCGATCACGCTGATCGAGACGGGCAGCCGGCGGCCGGTGACCTCGGCGCTGGCGAACCTGCAGGGCCAGTTCGTCTCGAACCAGAACCTGATCGCGGCGGCCGCGATGATCGTCGCGATCCCGACCCTGGTCGTCTACATGCTGCTGCAGCGCCAGTTCATCTCCGGCCTCACCCTCGGCTCCACCAAGGGCTGACCCGACCCCCTGTCGATCATGGCGTTATCTCCGTCGGTAAGCGCTTACCGGCCAGATAACGCCATGATCGACTTTTCCGGCGGGTGCGGGACGGGTGGTGGCGGGCTGTCGGGCTGCTGACACAATTGCGGCATGCCCGATGCCCGACCGCGCGTGTTCTCCGGTATCCAGCCCACCGCCGACTCGTTCCACCTCGGCAACTACCTCGGCGCGCTGCGCAGCTGGGTGCGGATGCAGGACACCCACGACTGCCTGTACTGCGTGGTCGACCTGCACGCGATCACCGCCGGGCACGAGCCCAAGGTGCTGCGCCAGCGCACCCGGGTGGCGGCCGCGCAGCTGCTCGCGATCGGCATCGACCCGGAGCGTTCCACCCTGTTCGTGCAGAGCCACGTGCCGGCGCACGCCGAGCTGGCCTGGGTGCTCGGCTGCATCACCGGGTTCGGCGAGGCCAGCCGGATGACCCAGTTCAAGGACAAGGCCGCCCGGCAGGGCGCGGAGCGGGCCAGCGTCGGCCTGTTCACCTACCCGGTGCTGATGGCCGCCGACATCCTGCTGTACCGGGCGGCCGCGGTGCCGGTGGGCGAGGACCAGCGGCAGCACCTGGAGCTGTCCCGCGATCTCGCGCAGCGGTTCAACCGGGACTTCGGGAAGACGTTCGTGGTGCCGGAGGCGTACATCCCGACCGACACCGCCAAGATCACCGACCTGCAGGACCCGACCAGCAAGATGTCCAAGTCGTCGTCCACCCCGAACGGGATCGTCGAGCTGCTGGACGAGCCGAACCGGTCGGCGAAGCGGATCCGCAGCGCGGTCACCGACACCGGCCGCGAGATCGTGTACGACCCGGAGCACAAGCCGGGCATCTCGAACCTGCTGTCGATCTACTCGGCGCTGGCCGGGGAGAGCGTCGCCGAACTGGAGCAGCGGTACGAGGGGCACGGTTACGGCGACCTGAAGAAGGACCTCGGTCAGGTGGTGGCCGATTTCACCGCCCCGATCCGGGAGCGCACCCAGGCCTACCTGGACGATCCCGCCGGGCTGGACAAGATCCTCGCGGTCGGCGCGGAGAAGGCCCGGGCGCTGGCCGACGCCACCCTGCGTCAGGTGTACGACCGGGTCGGGTTCCTGCCCGCGGCCAGGTAGTCGGGCGGGCGGCCGGCGCCGGTCCGGTCGGCGCGCACCCGAGGCCGGTCTGTACGACAGGCGTACCGGCCGGTTAGGGTCTGCCTCGCGGGACCTCGGAGGCAGGAGGTGCGTTCGCCGGCGCGGCGCCGTCGGGCGTGGTGTGACACGGTCTTTTGCTGGAGGCGCGATGCGGGTCATCGGGGTGGCGATCGACGTTCCCGAGCCCTGGGGCAGCTATCTGAACCGGTGCCGGGCGCAGGCCGGTGACCCCCAGGCCGAGTACGTGCCGACGCATCTGACCCTGCTGCCGCCGACCGAGATCGGTGACGACGCCGAGCCGGTGGTGGAGCGGCACCTCGCCCAGGTCGCCGCCCGGCACGCCGGCTTCAGCCTGTTGCTGCGTGGCACCGGTACGTTCCGGCCGATCACCGACGTGGTGTTCGTCGCGGTCGCGGCCGGCATCAGCGAGTGCGAGCGGCTCGCCGCCGACGTGCGGTCCGGCCCGCTGGAGCGGGAGATCAAGTACCCCTACCACCCGCACATCACGGTGGCCCAGGACGTGCCGCAGCCGGCGCTGGACCAGGTCTTCACCGACCTGGCCGGGTTCGAGGTGCGGTTCGACGTGGTCGGGTTCCGGCTGTTCGTGCACAACGGCGACAGCCGCTGGCGGCCCCGCCGTGACTTCGCGCTGACCGCCTGACTCCCGGCCGCCGGGTGGCGGAGCGTCAGCGCCGGTCGCGCAGCAGCGCCCGGACGCCGGCGAGGTAGTCCCGGCGGTCCGGCTCACCGATCAGCACTCGCTGCAGGATGTAGCCCGGGATCAGGCCGAACAGCGCGGCCCCGGCCTGCGCCGGGTCGGTTCCGGCGGGCAGCACGCCGGCCGTCGTGGCGCGCTCGGCGTAGCCGACGAACAGCGCGCGCAGCCGGGCGTAGGTCGCGGCGACGAACTCGGACATCGCCGCGTCGTGCATCGACTCGCCCCACACCTGGACCGCCAGGCGCAGCATGCCGTCCGGGCCGAGGTGCCGGTCGACCTCGGTGAGGACGGTGTCGAGCAGTTCCGACACCGGCGGCGGCGGGTCGGCGTCGAGGCTCGCACCGACGCCGGCGAGGACCTGGCCGATCGTCTCGCCGGCGATGGTGGTCATGATCTCGTCCTTGCTCCGGAAGTAGCCGTAGACCGCGCCGGCGGACAGCCCGGCCTCGGTCAGGATGTGCTGCATCGAGGTGCGGTGGAACCCGTTGCGGTCGAAGCAGCGGCGGGCGGCGTCCAGGATCTGACGCCGCCGGGCGGTGCGGTGTTCGGCGGAGACCCGGGGCATGCCCCGACAGTAAAACGAATGTTCGTTCTTGACAACCGGGAGCCGTCGGGCGCACCCTGAGCAAAGGAGAACGACCATTCGTTTTTTGGAGCGGTCATGGACATCCGCACCGTCGAATCCGGTACCGAGGCGCCGGGCGCCACCCGCCGGAGAGTCGCCGGCCCGCTGGTCGGCATCGTGCTGGCCGTCGTCGCCGTGCAGGCGGTCCTGCTCACCCTGTTCGCCTGGCCGGCGCTGCACAGTGCGCCACGCGACCTGCCGATCGTCGTCGCCGGCCCGGCCCCCGCCACGCACCAGCTCGCCGGCCAGCTCGCCGCGGCCAAGCCCGGCGCGTTCGACATCGACACCGTGCCGACCGCCGCAGCAGCCGACCGCGCGCTGCGGCACCGGGACGCCTACGGGGCCTTCCTGGTGAGCCGCGGCGGCGTCCAACTGCACGTCGCGTCCGCTGCGGCACCGCAGGTCGCGCTGCTGCTGCGGCAGGTCGCGCAGGCCGCGGGACAGCGCACCGGCGCGCACATCGCGGTCACCGACGTGGTACCGAGCGACCCGGACGACCCGAACGGCGTGCTGCTGTCGATCGGCATCCTGCCGCTGGTGATGACCAGCATGCTGGCCGGGATCCTGCTCGGGCTGGCGATCGCGTCCCGCTGGCTACGGTTGCTCGGGGTGCTGCTGTTCGCCGCGCTCGCCGGGCTGGCGTCGATGGCGATCGGGCAGTACGCGCTGGGTGCGGTGCCGGGCAGCTACCTGCTCAACGCGGCGGTCGTCGGGCTGCTGGCGCTCGCCGTGGCCGGCAGCATGCTCGGACTGGTCGCAGTGCTCGGCTCGCCCGGCGCCGGCGTCGGTGTCGCCGTGCTGTTCGTCCTGGGCATCCCGCTGGCCGGGCTGACCTCGGCGCCGGCACTGCTGCCGACCGGGTGGGGCACGTTCGGCCAGTTCCTGCCGCCCGGCGCCGGCGGCACCCTGCTTCGCTCGGTGGTCTACTTCGACTCGGCCGGCGCCGGCACGCCGCTCGCGGTGCTGGCCGGTTGGGCGGTGCTGGGCCTGGTCCTGGTGCTGGTCGGGCGGGCCAGGCCACGTCGCCGGCTGCCGGTGGCGGCCCCGGCCACCGGCTGATCGGTGGCCCGCGCGGGCCGACGAGGATCATCGCGGGGTGGACAGCGCGACGGCCCCGGGCGGGTCACCGCCTCGGGGCCGTCGGCCTGAGATGAAGCGACCCATGGGTGCTTCCTTCCGGGACGGAAGGCCCAGGTGGACAAAGCCTGGGACCCATGGGTCGGGTAGTTGCCTGGGATTCGCCGCCCACCGTCCGCCCGCAACCCGACCCCTATCGGGGTGCCGGGGGCGAAGCCCGCCGGCGCAGGGTCTGGGGGCTGCGCCCCCAGGAGGCAAAACGGAGAGATCCGGCTCGCGTTTTCCGCGAGCACACTCCGGCCAATCTCGCAGTCCGAACGGCGGCTAGCGGACAACCACCTCGCGAGTCCGTTTACCACACATGTATCGGACCACCTCCTTTCCCACGTGGCTCGAACAGTACGCCCGGCTGGGGCCGGTCGCCAAGGTCTTTTTCGCGCCGGCCCGGGGTGGCTTCGACGGTCGGTAGAAGACCGGCGATACTGGCCCGGTGAAGCTGTCCCGACTGACCTCCACCCTGCTCGTCGCCTTCGGCGTGTGGACCTGGATCATCTGGCCCCGGTTCGCGCTCGCCGTCTGGCAGGACGACCGGGCCTGGCAGCACGGCTCGCCGACCGCCTTCCTGTGGGTACACGTGCTGCTGATCGCGGCGTCCGTGCTGTTCGGAACGGCGATCGCGGTGCTCGGCGTGCGCGGCTGGCTGGCGATTCGTGCCGCCGCGCGGTCCGGCGCGGCGGAACGGGCCGGAAAGATACATACCCGTTGATCTGCCTGGGGCGAAGCTGACCTTCTGGGGTGCTGTCGTCCGGGCAGGTCACGGCTCGGTACCGGGGTGCCAGGCCGCGCCGGTACGACGGGAGTGCTACGACTACGCTGCCCACCGGTAAAGCCACCGCATCGGAGCGGTGGCTGGTGCGGAAGGAGACCGTCTTGCGCCGGGTGCGTGGGGTGCGGCTCGTCACGGTGCTCGCGGTCGGAGGGCTCTCGCTCGCCATGGCCGCCGGGTGTGGCAAGCCGCCGGAGAAGAGTGCCAGCAGTGGCGGCAGCGGGAGCGGCCAGTACAAGGCATGCATGGTCACCGACACCGGTGGCATCGACGACCACTCGTTCAACGCGTCGGCCTGGCAGGGCATGCAGGACGCGAAGAAGGACGACAGCAAGGTCGACATCCAGAACACCCAGTCCTCCAGCGAGCAGGACTACGAGCCGAACCTGACGAAGTTCGTCAACGCCAAGTGCGACCTGGTGATCGGCGTCGGCGGGCTGATGTCGGACGCGCTGACCAAGGTGGCGAAGGCGAACCCGAAGCAGAAGTTCGCCATCATCGACGCCCAGGTCGACCTGCCGAACGTCTACTCGATGCAGTTCAACACCGCGCAGCCGGCGTTCCAGGCGGGCTACCTCGCGGCGGGGATGACGAAGACCGGCAAGGTCGCCACCTACGGCGGGCTGAACATCCCGCCGGTGACGATCTACATGGACGGCTTCTGGGAGGGCGTCCAGTACTACAACAAGACCAAGCACAAGAACGTCAAGGTGCTCGGCTGGGACGAGAAGTCCAAGAAGGGCGTTTTCGCCCAGAGCTTCACCGACCAGAACAAGGGTCAGTCGCTGACCAAGACGTTCATCTCGCAGGGCGCCGACATCATCCTGCCGGTCGCCGGCGGTACCGCGCTGGGTACGGCGGCGACGACGGTCAAGAGCGGCGGCAAGCAGTCCACCATCTTCGTCGACTTCGACGGCTGCGTGAGCGCGAAGAACTACTGCTCGACGTTCATGACCTCGGTGACCAAGGGCATCGCCGCGGCGGTGCAGAAGGCGGTCGAGGGCGCCCAGAAGGGCAAGGCGCTGACCGGCAGCTACATCGGTGACCTGAGCAACCAGGGGGTCGGCCTGGCGCCGTACCACGACTGGGAGTCCAAGGTCCCGACCTCGCTGCAGAAGGAAGTCACCCAGGTCGGTTCGGACATCGAGTCCGGCAAGATCACCATCACTTCCGGGGCGCAGCCCAAGTAACCCGCGCCGTTCGGCGGCGGTACGGGATGCCCGTACCGCCGCCGAGGCGTCACGTGCAGAAGGGGCGGGACGCTGAAACTCGAACTGCGGGGCATCACCAAGCGGTTCGGTGACCTGGTCGCGAACGACCGCATCGACCTCACGGTGGAGCCGGGAGAGATTCACGCGCTGCTCGGCGAGAACGGCGCCGGCAAGTCGACCCTGATGAACGTCCTGTACGGGCTGCTCGACCCGGACGAGGGCGAGATCGTGGTGGACGACGTACCGCGCCGGTTCGGCTCACCGCGGGACGCGATCGCGGCCGGCATCGGCATGGTGCACCAGCACTTCATGCTCGTTCCGGTGTTCACCGTGGCCGAGAACGTCATGCTCGGCGCCGAGCGCACCAGCGCGTTCGGCTGGCTGGACCGTCGCCGGGCCCGGCGCGACGTGGCGGCCGTGTCCGAGGAGTACCGGCTGCGGGTCGACCCGGACGAGCTGGTGGCGAACCTGCCGGTCGGCATCCAGCAGCGCGTCGAGATCATCAAGGCCCTGGTCCGCGAGGCGGACCTGCTCATCCTGGACGAGCCCACCGCGGTACTGACCCCGCAGGAGATCGACGACCTGCTCACCGTGATGCGGTCGCTGAAGGCGGCCGGCAAGTCGATCGTGTTCATCACGCACAAGCTGAAGGAAGTCAAGGCCATCGCGGACCGCATCACGGTGGTCCGCCGCGGCCGGGTCGTCGGCGCCGCCGAGCCGTCCGCGTCGGAGGACGAGCTGGCCGCGCTGATGGTCGGCCGCAACGTCAAGCTCACCGTGGACAAGGAGCCGGCGACGCCCGGCGAGGCCGTCCTCGCGGTCGAGTCCCTGTCGATGGTCGACGACCGCGGGCACCGGGCCGTCGACGGCATCGACCTGACCGTGCGCCGGGGCGAGATCCTCGGCGTGGCCGGGGTCGAGGGCAACGGCCAGACCGAGCTGGTCGAGGCGATCATGGGGCTGCGCCCGGCGATCGGCGGCGCGGTGCAGCTCGACGGCCGGCCGGTGCTGTCGTCCGCGCAGCACGTGGCCACCAGCACCGCGGCGGTGCTGGCCGGTGGGGTCGGGTACGTGCCGGCCGACCGCGGCCACGACGGGCTCGTCGCCGACTTCACGGTGGCCGAGAACCTGGTTCTGGACCGGTACCGGACGGCACCGTTCGGCCGTGGCCTGTCGCTGAAACCGGCCGCGATCCGGTCCTCGGCGCGCGAGCTGATCGACGAGTTCGACATCCGCACCTCCTCGGAGGCGACACCGGCGGGCACCCTGTCCGGCGGCAACCAGCAGAAGGTCGTGGTGGCCCGGGAGATGTCGCGGCCCCTCGACCTGCTGGTCGCGGCCCAACCGACCCGCGGGGTGGACGTCGGTTCGACCGAGTTCATCCACGCCCGCATCGTCGCCGAGCGCGACAACGGCGCCGGCGTGCTGCTGGTCTCCAGCGAACTGGACGAGATCCTCGCCCTCGCCGACCGGATCGCCGTGATGTACCGGGGGAAGGTGCTGGCGGTGGTGGATCCGGCCACGCCGCGGGAGCGGATCGGGCTGCTGATGGCGGGCGTGACCGAGGAGACGCCCGGCGACGGGTCGGCCGCGGAGGACGGCGATGAGTAGCGACGACGAGAAGCCGGCGGCGGACACCCCGGGCGCGGCGAAGAAGAACCCGCCCGCCCCGGCGGGTGAGGCCCGCGCGGAACGGAAGAGCGGCGACCCGCGGCGCAGCCGCACCGCGATCGTCATCGACGCGTTGACGACCGCGAACTCGGCGACCGTCACGGTGCTCGCGATCGTGCTGGCACTGGTGGTCGGCGCGCTGGTGATCGCGCTGTCCGACCAGCAGGTGCTGGACTCCATGCAGTACTTCTTCGCCCGGCCCGGCGACACCTTCTCGGCGGCCTGGCACGCGATCTCCACCGCGTACGCGGCGTTGTTCACCGGGTCGATCGTCGACCCCGAGACGCTGAACTACGCCTGGTGGGGGATGGCCAGCTGGACCCAGGTCCTCACGCCGATCTCGGAGACGCTGACCTTCGCGGCACCGCTGATCGGTACCGGTCTCGCGGTCGGCCTGGCGTTCCGCGCCGGCATGTTCAACATCGGCGCGCAGGGCCAGGCGATGATGGGCGCGATCGGCGCCGGCCTGGTCGGCTTCCTGCTGCCCTGGCCGCCGGTGATCGGGGTGATCGCGGCGGTGCTCGGCGGGCTGCTCGGCGGCAGCATCTGGGGCATGATCGCCGGCTGGCTGAAGGCCAAGTTCGGCGCGCACGAGGTGATCACCACGATCATGCTCAACTACATCGCCGCGCCGAGCTTCGTGACCTGGCTGGTCACCCAGCACGGGATCCAGCAGCCGGGCCGCAACGACCCGATCAGCAAGCCGGTGGTGGCCAACGCGCAGCTGCCGCACCTGTTCGGCAGCGGGTTGCGGGCGAACCTGGCGATCGTGCTGGTGGTGGCCGCCGCCATCGGGGTGTCCTGGCTGCTGCGGCGCTCGACGCTCGGCTTCGAGTTCCGCGCGGTCGGCTCGAACCCGAACGCCTCCCGTACCGCGGGGATCAACATCAACCGGACCTACCTGCTGGTGATGATCTTCGCCGGTGCGCTGGCGGGTCTCGGCGGTGCGGCCATCGTGCTGGGCAACACGCCGAACTCGATCACCCCGTCGGTGGTCGGCAACATCGGCTTCGACGGGATCACCGTGGCGCTGCTGGGCCGCGGCAAACCGGTCGGCACCGTACTGGCCGGGCTGCTGTTCGGTGCGCTGCAGGCGGGCGCCTCGCAGATGCAGGTGACCTCGCAGATCCCGATCGAGGTGTCCACGATCATCCAGTCGCTGATCGTCATCTTCGTCGCGGCGCCGGCGCTGGTGAAGGCGGTCTTCCGGTTGCGGGCGCAGCGGGTCGGCACGATCGGGCAGAACCTGGCGAAGGGGTGGAACGGCTGATGGTCGGCCCAGGACAGGCGGTGCTCTCGGACACCGTCGCGGAGTCCGTCGCGGTGCACGGGTTCTGGACCCGGTCCCGCAAGGCGGGGCTGGTCTATCTGGTTGCCGGGGTGTTCGCCGCGGTGGTGTTCGGCCTCGCCACCAAGGCGCACGAGACCGCGCGGTTCACCCTGTCGGTCAAGTCCAACGGCGCCGGGATCGACCTGCCGGCGCGGCCGTTCGCGATCGCCTTCGGCGTGGTCTGCGCGCTGGTCGGCGCCGCGATGCTCGGCGGGTACCTGAAGCGCCGGTTCGGCGCCTGCACCGCGGTGGCGCTGGTGGCGTTCGTGCTGTCGTTCCTGTGCTGGCAGATCGCCGGCAACTTCCTGCCGCTGGTGGGGTTGGCGCAGCAGACGCTGTTCCTCGCGGTGCCGCTGATCCTCGGGTCGCTGGCCGGTGTGCTGGGTGAACGGTCCGGCGTGATCAACGTGGCCATCGAGGGCCAGCTGCTGACCGGTGCGTTCTGTGGCGCGCTGTTCGGCTCGATCTTCGCGAGCGCCTGGGCGGGGCTGATCGCGGCGGCGATCGGTGGTGCGCTGATCGGCGCGATCCTCGCCGTGCTGGCGATCCGCTACCTGGTCGACCAGGTCGTGCTGGGCGTGGTGCTCAACGTGTTCGCGATGGGTGTCACCGGCTACCTGTACGACCGGTTCATGCAGCCGAACACCGAGGCGTACAACAACCCGCCGACGTTCGGCCCGATCCACATCCCGCTGCTGGCCGACATCCCGGTGCTCGGCCCGGTGCTGTTCCAGAACACGATCATCACCTACCTGGCGATCGTGTTGGTCGTGGTCGTCACGTTGGCGCTGAACAAGACCCGGTGGGGGCTGCGGACCCGGGCGGTCGGCGAGCACCCGACGGCGGCCGACACGCTGGGCATCCGGGTCCGGCTGGTCCGGTACCGCAACGTGCTGATCGGTGGGCTGATCGCCGGGATCGGCGGCGCGGCGCTGACCGTCGGTTCGGTGGGCCAGTTCGGCAAGGACATGTCCAACGGGCGCGGGTTCATCGCGCTGGCCGCGTTGATCTTCGGCCGGTGGAGCCCGACCGGCGCGCTGTACGGCGCGCTGCTGTTCGGGTTCGCCGACGCGCTGCAGAGCAACCTGTCGTCGCTGAACAGCGTGATCCCGTCGCAGTTCCTGACCATGCTGCCGTACATCGCGACGATCCTCGCGGTGGCGGGGTTGGTCGGCAAGGTGCGGGCGCCGGCCGCCGACGGCAAGCCGTACGTGAAGAGCTGACGTGGACGAGCACCACGAGCCGGCGGTGGACTGGGCCGCGCTGCGGGCCGCGGCGCGCGAGGTGATGCGGCACGCGTACGTGCCGTACTCGAAGTATCCGGTCGGCGCTGCCGGGCTGACCGCGGACGGCCGCATGGTGACCGGCTGCAACGTGGAGAACGCCGCGTACGGCGTGGTGCTGTGCGCGGAGTGCGGCGTGGTGTCGGCGCTGCACGCCACCGGCGGCGGCCGGCTGGTGGCTGTGTCCTGTGTGGACAGTCGAGGGATCGCGCTGATGCCGTGCGGCCGGTGCCGGCAGTTGCTCTGGGAGCAGGGTGGGCCGGCGTGCCTGGTCGACGCCGATCCGGCGCCGATCCCGATGGCGGAGCTGCTGCCGCACGCGTTCGACGTCACCGACCTGTCCGCCGGTACGTCGGACTGATCCCGCCGTCCCGCGCCGTCCGCGGGGCGACGGTACGACCTGCATCCGTGCACGAGGGGGAGCGATGGGTTATGCCGCGGTTGACGTTATTCGGGCGAAGCGGGACGGGCAGGTGCTGTCCGATGCGGCGATCGACTGGGTGATCGGGGCGTACACCGCGGGCGAGGTCGCCGAGGAGCAGATGTCGGCGCTGGCCATGGCGATCCTGTTGAACGGGATGACCGGCGCCGAGATCGCCCGGTGGACCGCCGCGATGATCGCCTCCGGTGACCGGCTCGACCTGTCCGGGGCGCGGCGCCCGACGGTCGACAAGCACTCCACCGGCGGGGTCGGGGACAAGATCACCCTGCCGCTGGCGCCGCTGGTGGCGAGCTTCGGCGTGGCGGTACCGCAGCTGTCCGGCCGCGGCCTCGGCCACACCGGCGGCACGCTGGACAAGCTGGAGGCGATCCCGGGGTTCCGGGTCAGGCTGTCGAGCGAGGAGTTCGTCGGCCAGCTGCGCGAGGTGGGCGCCGCGGTGTGCGCCGCGTCCGACGCGCTCGCCCCGGCCGACCGCAAGCTGTACGCGCTGCGCGACGTCACCGGCACCGTCGAGTCGATCCCGCTGATCGCCAGCTCGATCATGAGCAAGAAGATCGCCGAGGGCACCGGCGCGCTGGTGCTGGACGTCAAGGTCGGCTCCGGTGCGTTCATGAAGGACGTCGCGTCGGCGCGCGAGCTGGCCCGCACCATGGTGGAGCTGGGTGGCGCGCACGGGGTGCGTACCGTCGCGCTGCTCACCGACATGGCCACCCCGCTCGGCCTGGCCGTGGGCAACGGCATCGAGGTCGCCGAGTCGGTGCAGGTGCTGGCCGGTGGTGGCCCGGCCGACGTGGTGCAGCTGACGCTGGCGCTGGCCCGGGAGATGCTCGCCGCGGCGGGCCGGCCGGACGTCGATCCGGAGGCGGCGCTGGCGAACGGTACGGCGATGGACTCGTGGCGCGCGATGGTGCGCGCGCAGGGCGGCGACCCGGACGCGCCGTTGCCGACCGCCGCGGAGACCGAGCTGGTGCGCGCCGACCGGGACGGGGTGGTGTCCGCCATCGACGCGTACCGGGTGGGTGTCGCGGCGTGGCGGGCGGGTGCCGGCCGGGCTCGCAAGGAGGATCCGGTGTCGGCGGCGGCCGGGGTGCTGCTGCACCGCAAGCCGGGTGAGTGGGTGGCGCGCGGTGACGTCCTGGCGGAGCTGCGGGCCGACGACCCGGACCGGATCGCGCCGGCGCTGGACGAGCTGCGGGCCGCGGTCACGGTCGCGGACGAGGCGCCGGCACGTCGCCCGCTGGTACTGGACCGGGTCAGCTAAAGGTTGACGTCAACTCGGCGTTGACGATCCACCATGCGTCAACTTATGGTTGACGCATGGCAGAAGAGATCGTGTCCCTGGGGGCACTCATCGACCAGGTCAACTCCACCACCGAGGACCCCGTCGAGCGGCTCGCCAGCGCGGCCCGCCGCGCCGGCGACCTCAGCGCGCTCGGCGACCAGCTCATCGGCCACTTCGTCGACACCGCCCGGGTGTCCGGTGTCTCCTGGGCGCAGATCGGGCAGGCGCTCGGCGGGGTGAGCAAGCAGGCGGCGCAGAAGCGCTTCTCGCCCGACTTCTCGCGCTTCACCGCCCGCGCCCGGCACGTGATGGTCGGCAGCGAGGCGATCGCCGTCGAGCACCGGCACAGCTACATGGGCACCGAGCACATCCTGATCGCACTGTGCGGCGACCCGGACAGCCTGGCGGCCAAGGCGCTCGACGCGCTCGGCGGCCCGCTCGCCGAGATCCGGGACGCGGCCACCGCGGCACTCGGCCCGGCCAGCCCGGTCCAGGGCAAGCCGCGTTTCACCGCGAAGGCCAACGCGGCGCTGTCCGCCGCGCTGAGCGAGGCGCTCAACCTGAACCACAACTACATCGGCACCGAGCACCTGCTGCTCGGGCTGCTGGCCGGTGACCAGTCCGACCAGGACGGGTCGGTCGCGGCGCGGCTGCTGGCCGAGCGGGACATCACCTACCCGGCGGTGCGGGACAACATCGTCGAGCAGCTCTCCGGCTACCTGCGCGCGCAGGGCAAGTGACGGTCTCGCGGGCGGCGGGCACGCCTCGCCGCCGGTGGCCGTTAGTCTCGGCGGATGCCTGAACTGATCGACACCCCGACCCAGATCCCGGTGCCCGGCGGCAAGGTGATCAAGGAGTACGTGGGCCGCGTCAACAGCGGCACCGAGGCGGTCTCGGTGGCCCACATGATCGCCCCGGCCGGCTGGGACGAGCCGCCGCAGACCCCGGACTTCGACGAGTACACGGTCGTGCTGCGGGGCCTGCTGCGGGTGGAGCACGACGGCGGCGCGATCGAGGTGGCGGCCGGCCAGGCGGTGATCGCCCGCGCCGGCGAGACCATCCGGTACACCACGCCGGAGGGCGCCGAGTACCTCGCGGTCTGCCTGCCGGCCTTCGCTCCCGATCTCGCCCACCGCGCCTGACCCCGCCCGCCCGGGGCCGGGACGGCCAACCCGGGTTCGCCCGGATCCGGACGAACCCGGGTCGAGGTCAACCGATTAGGGCACCGCGCTGCCCACCCGCGTCATCAAACGCTACGTGCCGCGTTGATCACCCAGAGGCTGATTTCGGGTCTCTCCGGCCCGGCACGACGCGCAGGAGGTGAGGGGGCGTGGACGGCTCGATCCTGGAACGGATGGCGCTCGCCCCGGACCCGACCGAGGTACGGCGGGGCACGCTCGACGAGCTGAGCCGGCTCGGCGTCCGGCTGCCACCGCCGCAGTACCCGCTGATCTGGGATCCGGGCGACCGGGTGGCGATCCGGCCGCGGCGCGAGCTGGCCTGCCGCGCCGCGATCCTCACCGTCCTGCTGGCGGTGCACGACCGGCTGCCCCGGCGCAGCGCGATGCGCTGGCTGCGGGACGCCCAGCTGCTGGACCGGGTCACCCGGCGGGAATGGCGGTTCATCGCCGGCCGGCTCGGCGACCCGGCGCTGGTCGACCTGCAGCGCGACGCGCTGCACGGGCTGGTCTGGGTACTCGGCCTGGCCGACGACCTGGATCCGCTGCTGCCCCGGTCGGACCGGCTGGACGTGCTGCTGCCCGACCCGTGGGCCGACCCGGCTGCGTTCCCCGCCTGGTTGACCCGGCTGCCCCCGCCCCGGCGCGACCCGGCCGAGGCCGCCGCGCTGCTCGACCTGTACTGCTGCCTGGACTGGGCGTACCAGGAGGGCGAGCGGCACGGCGATCCGACGCCGGGTCCGGTGCCGCCGGTCGCGATCGGTGCCCGCCGCTGGGCGCTGGAGTGGGCGGTCGTGCTGCGCGGCCCGTACCACGACGACCCGCCGAACTGGGACGACGTCGACCTCTCGGTCTGAGCCCGGCGCGGGCGGCCGGCGGTCGAACGAGTGACGTCCGGCCGCCACCCGGTAGCCGAAATGTCGCGGCCCGCACCGAGCGACTAGGGTCGGTACATGGCACGACCTGTACCCACCATCGACGAGATCCGGCAGGCACCCAAGGTCCTGCTGCACGACCATCTGGACGGCGGGCTGCGGCCCGCGACCATCATCGAGCTGGCCCGCGAGATCGGCTACGCGGACAGCCTGCCCTCGACCGACCCGGACGAGCTGGGCCGCTGGTTCGTCGAGGCGGCGAACTCCGGCTCGCTGGAGCGCTACCTGGAGACCTTCGACCACACCGTCGCGGTGATGCAGACCGTGGCGGGTCTGCAGCGCGTCGCCGCGGAGTGCGCCGAGGACCTGGCCGCCGACGGCGTGGTCTACGCCGAGGTCAGGTTCGCGCCGGAGCAGCACACCGCCCGCGGGCTGAGCCTGTCCGAGGTGGTGGCCGTGGTGCTGTCCGGCTTCGCGATCGGCAGTCACCGTGCCGCCGAGGCCGGGCACCAGATCCGGGTCGGCACCCTGCTCACCGCGATGCGACACCAGGCCCGGTCGATGGAGATCGCCGAGCTGGCGGTCGAGTTCCGGGACGAGGGTGTCGTCGGCTTCGACATCGCCGGTGCCGAAGCCGGATACCCGCCCACCCGGCACCTGGACGCGTTCGAGTACCTGCAGCGGGAGAACTTCCACTTCACCATCCACGCCGGCGAGGCGTTCGGGCTGCCGAGCATCTGGCAGGCGATCCAGTGGTGCGGCGCGGACCGGCTCGGGCACGGCGTGCGCATCGTCGACGACATCGCCCGCACCCCGAACGGGCACCGGATCGGCCGCCTCGGCCAGTACGTGCGAGACAAGCGGATTCCGCTGGAGCTGTGCCCGTCGTCGAACGTGCAGACCGGCGCCGCCGCGTCGATCGCCGAGCACCCCATCGGGCTGCTGCACGACCTGCGGTTCCGGGTCACCGTCAACACCGACAACCGGCTGATGTCCGGTACCAGCATGTCCCGCGAGATGGCGCTGCTCGCGGCGGCGTTCGGGTACGGCTGGAACGACCTGCAGTGGTTCACCGTGAACGCGATGAAGAGCGCGTTCATCGGCTTCGACGAGCGACTGGCGCTGATCAACGACGTGATCAAGCCGGCGTACGCGAAGCTGATCGGCTGAGGCGATGCGGCTGCTGCGCGCGCTCGGCTGGGTCCTGGTCGTCCTGCTCACGGTGATCATCGTGGTCCGCTGGGCCGGCTGGGACCGCATCACGCCGCTGGTGCAGGCGATGGTCTTCGTGCCGTACCTGACCGGGCTCAGCCTGCTCGGCATGCTGATCCTGTTCGCCGGTGGCCGCCGGAAGCTCGGCATCTTCATGGTCCTGGTGACCATCGCGTACGCGGGTGCGCTGCTGCCCCGGTGGGCGGTCGGCCCGGTGCCCAAGCCGAACGGCTACCAGCTGACGGTGATGACGGTGAACCTGCACGCCGGCGGCGCGGACGCGGCCGGGCTGGTTCGCCGGATCGCGTCGGTCAAGCCCGACCTGCTCGCGGTGCAGGAGCTGACGCCGGCCGCGGTGAGCGCGCTGCGCCGGGCCGGGATCGGCAAGTACCTGCCGAGCCAGGTGCTCAAGCCGGCGGACAAGACCACCGGCACCGGGTTGTACTCGTCCGGCCACCTCACCGCGGGGAGCCTGTCCGGAACCACCTCGACGCTGGCCCGGGCCAGCCTGCCGGTCGGGAACACCACGCTGGACGTCGTCTCGGTGCACACCCGTACCCCGATGCTGGGTTCGACGGTGGGCGACTGGACCCGCGACCTGTCGGCGCTGCCGCGCACCACCGAGCCGGGCAGCCAGCTGCTGCTCGGCGACTTCAACGCCACCCAGGACAACCAGGCGTTCCGGCAGCTGGAGGACAACGGCTACGACGACGCGGCGATCGGTGTCGGCGCCGGCCTGAAACCCACGTACGCCGGGTGGCCGGTGCCGCCGACGCCGGTCGACCACGTGCTGCTCGACCACCGGGTCAAGCCGAGTGCCATCCACACCTACCAGCTGCGCGGCACCAGCCACCGCATCCTGGTCGCCGACCTCGCGGTCAGCTGAGCGCGGTCTCGCTCGGGCGGCGGCCCGGCCGCGCGCCGGCTGACCGGCGCCAACGGAACGGTGCGGCGGCCGGGATCGCGGGCAGGTCAGGCCGGTGTGGTCGGACCGTTCGGCTCGGTGCTGCTGTGCGGCGGGCCGCTCGGCTGCTCGCTCGGCGGCGCGGTCGGGTCCTGCGGCGCGACCGGCCGGGACGGCGGCTCGTCGGCCGGTGGCCGGGGCGGCTCGTCGTCCAGCCCGATGCGGATGTTCGGGTCGGCCGGGATGGCGGCCGGCGGCGGGTCGTCCAGCCCGATCCGGATGTTCGGGTCGTGCGCGACCTCGGCCGGTGCCGCATCGAGCGCGTCGCGCACCACGTGCAGCGCGCTCTCCGGCAGTTCGGACTGCATGATCGTGGCGCCCGGGAACCGCTCCAGCTCGGCCTGCAGCGCCGCCGTCGACACGTTGCTGACCAGCAGTGCGAGCGCCGTGGTGCCGGGGCGGACGGTCTCGCGCAGCTGCTTGACCTCGTGGTCCTTGATGCCGGTGTCGATCAGCTTGCCGAGCAGCGCGCCACCGCCGCCGGCGGCGGCGCCACCGACCAGCGCCCCGATCGGGCCGCCGAGCAGGGTCCCGATCAGCACCCCCCACATCGCGCCGCCGAGGGCACCGCGGCCGGGGTGAGGTCGGTCGTCTCCCGCACCATCGACCGGCCGTCGGCGCCCCGGCTGACGAACACGGCGTCGTGCAGCGTCAGCTGTCCCTCCTTCACCAACCGCGTCGCGGCCAGCAGGAACTCCTGGGCGCGCAGCGCGTCGTCGAAGTCGATGACGACCAGCTTGCGGGCATTCTGTTCGGCCACTGATCCCTCCCGGCATCTGGCTCCTGCGCCAAGCCTAACGGGTTCGGGCGCCGTGTCACGGGAGTCGGCGGTGTGGTCGTTCTTCACGCCCGACCACCGGATCCGGTTGCGGGCAGTGGCGCGGCCCTCATTGTCCGTGCCTGGGCGTCTTCGCTGGTCGCAGGCGTGTTGAACTGACTGCAGCCACCTTGGGGAGGTGGCGGGAGTTCTGAGGTGGGGGAAATGCGTACCGCTGTGTTCACCGTGCTGTTTGCCGTCCTGTCGATCGTCGTGCTGGTGCAGGCGATCCGCGCCATCCGCCGCGACGGTTCCTGAGCCGCCCGTACCGGCGCCCGGGCCCGCCTCGGCCGGCACGGGCGCTGTCACCTCGACCGCCGCGCCCGCTGGGCCGATCCCGCCGGTGCCGCCGCGCCCGCTGGGCCGATCCCGCCGGTGCGGACTAGGGTCGGTGCCGACATCGGCGTACCGAGCTGGTGCGCCGGTCCTGGAACCGACGGTCGGGGAGGCAGCAGGTGACCGAGCAGGTCGTACGGGCGGCGGAGGAACTGCGCGGGTACGACCCGCGGACCGGCGCAGAGGTGGGCTCGCCGGTGGCGGTGGCCGACCCGGCGCAGGTCGATGCGGTCGCCCGGGCCGCGGCCGGGGCGGCCGGCCCGCTGGCCGCGCTGAGCCTGCCGGAACGGGCCGGGCTGCTGCGCGCGGTCGCGTCCGCGCTGCGCGACCACGACGCCGAGCTGATCGCGTTGGCCGACGCGGAGACCGCGCTCGGTTCGCCGCGGCTGCCCGGCGAGCTGGCCCGGACCGCGGCGCAGTTGGAGCTGTTCGCCGACGCGGTCGAGGAGGGCTCCTTCTGCGAGGCGACCGTCGACCTGCCGGACCCGAACGCGACGCCGCCGCGGCCCGACCTGCGCCGGTTGCTGCTGCCGCTGGGGCCGGTCGCCGTGTTCGCGGCGAGCAACTTCCCGTTCGCCTTCTCGGTGGCCGGGGGCGACACCGCGTCCGCGCTCGCGGCCGGTTGCCCGGTGGTGGTGAAGGCGCATCCGAGCCACCCGGCCACCTCGGTACGCACCGGGGAGGTCGTCGCAGCGGCGCTCGCCGCGGCCGGTGCACCGGCCGGGACGTTCGCCGTCGTGCACGGCGAGCAGGCCGGCCGGGACCTGGTCACGCACCCGGCGATCACCGCGGTCGGGTTCACCGGCTCGCTCGGCGGTGGTCGGGCGCTGTTCGACCTGGCGTCGTCGCGGCCGGACCCGATCCCGTTCTACGGTGAGCTGGGTTCGCTGAACCCGGCGGTGGCCACGCCGGCCGCGGTCGCGGTGCGCGGCGCCGAGATCGCCAAGGGATTCGTCGGGTCGTACACGATGGGCAGTGGCCAGTTCTGCACCAAGCCGGGGCTGCTGTTCCTGCCGACCGGGCACGCGCTGACCGAGGTGCTGGTGCGGGCGAGCCGGGCCGCCACCGTCGCGCCGCTGCTCAACGCCCGGATCCGCGCCGGGTACCAGGCCGGGGTGCGCGAGCTCGCCGCGGTGCCCGGCGTCCGCGCCCTGCTGGCTCCATCCACTGTGGATGGTCCGGGCTTCGGGGCGAACCCGGCACTGCTCGCCGTCGACGTGCCGACGCTGGTCGAGCACGCCGACGAGCTGCTGCGGGAGTGCTTCGGCCCGGTCTCGCTGATCGTCGAGTACGCGGACGCCGACGAGCTGCTGCGCGCGGTCGAGCTGCTGCCCGGCAGCCTGACCGGCACCGTGCAGGGTGAGGAGACCGAGCCGGAGCTGCCGGCGGCGCTGCTGGAGGCGTTCTCCGAGCGGGCCGGCCGGGTGCTGTGGAACGGCTGGCCGACCGGTGTCGCGGTGTCCTGGGCGCAGCAGCACGGCGGGCCCTGGCCGGCGACGACCGCGCCGCTGTTCACCTCGGTCGGCGTCACCGCGATCCGCCGGTTCCTGCGCCCGGTGGCGTACCAGGACGTGCCGGACGCGCTGCTGCCCGCCGCGCTGCGGGACGCGAACCCGCTCGGCCTGCCGCGCCGTCTCAACGGCGTACTCACCGACGCCCCCGCCACTCGCGGCTGAGCCCCTGTCGATCATGGGGTTGTCCGGCTGGAGAGCGGTTGCCGGACAAGATAACCCCGTGATCAACGCCGTCGGCGGCGGGTTGGGCGGGGGTGGTTGGCGTCGTATTGCCTTCGGTCGATCGGGCTGGCAAGCTCGCGAGCGCAAGATCAGTGGTGCGTGGCCGGCCGGGGGAGCGCCCGGCCGGGACGGCCGAGGCCGGCAAGGGAGCAGTGGTGGCAACCGACGAGCAGGTCGTCTACGACCCGCAGACCTACCAGACCGGCATGCCGTACGAGCAGCTGACCCGGCTGCGGGAGGCGGCGCCGGTGTCCTGGGTGCCGGAGCGGTCGGTCGACGGTGCCGAGCACGGCCCCGGGTACTGGGCGGTCTGGCGGCACGCCGAGGTCAAGCAGGTGTTGAAGCGGCCGCAGCTGTTCTCGTCCGAGCTGGGCGCCACCCAGATCCGTGACCCCGCGACGCCGGAGGACCTGGCGTACGTGCAGAAGTCGATGCTGAACATGGATCCGCCCGAGCACTCCCGGCTGCGCCGGATCGTGAACCGCTCGTTCACCCCGCGGGCGGTCGAGCGGCTGCGGGAACGCATCGTGGAACGTGCCCGGCTGATCGTGGACGAGATGATCGACGGCAGCACCGACCACACCGCCGACTTCGCCAAGGTCGCCGCCGACCTGCCGGTGTGGACGCTGGCCGACGTGCTCGGCGTGCCGCAGACCGACCGGTACCTGATGTTCGACTGGGCCAGCCGGGTGATCGGCTTCCAGGACCCGGAGTACGCGGCGATCTCGCTCACCGACGCCACCGGCACCACGCCGATGGCGAAGGCGGCGCTCGCGGTGCGGCCGAGCCCCGGCCCGGACGGCACCATGCCCGACCCGCGGACCCGCGGCGGCATCCCCGACCTGTACGCGTACGCGCACGAGCTGGCGGCCGAGAAGCGCCGCGCGCCGGGCGAGGACATCATGTCCCTGATGCTGTCCCAGGTGGACGGCGACGGGCTGTCCACCGACGAGTTCGAGAACATGTTCTGGCTGTTCGCGGTGGCCGGCAACGAGACGCTGCGGAACGGCATCCCGGGCGGCATGTACGCGCTGCTGCACCACCCGGAGCAGTGGCGGCGGCTGGCCGCGGACCGGTCGCTGCTGCCCGGCGCGGCCGACGAGATGCTGCGCTGGTGGACCCCGGTGATCCACTTCCGCCGGACCGCCACCGAGGACACCGAGCTGGCCGGGCAGCGCATCGCCGCCGGCGACAAGGTGGTCGTCTACTTCGCCTCGGCCAACCGCGACCCGCGGGCGTTCGACGACCCGGACACGTTCGACGTGACCCGCTCCGCGGCCGATCACCTGTCGTTCGGCCACGGCCCGCACTACTGCCTCGGCTCGATGCTGGGCAAGGCGCAGCTGGTGGCGATGTTCGACGCGCTGCTGGACCGGCTGGCCGAGGTGCGCGCGGCGGGTGAACCGCAGCGGCTGCGGTCCAACTTCCAGCACGGCATCAAGCACCTGCCGATCGGCTGGACCCTCCGCTAGAAGCCCTGTCCAGGCCGTTCAACCGGCCTGGACCCCAGGAAGCAGCAGCGGGCCGGCCCAGCGACCCGACCCTTACCTGACCAGGCGCTTGAGGGCTGCGGCGGCGCCACCGACGATGCCGCGCGGCAGCAACCGCAGCACCAGGATCAGCGCCAGGCCGTACGCGATGATCTCGACCTGGCCGCCGGCGTGGCTGGACACCGCCGGCAGCCACTCCTTGGCGAACCGGGCGAGCGACACCACGACGAACGCACCGACCGTCGCGCCGTACACGCTGCGCCGGCCGCCGACGGTGGCGATGATCAGCAGCTGCAGCGACAGGTTCAGGTCCAGCGTGTTGACGTCGACGAAGCTGGACCACAGCGCGTACAGGGTGCCGCCCAGCGCGCTGCACACCGCCGCCAGGACGAAGGCGAACCGCTTCTGCGGTGCCGGGTCGACCCCGGCGGACTGCGCCGCGATCGGCGAGTCGGAGATCGCCAGCAGGGTGGTGCCCAACTGGGACCGGCAGACCCGCTGCACGACCAGGCTCGCCACCACCAGGACCGCCGCGGCCAGGTAGAAGAAGCTCACGTCGTCGCTGAACTGCAGACCGCCGAGCGACAGCGCGGGGAGACCGGAGATGCCCTCGGCGCCGCCGGTCAGGTCGAACTGCTTGACCACCACGGCGAGCACCAGGCCGACCGCGATCGTGGCCAGCGTCAGGTAGTGGCCGGCGGCCCGGAACAGCGCCAGGCCGAGCAGCCACGCCAGCAGCCCGGCCGCGACCACCCCGACCAGGATGCCCAGCAGCGGACTCAGGTGGTAGTGCACGGTCAGGATCGCCGTCGCGTACGCGCCGGTGCCGTAGAACGCCGCCTGCCCCAGCGAGACCTGCCCGGCGTACCCGGTCAGCGGCACCAGCCCCAGCGCGGCGACGGCCAGCAGCACCAGCTGCACCCCGTCCGCCATCGTGTACGGCGCCACCCGGGTGAACACGAACGGGATCAGCAGCAGCGCGACGAGCAGCAGTGCCGCCGGCAGCGCCACCCGGACCAGCGGCCGGAGCCGCCGGTGGGTGTCGATCCGGGCCAGCAGCCCGGTCGGGGCCTCGGCCGGCGCGGTGTCGGTGGCGGCCATCAGACGCGTTCTCCCGTGACTC
Organism: Actinocatenispora thailandica; assembly: GCF_016865425.1. NCBI lineage: Bacteria > Bacillati > Actinomycetota > Actinomycetes > Micromonosporales > Micromonosporaceae > Actinocatenispora > Actinocatenispora thailandica. Next base: position 5,723,191 of record NZ_AP023355.1, on the reverse strand, counting down.
GGCGCAGCAGCCCTGTCGGCCGGGCGATCAGCGCCACCAGCAACACCGCGTACGCGATGCCGTCGGCGAACCCGGACTGGGACGACGGCAGGTACCCGCTGGCCAGCGCCTCGACGACGCCGACCGCGAGGCCGCCCGCGACCGCACCGGCCGGCCGGTCCAGGCCACCGATCACCGCCGCCGCGAAACCCTTCAGCCCCAGCCCGATGCCGACGCTCGCGTCCGGGGACTGCAGCGGCGCGAGGACGATGCCGCCGATCGCGCCGAGCCCCGCCGCGGCGAGGAAGACCAGCATCGACATCCGGCTCGGCGAGATGCCGGACAGCCGGGCGGCGTCCGGGTCCATCGCGGTGGCCCGCATCGCCCAGCCGGTCCGGGTGCGGGTGAGCACCAGCCACACGGCGAGCATCACCAGGGCCGCGATGCCGATCACCCAGAGGTACTGGCGGTCCATCGAGGCGCCGCCGAACCGCAGCGCGTCACCGGCGGTGAACGGCCGGGCGAACTTCGGCTCGGTACCGATCGTCACGAACGCCACGCCCTCGATGACGATCGAGGCGCCGATGGTCAGCATGATCGCCTGGTCGGTGCGGCCGGCTGCCTGCCGGGGCAGCACCAGCCGCTCCAGGGCCAGCCCGACCAGCACCGTGACGGCGAGCGCCGCGAGCGCGGCGAGCACCGTCGGTACCTGGTGCTCCTCCAGGACCGCGAACAGCAGCCCGGCGAGCATCACGAACTGACCCTGGGCGAAGTTGATCACCCCGGTGACCTGGGCGATCAGGGCGATGCCCAGGCCCACCAGGGCATACGCGGAGCCGGTCGTGAGACCGGTGACCACGTACTGCAGCAGTTCGCTCATCAGCCGAGATCGCTGAGAGACCACGTCCCGTTCTTCACCTGAAGGACGGTCAACGAGGACTCACTGACCCCGCCGTGGTTGGTCGGGCTGAACTGGTAGGTACCGAACGCGCCGTCGTAGCTCAGGTGCTCCATCGCCTTCTGGATGTCCTGCGGATCGGCCGAGCCCGCCTTCTTGATGCCGGCGACGATCAGGTTCAGCGCGTCGGCGGCCATCGGCGCGAAGCCGGAGAAGCCGCCGTACTTCGCCGAGTACTCGGTGAAGAAGTTCTTCTCGGTCTGCGCGGCCGGGGTGGTCGCGGTGATCTCGTTACCGGCCAGCACCCGGGAGTGCACCATGTACGAGCCCTCGGACGCCGCACCGGCGCCCTTGACGAACAGCTCGGAGCCGGCGCCGGTGTCGTAGTAGACCTTGTCGCCGGAGAACTTCTTCTGCCGCAGCGCCTTCGCGGCCAGGCCGGACTGCGGCGGGATCGCCCACACCACGACGGCGTCCGGCTTCGCGGCCAGCACCTTCGTCGCCTGGACGCTGAGGTCCTTGACCTCGCTGGAGAACTTCTGGTGCGCGACCAGGTCGATCTTGCCGGCCTTGTCCAGCGCCTGCCACTCCTTCAACCCGGCCTCGCCGTACGGGTTGTCGACGGAGAGCACCGCGACCTTCTTGATCTTCTTCTTGGCGAACGCCTTGAGCATGACGTTGCCGATGACGTCGGTGTTGCCCGGCGTCTTGAAGATGTACTTGCGGACCGGCGTGACGATCGCCCCGGAGGAGCCCATCGAGACCAGCGGGATCTTCGCCTTCTCGACGGTGGGGATGATCGGAATGGTGGTCGGAGAGGCGCCGGCGCCGACGATCGCCACCACGTGGTCGTTGTTGATCAGCGACTTCGCCACCGTCAACGACTCGGCCGGATCGGACTTGTTGTCCCGGATGACCAGCTTGACCTTCTTGGTCTTGCCGCCGACCTTGATGCCGGTCTTGTTGATGTCGGCCTGGACCATCTTGAGCGCCCGCTGGTATGCCTCGCCCTGGACCGCGGCGGGGCCGGACAGTTCGAGGTCCGCTCCGATCACGATCTGCGAGCTGCCGTCACCGCCGGAACTCTGCTCCTTGGCACATCCAGTACCGACGGAGAGTGTCACCACCGCGGCAAGACCAGCCGCTACCCAGTGTCGCGTGGACACCTGCTCGCCCCCTGCTCAATTCGTGGGATCGATCGGGTGGGCCGAGACGGCACAACCCGTCGCGCCACCGCTCAGCCGGACCACAACGTGCGTGGCCGCCGCGGGTCGGGCGGGTCGACGTGCGAACGACTACCGCAGTGCAGCGCAGCGATGATCTTCATGATCTTCGTGCCGGGCGTCAAGCGGTGGACCTGCGCGGATGTCGGATTGATACTGAACCGCAAGACAGCACGCGCAGGCCAGCGCGGAGATGACCGTACGCCACGGATCGGCATCGATCGATACGTGGTGACACACGTCGCGATGACGACCACCGACCGTGCGGGTCGCTGCACCCACCGTCGATGCAGTACGTCGAGCGGGTGACATCGAGATGTCGGAACCTCGCACCGGCTGGTACGGAAAGTCAGGACAGGGCGGTCTGCCGCGCCGTCGACGTCCCGGCGGCCGCGATGATCGTGCGGCGGACCGTGGCCGCCGACGCCGGCCGGCAGCCCAGCGCCGCCTGCCGGGTCAACACCCGCGACTCGTCGTGGTAGAGCCGCACGCCGCGACGCAGCAGCACCGCCGGCGGCTTGCGGTGCTCGCGCAGGTCGCGGGCCAGCCGGCGGCAGAACGTGACCCCCCGGGGCCGCCGCAGCGCGTACGCCCCGGCGAGCACCCCGCGGTCCCGGCACGCGGCGGCGATCTCCGCGGCGAAGATGCCCTCGGCCACGAACACCCGGGCGCCCCGCAGCTCCAGCCGCTCGTACCCGGTGCACCGGTCGACGCTGATGTCGTAGTGCGGCACCTCGACCGAGCCGGTCCGGGCCAGCAGTTCGATCGCGGCAACCGCAGCGGTGGCGTCCCAGCTCGCCGGCGACTCCCAGTCCACCGGCGCCGGGTTCGGGCCGGTCGCCGGACCGTCGCCGACCCGGGGCAGCCGCGGATCGTCGCCGTTGAGGTAGAAGTCGTCCAACGGCAGCACCGGAACGCCGCACCGGCGCGCCACGTACGACTTGCCGGAGCCGGACGGGCCGGCCAGCAGCACGACCCGGGCGATACCTCCGTCGGCGTGCATCGCCCCTCCGTTCGGCTCCGTCGACAGGTCCAGAGCAGGGTACCGGTGCGGTCGCGTCGCGGTGATCGCCCGACATCCCCGCCGACACCCCGAAACAGCGCCGGTGAGCTGCGGTTTCGTTCGACCGGGGCGGGCGCGCAGGGTGGCCGGAAACACGGTCGGCGCGCGGCGCGGGTCCCGGGGACGTCACCCGGGGTCTGCGTCGACACGGCCGGCAGGACCGCCCACGTGACCCCCGGCGCCGCGTACCTCCCGGGCCAGCCACCCGGTCGACCGGGGCGTCGGTGTTCCCGGCCCCCAGCCGGTCGCGGTGCAGGTCGGGCACTCCGACATGCGCCGCTACCGCGTCGTTCTGCAGCTGGTCATCGGGCCGGCTGCCCCAGGTACGCCTGGTGCACCCGCGGATCGTCGCGCAGCTCGTCGACCGTACCGGCGGTCACCACCGCACCGCGGTCCAGCAGGTAGCCGCGCTGCGCGACGTGGAAGGCGACCTGCGCGTTCTGCTCGACCAGCGCCAGCGTGGTGTCCCGGCCGGCCAGCTCCACCAGCGCGTCGGCCACCTCGCGGACCGCGAGCGGCGCGAGGCCGAGCGACGGCTCGTCCAGCAGCAGCAGCTTCGGCCGGCTCATCAGTGCCCGGCCGATCGCGAGCATCTGCTGCTCGCCGCCGGACATGGTGCCGGCCGGCTGCCGCCGGCGGTCCTTCAGCTTCGGGAACAGCTCGTAGACCGTGGCCAGCCCCTCGCCGGTGGACGAGCGGGCCCGCGAGTACGCCCCGAGGTGCAGGTTCTCCTCGACGGTGAGGCCGGCGAACACCCGCCGGCCCTCCGGTACCAGGGCGAGGCCGGCGCGGCTGCGCCGCTCGGCCGACCAACGGGTGACGTCCTCGCCGGCGAACTGGATCCGGCCGCGCCAGGACCGCAACAGGCCGGCGATGGTGCCCAGCAGCGTCGTCTTGCCGGCTCCGTTGGCGCCGATCAGGGTCACCGCCTCACCGGCGCGTACCTCGATGTCGACGCCGTGCAGCGCCTCGATCCGGTCGTACCCGGCGACCAGCCCGGTCACCGACAGCACCAGCTCGCCGTCGTCCGCCCCGCTCGGCGTCGCCGCCGCGGCCGTCTGCCCGCTCATGTCCACTCCTCACCGAGGTACGCGGCGCGGACGGCCGGGTCGGCGGACACCTCGTCGGGCGTGCCGTCGGCCAGCAACCGGCCGTGGTCGAGCACCAGGACCCGCTTGGACACCGACAGCACGCTGGCCACGTCGTGCTCGACCAGCAGCACGGTGATGCCCTCGGTGGACACCTTGGTGAACAGTTCGGTGAGGTCGACGCTCTCCGAGGCGGACAGCCCGGCGAGCGGCTCGTCCAGCAGGATCAGTGCCGGGTCGCCGGCCAGCGCGCGGGCGATCTCCACCCGCCGCTGCAGCCCGTACGGCAGCGAGCCGGCCGGCTGGTCCGCGTACCCGGCGATGCCGACCCGGTCGAGCAGGTCGTGCGCCCGGGCCCGTTCGGCCCGCACCTTGCGGTGTGCCTGCGGCAGCAGCACCATGTCGCCGACCGCGGTCGCCCAGCCGCGGGCGACCCGCGGCAGCAGCACGTTGTCCAGCACCGACAGCGAACCGAAGATCTGCAGGTTCTGGAAGGTGCGGGTGATGCCGAGCCGGGCGATCTGGTGCGGCTTGCGGCTGGTCAGGTCACGCCCCCGCAACGAAATCCGCCCGGTGGTCAGTCGGACCGCGCCGGACAGCACGTTCAGCAGGGTGGTCTTACCGGCGCCGTTGGGCCCGATCAGGCCGACGACGCCGCCGTCGTCGTGGTGGAAGGACAGGTCGTCGATGGCCGCCACGCCGCCGTAGCGGACGGTCGCCGCGGAGACCTCCAGGGCACAGTTCATCGGACCGACGGCCGATGCAGAGCTGACATTTTTCCCTTACCAACACTCGATCCGCACGGCACGTCGTGGCCGTTCTGTCGCCGGTCATTCTCGCGCCCTCCGGCGGCGGGAGGAATGGTGCCCGGGCAGCTGGTTGGGGGCGGACCGCGGCGATATCTTCGTAGCTCGGTCGTTTCTCGCCAACGGGGCACGAACCGACCGCTACCAGATTGATACGGATCGATGACCACGGGTGCGCTGGCGGCCGGTTCGCCGCGGCATGACCAGGCCGAATGCTCTGCACTGTTGGTAGCGACATGAACACTCTCCGACCGGATCGGATGTCGCCCGGCCGGCCGGTATGCGGTGTCCCACTTGCCGTACCCTGCTCGGGGTTTCTCTTTCTGATCGAGCGTGGTGGAATCCCCCGGGGGCTCGGTGTAGTGGCCCGGCCCGACAAGCACACAAGCAGTCACGCAGTCTTGGAAGGCGGCAGCAAGTGAGCAAGCGGACCGCGGCGACCCAGGCAGGACGCCAACGCCGGCGGCGCCCGATTCCGCGGCTGAGCGACGTCCGCATCCAGTCGAAGCTGGGCCTGATCCTGGTCGTCCCGGTGCTCGCGGTCGTCGCACTGGCCGGGATCGAGCTCGCCAACGCGGGGAAGACGCTGTCCGACGCACGCCGGGTGGACGCGACGCTGCAGCTGAGCACGCAGGCCGGCAACCTGGTCGAGCAGTTGCAGAACGAGCGGCTGGACGCCGCCGAGGCGATGCTGTCCAAGGGCCGGTCCGGCTACTCCGACCTGGCCGACCAGTTCAAGAAGCAGTCGTCCGCCACCGACGAGCGGATCGGGGCCTACCGCACCGAGCGGGACAAGGTCAGCGGCACCTCCGAGGACATCTCCAGCAACCTCACCGTCATCGACGACCAGCTCGACTCGCTGACCAAGACCGGCCGCAGCGAGGTGCTGTCGTCGTCCAGCGACGCCACCGTCGCGTCCGTGACCTTCCGCTACCAGGTCCTCATCTCCGAGCTGCTCGATCTGCGCGACTCGATGACACACCTGACCGACGACCGCAGCCTGTCCAGCGAGCTCACCGCGAACGCGGCGCTCTCCGACGCCAAGGAGTACGCGGCCCAGGAGCAGCTGGCGCTGCTGCGGGTCATCGACGACTCCAGCGGGTTCGACGCGACCAGCTTCGAGACGTTCCTCGGCACCCTGACCGACCAGCAGAGCGCGTACGACTCGTTCAACCGGTCCGCCTCCGACGAACAGAAGCAGGAGCTGGAGGAGTCGGTCAGCGGCCCGCAGGTGCAGGACTCGACCCGGCTGGAGACCGACGCCCGTACCGTCGGGCTCAACAACCACCTCGACATCCAGGCCAGCGACTGGAACTCCGCCATGGCGAAGCGGATCAACGCGATCCGCTCGGTGGAGAAGCTGCTCGACGCGAACGCCGCGGCGCACGCCAAGGCGCAGGTCGCCTCGGTGGTCCGGCAGGTGATCGCGGAGGCCGGCGCCGGCCTGGTCGTCCTGGTGATCGCCATCGTGCTGGCCCTGCTGGTGGCGCGGGCGATGGCCCGGTCGCTGCGCCGGCTGCGGGAGGGCGCGCTGCAGGTGGCGTACGAGGGCCTGCCGCAGGCGGTCGGCCAGCTGGAGACGGCCGAGTCGATCGGTGGCCAGACCCCGGAGGAGATCGCCGGCCAGGTGCGCGACCCGATCCAGGTGCGCGGTCGGGACGAGATCGGCCAGGTCTCCGAGGCGTTCAACGTGGTGCACCGGGAGGCGGTCCGGGTGGCCGCCGCCCAGGCCGTGCTGCGCGCCAGCGTTTCCACCATGTTCATCAACCTGGCCCGCCGGTCCCAGCTGCTGGTCGACCGGCTCATCGGTCACCTCGACCGGTTGGAGCAGGGCGAGGAGGACCCGGACCGGTTGGCGCAGCTGTTCCAGCTCGACCACCTGGCCACCCGGATGCGCCGGAACGACGAGAACCTGCTGGTCCTCGCCGGTGCCGACTCCACCCGCGCGCGCCGCGAGGCGGCGCCGCTGGGCGACGTGTTGCGGGCCGCGCAGTCCGAGGTCGAGCAGTACACCCGGATCGAGTTCGGGGTGGTCGACCGGGACGTCGAGGTCGAGGCGACCGCGGTCAACGACGTGGTGCACCTGGTGGCCGAGCTGCTGGACAACGCGACCGCGTTCTCCTCGCCGGACACCGCCGTGGTGGTCGACGCGCGCCGGGTCGGCGACCGGGCGATCGTGCAGATCGAGGACCGCGGTATCGGCATGTCCGGCGACGTGCTGGCCGAGGTGAACGAGCGGCTGGCCAATCCGCCGCTGGTGGATGTCGCGGTGTCCCGGATGATGGGTCTGGTCGTGGTCGGCCGGCTGGCGTCCCGGCTCGGCATCAAGATCGAACTGCGGCCGGCGCCGGAACGCGGCACCGTCGCCGACGTGGTGCTGCCGGCCGCCGTGCTGGTACCGACCGAGCGGCCCGGCGTTCGCCCGAGCGAGCTGCCGGCGCAGGGCGGTCCGCTGGCGCTGGAGACCGGCCCCGGCGGGTCCACCCGGGAAGCGCCGCGGCCGGCCGCCCCGGAGCCGGTCGACCCGATGCCGGGCATCCCGTTCCAGCCGCCGGCGCGCGACAGCCTCGCCGACGCGGCCAACGGGCACCGGTTGAACAACGGATCGAGCGCGTTGCCCCGGCGCCAGCCGGGCCAGCAGGACGAGCCGACGAGTACGGAGCCGGCCCCGGCCCGAGGCGCCGACGAACCGATCCGGCGCAGCCTGTTCGACCCGCCGCCCCGCAAGCTCGCCCAGGAGCAGACCGGCAGTTTCGATGCGCCGCCGGTGGCCGAGCCCGGCCCGTACGAGCAGTCCCGGCCGGCGGCCTACCAGCAGCCGGAGCCGAGCGCGTTCGAGCAGACCTCGTACCAGCAGGCCGAGCCGCCGGCGTACGAGAAGCCGGCCGAGCCCGGCCCGTACCAGCGGTTGACCGGGTCGGAGCCGGACCGGACCGCGTCGCTTCGTCGGGAGGGCAGCACGCCGCCGGCCTCGGCGGCCGACGACACGGTGACGTTCGACCGGATCCCGGCGGAGCCGCCGCGCCGATCGCTGGACGATTCGGTCCGGCGCGCGGCGCAGCGACCGACCGCCGATCCGGAGCCGGTCAGCGAACCGGCGGCGGGCACGCTTGGCGGGCACGACCCGTGGGCGGAGCCGCCGGCCCGGCCGATGGCCGAGGACCTGACGGTGGAGACGCCGCAGCTGCCCGGCCGGGACGTCTGGTCCCCGTCGGCGCCGGCCGACCCGGCCCCGGTGGCGCAGCAGCGCCGGTCGGACGGCGGCCGGTTGGATGAGGAGATTTCGGCACAGCGCGGGCTAGAATCGGCCACGCCGGAGCCCGAGCACGGTTCCGGGGCAGGTCGGGCCGAGATCATCCCGAGGAATGTCGACGACACGATGGAGCTGCCCATCTTCCGCGAGGTCGAGTCGGCCTGGTTCCGGACCAGCCCGTCCCGGCCCCGGTCCGCGCCCGCGGTCGGTACCCCACCCGCGCCGGTGGCGGCCGCCGCCCGACCGGCGGGGATGACGGCAACCCGAGCACAGGAGGCGCCGGTGCGTGCGGCCGAGCCGAAGAAGCGGCCCACCGTGCTGCCTACTCGGGTGCCCGCCGGCAGCGACGCGCCGCGAAACCAGCCGGTGGCCCGGCCGGCGGAGCCGGCGCGCCGCCCGGCCGAGCCGGGCCCCGCCGCACCGGTGGACCGGCCGATGGCCGAGCCGATGGACCGGCCGATGGCCGAGCCGCTCGCGCGCCGGCAGCCGCCGGCCGAGATGCCGCCGGGCCGGCCGGCGGCCGAGGTGCCCTCCGAGGGCCGGCCGGACATCGACCCGTGGCGCTCGGCCGCCGACAAGGGCTGGCAGGCGGCCTCCGCGATCACCACCCCGCGGGAGTCCGACACCACCTCCGCCGGTCTGCCGATCCGGCGCCCGATGGCTCAGCTGGTGCCGGGCGGTATCGAAGATGCGTCCCGTCCTAAGTCCCGGGCACGGGAACGTTCACCCGAAGCGGTCCGTGGGCTGTTGTCCGCGTACCACCGAGGCGTCCAGCGCGGACGCGCCGGCGGCGGTGACTCGCCGCGGGCGGGAGCCGCGCCCGGACACAGGAGCACCGGTGACGGTGCTGGCGAGGAGCAGGAGGCATGACGACCCAGCAGATAGGTACCCAGGACCTCGGTTGGCTGCTGTCCAACTTTGCGGACAGGGTTCCCGGAGTGGCGCACGCGGTCGCGGTCTCCGCCGACGGCCTCTTACTCGCCTCCTCCCGGGACCTGCCCCGCGACCGGGCCGACCAGCTCGCCGCCATCGCGTCCGGGCTGGTCAGCCTGACCCAGGGCGCGTCGAGGTGTTTCGAGGGCGGCGCGGTGTTGCAGACCGTCGTCGAGATGGACAACGGCTTTCTCTTTCTGATGTCGATCAGCGACGGATCCTCGTTCGCGGTGCTGGCTGCCCGGAGTTGTGACGTCGGGCAGGTGGGGTACGAGATGGCATTGCTGGTCGACCGAGTCGGCGATGCGCTCACCCCGGCACCGCGCGAGGGGACCGCACGGTTGAGCTGAGGGGTCTCGTGGATTCCCTCGGGCTGACGACTCGGTGCGTGGCGGTGTGGTTCGCCGCGTCCGCGCATCGAGTCGGGACCATCCTGGATCGGGGTGTGGGGCATGATGAATGACCCTGATGAGCCGAGCAACGCGCTGGTTCGCCCCTACGCCGTGACCCGTGGCCGGACCCGGCCCCGGGTGGAGATCGCGATCGAGGCGCTGGTGGAGACGACCGCGAGAGGTCGTGACGCCAGCGTGGTCGGTGGGCGGGAGCAACAGCTGATCGCGGGGCTGTGCGCCCTGCGGGTGCAGTCGCTCGCCGAGATCGCCGCACGTATGCAGATGCCTTTGGGAGTGGCTCGGGTGCTGGTCGCGGACATGGCCGCGGACGGACTCGTCGCCGTGTACGAACCGACTGCGGTCGGGGACGACGCCGTGGGCACGGAACTGCTGGAGAGGGTGCTGAGTGGGCTTCGGAGGCTCTGACGAGGGCTACCGCCGGCCGAGCGGGCGGGTGACCTCGTCCAAGATCGTTATCGCCGGCGGTTTCGGCGTCGGAAAGACCACACTGGTCGGATCCGTCTCGGAGATCACGCCGCTGACCACCGAGGCGATCATGACCTCGGCCAGCGCGTCCGTCGACGACCTTGCCGGAGTGCCGGGCAAGAGCACGACGACGGTCGCGATGGACTTCGGCCGTATCACGATCGACCAGGACCTGATCCTCTATCTGTTCGGGACGCCCGGACAGACCCGGTTCTGGTTCATGTGGGACGAGCTGGTGCGCGGCGCGATCGGCGCGATCGTACTGGTGGACACGCGACGGCTGGCCGACTGCTTCGCCGCGGTCGACTTCTTCGAGCACCGTGGCCTGCCGTACCTGGTCGCGGTGAACTGCTTCGACGGCGTCCAGCTGCACCAGCTGGACGACGTGCGGGAGGCGCTTGCGGTGGGTCCGCAGGTGCCGGTGATCCCGTGTGACGCACGGAGCCGGGAGTCCACCAAGCAGGTGCTGATCACGCTGGTGGAGTACGTGTTGAAGATGCGGCGCGGTGCGGTGGCACCGTCCCGGTAGCGCCGCGACGTTCCGATCTCGACGCCCCGCTCGGCTCCGGCCGGGCGGGGCGTTTCGTGTCCGCGCCGCGCGTACACCGCCCTGTTCGACGCACCGTTCGGGGTGGCCGACCGAGTGGGCCAGAACTCAGAATCCCCAATGCGTGACGGTGAGTTACATCACCCGCCTAAACTCCGGTCCAGGCAAGGGGTCGAGTGTCCGTTCCGGCGCGCTCGACCGCCTGGTCGTGCCCGTCTCGAACGGTGCGCGACCTGGACATGAGGGGGGAGACGAATGCGACCACGGCTGGCAGTTGCCGCCGTAGGCGCCGTCGCACTGTTGGCGACGGTCGGTGCCTGCAGCAAGAACACCGGGTCGAACCAGGGGAGCGGCGGCCAGGGGTCGACGCAGAGCGGGTCGATCGCGACCGACCCGGCCGACTCGCAGGGGCCGGCGAAGGCGGTCAGCGGCGCGAAGACCGGCGGCACGCTCTATCAGTACGCGGAGGCGGACTTCGATCACCTGGACCCGACCCGGGCCTACGTGAACAACGCGACCGCCGTGATCAACCTGTTCGCCCGCACCCTGACGATGTTCAAGGACGAGGGCAACGGGAAGCTGAAGCTCGTCGGCGACCTGGCCACGACGCCCGGTAAGGACGTGTCGACCGGTACCAAGTGCACCTCGTGGGAGTTCACCCTCAAGAGCGGACTGAAGTACGAGGACGGCACGCCGATCACCGCCGCGGACGTGGCGTACGGGGTGGCGCGGTCGTTCTCGCCGGACCTGGCCGAGGGCCCGCACTACATCCAGCAGTGGCTGGCCAACGACGTCAACTACAACAAGACGTACAAGGGCCCGTACAACGGCGGCGCCCCGATCCCGCCGGGGGTCAAGGTCAGCGGCAACAAGATCACGTTCGACTTCAAGCAGCCGCACTGCGACATGCCGTTCGCCGCGTCGTGGGGGACGACGACGCCGCTGCCGAAGGCGAAGGACACCCGCACCAAGCTCGACCTGCACCCGTTCTCGTCCGGCCCGTACAAGGTGCAGACCTACACCCGGGACAGCAAGCTGGTGCTGGTCCGCAACAAGTACTGGGACCCGAAGACCGACGCGGTCCGGCACGCCTACTTCGACAAGTTCGAGACCGACATCGGTCAGGACGCCGACCAGCAGGCGAACTCGATCAAGGCGAGCCAGGGCAAGAGCGCCAACGCGGTGATGGGTGCGAACGTGCCACCGGCGCTGATTCCGACGGTGCAGGGGGACCCGGCGGTGAAGAGCCGGGTGGCCGCGGGCTACACCCAGTTCGTCTGGTACATGGCGATCAACAACCAGCGGATCACCGACCTGAAGGAACGCCAGGCGCTGAACTACGGGTTCGACCGCAAGTCGTTCATCCAGACGCTCGGCGGGAGTACCGCGGGGGATCCGGCGACGACGCTGCTGTCGCCGACCACGATCGGCTTCAAGAAGTACGACGCCTACCCGTACAGCCTGGACAAGGCGAAGCAGCTGCTCGGCAGCAAGCACCCGAAGCTGGTCTTCGCGTTCGCGAACACGGCGCAGTGGCAGAAGCGCGCCACGAACGTGCAGAACACGCTGCAGAAGATCGGTTTCAAGGTGGTGCTCAAGCCGATCGACGCGGCCAGCTACTACACCCAGATCGGTAAGAAGGACAACCAGTACGACCTGTACTTCGCCGGCTGGGGTTCGGACTGGCCGAGCGGGTCGACGATCATTCCGCCGGTGTTCGACGGCCGCAACATCCAGGCCCAGGGCAACTCGACCTACCCGTACTTCAACAACGATTCGGTGAACGCCCAGATCGACAAGCTCAGCAAGCAGACGGCGACCGAGGCGGCGCCGGGTTGGGCGAAGCTCGACAAGGACATCATGACGAAGTACGCGCCGGTCGTGCCGGTCTGGTACGACAAGGCCTACCAGCTGTACGGGACGAACGTCGGCAACATGAAGATCGGGCAGAGCACCGGCTGGCCGGTGTACTTCAACGCCTACCTCAAGAACGGCAAATAAACCGGTTGCGTGAGCGAGACTTAAGGTCTCCTTGAGCGGGGGTCGGATCCTAGCGGTCCGGCCCCGCTCTTGCTGCCCCGAAGTGCTGCGATGGCTGCCCAATCGTTAGCCCGCTGTGACGGGTCGGGCCTGAACGTCCACTAATTTCACAGGCGGGCGCGGGCGATCCGGCCCTACCGTGTGCCGTCCGGCCGCGGTGTGATGAGGAGGAGAAGACATGCGACCACGGATGGCTGTGGCTGCCCTCGGCGCTGTCGCTGTCGTCGCTGCGCTGGGTGCCTGCAGCAAGAACACGGGCGATAGCGGTGGCTCCAGTGACAAGGCCCAGAAGCAGTCCGGCGGTATCGGGACGGCGGCCGACTCGAAAGGCCCGGCGCCAGCGGTCAGCGGCGCGAAGAAGGGCGGCACGATCTACCTGATCCAGGAGAAGGACTTCGAACACCTGGACCCGGCCCGGATCTACGTCAACAACGCCCAGGTCTTCGGCCGGCTCATCCAGCGGCAGCTGACCGCGTTCGTCGACGACCCGAAGACGGGCAAGTCGACGCTGGTCGGCGACCTCGCCACCGATCCGGGCAAGGACATCTCCAACGGCAAGTGCACGTCGTGGCAGTTCACCCTCAAGGACGGGCTGAAGTACCAGGACGGCTCGCCGATCACCGCGAAGGACGTCGCCTACAACGTGGCGCGGTCGTTCTCGCCGGACCTGGCCGACGGTCCGCACTACATCCAGCAGTGGCTGGCCGACTCGATCGACTACAACAAGACCTACAAGGGTCCCTACAACGGCGGCTCGGACACCCCGCCGGGGGTCAAGGTCTCCGGCCAGAAGATCACCTTCGACTTCAAGAAGCCGCACTGCGACATGCCGTACGCGGCGTCCTGGGGCACCACGGCCCCGGTGCCGAAGGCGAAGGACACCAAGACCAAGTACGACCTGAACCCGTTCTCGTCCGGGCCGTACAAGATCGACACGTACAACCGGGACAGCAAGATCGTCCTGAGCCGTAACAAGTACTGGGACCCGAACACCGACCCGCTGCGGCACGACTACCCGGACCACTTCGAGGTGGACATGGGTGCCGATGGGGTGCAGCAGACCAACCGGATGATCTCGTCCAACGGCAACGACGCGTACGCGATCATGCAGAACTCCGGTGGTGTCGACGCGACGCTGATCAAGAAGGTGCAGGGCGACGCGTCGCTGAAGCCGCAGATCCGCGCCGGCTACACCCAGTTCACCTGGTACCTGGCGATCAACAACCAGCGGATCAAGGACCTCAACATCCGCAAGGCGCTGAACTACGGCCTGGACAAGAAGGCCTACATCCAGGCGCTCGGCGGCAGCGCGAAGGCGGACCCGGCGACCACGCTGGAGTCGCCGACCACGGCCGGGTTCAAGAAGTACGACGCGTATCCGTACGACCCGGCGAAGGCCAAGCAGCTGCTCAACGGCAAGCACCCCAAGCTGGTGTACGCCTACACCAACACCTCCACCGGGCAGAAGTACGCCACGGTGGTGAAGAACAACCTGGAGAAGATCGGTTTCCAGATCGTGCTCAAGCCGATCGACGGCGCGAGCTACTACACCGAGATCGGTCGCAAGAACAACAAGTACGACCTCTACCTGGCCGGTTGGGGCTCGGACTGGCCGAGCGGCTCGACGATCATTCCGCCGGTGTTCGACGGCCGGACGATCATTCCGCAGGGCAACAACGACTACTCGTACTTCAACGCCGATGACATCAACAAGCGCATCGACGAGATCAACCTGATGGCGCCCGACAAGGCCGCTCCGGAATGGGCCAAGCTGGACCAGGAGATCATGACGAAGTACGCGCCGGTGGTGCCCTTCTACTACCAGAAGGAGTACACCCTGGTCGGCAAGAAGGTCGGCGGTTGCGACCTGGGGCTGTCCAGCGGCTGGCCGGAGTACACCAGCGTCTACGCCAAGTAGGCCAGAACAGAACACGGCATCGGGGTCGCATTCCCGATCACGACAAACCGGGCCGGACTCGCGCAATGCGGGTCCGGCCCGGACGTGTCTGGACGAAGCGAGGCTTCGGTCGACCGCACTTGCCTCAGTGTGACGGTCGGCTCTCTTTCCGTGGTTTCTGGACCGGTTCGGGGTCGACCAGGAACGCAATCGTTAGCCGGCCGTGATGGCTGCCCGTGTCAAGTCCATTAGCTTGCTCTCATTGCTGGCCCGCGCTCCGCCGCGGCCAGTCCCCCGCACGCCGACCGGCGGCGGTAGCAAGAGGAGGAAGAATGCGACCACGGGTGGCACTCGCCGCCGCCGGCGCCCTCGCCGTCGTGGCCGCTCTCGGAGCCTGCAGCAAGAACACCGGCTCCACGGGCGGTACGAACGACAACGTGAAGGCTCAGCAGGGCGGCATCGGCACCGCTGCGGATTCCAAGGGACCGGCGAAGCCGGTCGCCGGCGCCAAGAAGGGTGGCACCATCACCCTGATCCAGGACGCCGACTTCGAGCACCTCGACCCCCAGCGCATCTACGTCAACAACGCGCAGGTGTTCGCCAAGCTGTTCAGCCGGCAGCTGACCGGGTACGTCGACGACCCGAAGACGGGCAAGTCGACGCTGGTCGGTGACCTCGCCACCGACACCGGCAAGGACACCTCCGGCGGCAAGTGCACGTCGTGGCAGTTCACCCTCAAGGACGGGCTGAAGTACCAGGACGGCTCGCCGATCACCGCCGCCGACGTGGCGTACGGCGTGGCCCGGTCCTTCTCGCCGGACCTGGCCGACGGCCCGCACTACATCCAGCAGTGGCTGGCGGGGTCGATCGACTACAACAAGACCTACAAGGGCCCGTACAACGGTGGCGCGGCCATGCCGCCGGGCGTCACGGTCGACGGCAACAAGATCACCTTCAAGTTCGCCAAGGCGCACTGCGACATGCCGTACGCGGCCTCGTGGGGCACCACCGCGCCGCTGCCGAAGGCGAAGGACACCAAGACCAAGCTGGACAGCAAGCCGTTCTCGTCCGGCCCGTACCAGTTCGACACCTACAACCGGGACAGCAAGATCGTGCTGACCCGGAACAAGTACTGGGACCCGAACTCGGACCCGATCCGGCACGACTACCCGGACAAGTTCGTGGTCACCATGGGTGTCGGCTCGACCGACCAGACCAACCGGATGATCTCCGACAACGGCGACGACCAGTACGGGATCATGCAGGGCAACGTCGACCCGACGCTGGTGAAGAAGGTGTCGACCGACCAGTCGCTGCAGAGCCGGGTGCTCAAGGGCTACACCCAGTACGTGTGGTTCCTGGCGATCAACACCGAGCGGGTCAAGGACCTCAACGTTCGCAAGGCGCTCAACTACGCGCTGAACAAGAAGTCCTACATCCAGGCGATCGGTGGCCCGAACGTCGCGGAGGCCGCCGGCACTCTGGAGTCGCCGACCACCACCGGCTACCAGAAGTACGACGCCTACCCGTACAACGTGGCGAAGGCGAAGAAGCTGCTGAACGGCAAGCACCCGAAGCTGGTGTACGCCTACGCCAACACCGAGACCGGTCAGAAGTACGCGACCAACATCAAGAGCAGCCTGGAGCAGGCCGGCTTCCAGATCGTGCTGAAGCCGATCGACAAGGCCAGCTTCTACACCGAGATCGGTCGCGACCACAACAAGTACGACCTGTACAAGCCGGGCTGGGGCTCGGACTGGCCGTCCGGCTCGACGATCATCCCGCCGCTGTTCGACGGCCGGACGATCCAGCCGCAGGGCAACAACAACTGGGCGTACTTCAACAACGCCGACGTGAACAAGAAGATCGACGAGATCAGCGACATGGCTCCGGAGAAGGCTGCCGCCGAGTGGGCGAAGCTGGACAAGGAGATCATGACGAAGTACGCGCCGGTCGTCCCGTTCTACTACGACAAGGAGTACACGCTGATCGGCAGCAAGGTGGGCGGCTGCGTGCTGGGTAACTCCAGCGGCTGGCCCGAGCTGACCGGCGTGTTCGCCAAGTGAGATCGGTCCTGGTCTGACCGACGAACGCCTCACCAGTGGCCGGGTCCGCCTCGTGCGGGCCCGGCCACCGGGCTGTTCGGCGCCTGCCGCTCGGGCGGACCGGCGACTGGACCGGCGCCGTACCGTGCGCGATCACGTTCCGCTGTTCGGTTAACGTCGCGGGACGATACGTCGCAGGTCGGTCGTCAGGAGGTCACATGCGCAAACGTCGCATCGTCGGTGTCGCGTGCGCGGCACTGCTCGTCGCCGGGATGGCCGGTGCATGCAGCAAGAACACCGGCGAGAACACGAAGGGTCCGGCGATCCGGCAGGACGCCGGGTCGATCTCCACCGACCCGGCCGAGTCGCAGGGACCGGCCAAGCCGATGCCCGGCGCGGTGCGCGGCGGCACGCTCTACTCGATCCAGCAGACCGACTACGAAACCCTCGACCCGCAACAGATCTACGTCAACGCGTCGATCGCGGTGGGGCAGCTGTTCACCCGCACCCTGACGATGTTCCGCAAGGACCCCAACACCGGCAAGGACCTGCTGGTCGGCGATCTCGCGACGGGCACCGGTACCGACGTCGATCACGACGGGAAGACCTGGCGCTACACCCTGAAGAAGGGGCTGAAGTACGAGGACGGCAGCAGCATCACCGCCGCCGACGTGGCGTACGGGGTGGCCCGGTCGTTCTCGCCGCAGGTGGCGGAGGGCCCGCACTACATCCAGCAGTGGCTGACCGGGCGCACCGACTACAACAAGACCTACCAGGGGCCGTACGACGGGGGCGCGAAGCTGCCACCCGGGGTGACGGTGTCCGGCCGGACGATCACCTTCCACCTTCAGCAGGCCGAGCCGGACTTCCCGTTCGCGGCCTCGATGGGGACCACCACGCCGCTGCCGCCGAGCCGCGACAAGGGCCGCACGCGCTGGCCGACCACCCGTTCTCGTCCGGCCCGTACAAGATCGAGTCGTACCAGCGGGAGCGCCAGCTGGTGCTGGTGCGCAACCGGTACTGGGATCCGCGCACCGACCCGGTACGGCACGACTACTTCGACCGGTTCGTCGTCGAGATGGGGCCCTCGCAGGTCGAGCAGACCAACCGGATGCTCGCCGACAACGGCAACGACCGGTACGCGGTGCAGGTCAACCCGGTCGCGCCGGAACTGATCAGCAAGGTGCTCGGCGACAAGAGCCTGAGCAACCGGGAACTCGCCGGCTACCTCGACTACGTGCGGTACCTGAACATCAACACCCGCCGGGTCACCGACCTCGACACCCGGCGCGCGATCAACTACGCGATGGACAAGGCCGGCTTCCTGCAGGCCGAGGGCGGCAGCCCGATCGGTGACGTGGCCTCGACGATCCAGTCACCGACCACGATCGGGTTCGAGAAGTACGACGCCTACCCGACGCCCGGCAACCACGGGGACGTGGCCAAGGCGAAGAAGCTGCTCAAGGGCGCGAAGCCGAAGCTGGTACTGGCGTTCCCGAACACCGCGGCCGGGCAGAAGGAGGCGACCAAGGTGCAGCAGAGCCTGGCCCGCGCCGGCTTCGAGATCGTGCTCAAGCCGATCGACCAGGACAACTACCTGACGATCCTGGGCCGCCGCGACAACCCGTACGACATCTACGTGTCGGCGTGGGCGTCGGACTGGCCGAGCGGGTCGACGATCATCCCGCCGCTGTTCGACGGCACCGCGATCGCGGCCACCGGCAACAACTCCCGCACCTACCTGGACGCGAAGCCGGTCAACGACCGGATCCGGCAGATCGCGAAGGAACCGGCGGCAAAGGGTGCCGCCGACTGGATGAAGCTGGACCAGCAGATCATGACCGACTACGCGCCGCTGGTGCCGCTCTACTACGAGAAGAACCTGTCGCTGTACGGCAGCCGGGTGCACGGCATCCTGCAGGGCGGCGCGCCCCGGTACTACGACGCCTGGGTGACGCAGTAGGCGATGACCGCGCATCGGGTGCTGCGGTGGGCGGCGGCGGGCATCGCGGTGCTCGTCGCCGCCACCGGCTGCACCGGCGGCGGCCGGCGCGCCGAGCCGGCCCGGTCCGCCGGGTCCGGGCCGGCCGAGCCGGTACCGGGTGCGAAGCGCGGCGGCACCCTGACGATCCTGCAGCAGGACGACTTCGACCACCTGGACCCGCAACGCCAGTACGTGACGCATGCCAACGCGGTCGACCAGCTGATGGTGCGGACCCTGACGATGCTCAAGAACGACCCGCGTACCGGCAGGCAGCTGCTGGTCGGTGACCTCGCCACCGATGCCGGTACCGACGTGCACCACGACGGGCGCACCTGGCGCTACACGCTGCGCGACGGGCTGCGGTACGCGGACGGCTCCGCGGTGACCGCCGCCGACGTGGCGTACGGGGTGGCCCGGTCGTTCACCCCGCAGCTGGCCGACGGGCCGCACTACATTCAGCAGTGGCTGACCGGCGCCGTCGACTACCGGTCCCACTACCGGGGTCCGTACCACGGGGGCGGCCGCATCCCGCCCGGCGTCACGGTGTCCGGCCGGACCATCACCTTCCACCTCGCCGCGCCGCACCCGGACTTCGGGTACGCGGCGTCGCTCGGCACCACCGCCCCGATCCCGGCGGGTACCGACCCGGGTCTCGCGCACGCCGACCGGTACGACACCGCGCCGCCGGCGACCGGCCCGTACCGGGTGTCGAAGTACCAGCGGGGGTGCGGCTGACCCTGGTGCGCAACCGGTACTGGGATCCGCGGACCGATCCGGTCCGGCACGACTATCCGGACCGGATCGTGGTGCGCATCGGCGCCGATCCGCGGCAGCAGACCGACCGGCTGATCGCCGACGAGGGCGCCGACCGGTACGCGGTGTCGATCGACGGGGTGCCACCGGACCGCGTCGACGCGGTGCTCGCCGACCGGTCGCTGCGGTCCCGCGAGGTGGTCGGCTTCTGGCCGTTCGTCACGTACCTGATGATCAACACGCGTCGGGTGTCCGACGTCGCCGAGCGCCGTGCGATCAACTACGCGGTCGACAAGGCCGGCTACCTCGACGCGATCGGCGGGCCGACGCACGGCGAGGTGGCGTCGACGCTGCTGTCCCCGACGGTGCTCGGCTTCGACCGCTACGACGCCTACCCGACGCCCGGCGACGCCGGCGCCCCGGCCAGGGCGCGCCGGCTGCTCGGCGACCGGCACCCCAGGCTGCGGTACGCCTACCCGAACACCTCGGAGGGCCGGGCGGCGGCGAAGCCGCTGGTGGCGTCGCTGCGCCGGGCCGGCTTCCGGGTGGCCGCGACCGCCCTGGACCCGGTGGACTTCTACTCCGACATCGCCCGGCCGGGCAATGGCTACGACCTGTACCCGGTGTCCTGGGGTGCGGACTGGCCGACCGGTACGACGGTGCTGCCGCCGCTGTTCGACGGGACGGCGATCGGGGTGGGCGGCAACGACTGGTCGCTGCTGTCGGTGCCGGCGCTGACCGACCGGCTGCACGCGCTCAGCGCCGAACCGACCCGGACGGCGGCTGCCGGCTGGGCCGCGCTGGACCGCGACATCATGCGCCGGTACGCGCCGTGCGTGCCGCTGGTCTACATGAAGAACCTGTCGCTGGCCGGCAGCCGGGTGCACGGCGTGTTCCAGAGCGGTACCGCCGGCAGCCCGCTCTTCTACGATTCCTGGCTCGGCTGACGCCTGCGTTCGGCCGGTTGCCGGCGGCGTTCGGCTCGGCTGCGGTCCGCGGTTCCCAGTTCGGCTCGGTTGCGGTCCGCGGTTCCCACCAGCTGACATCACCGCCACTTGATGCCGATTCGTGACCATCCATGGATATGGTCCGGGAAAACGCTTTCGAGGGGGTTGACCAGGTGCGTCGGGTCGTCATCGCGTCGGCTGCCGCGTTGCTGTGTGTCGGCGCGGCCGCGGGCTGCAGCAAGAACACCGGCGACACGTCCGCCACCAGGACCAAGCACACGGTGCAGACCAGCGCGATCGACACCGACCCGGCGCACTCCGCCGGCCCGGCGAAACCGGTCCCGGGAGCGGTGCGCGGCGGCACCCTCTACGCGCTGCAGGAGCAGGACTTCGAGCACCTCGACCCGCAGAACGTCTACATCTCCGACGCGGAGTCGGTGTCGCAGCTGCTGTCCCGGTCGCTCACCACGTTCCGGGAGGACTCGTCCGGCAAGCTGACGCTGATCGGCGACCTCGCCACCAGCCCCGGCGTCGACGTGCACCACGACTGCCGCACCTGGCGGTTCACCCTCAAGCCCGGCCTGAAGTACCAGGACGGGTCGACCATCACCGCCGCCGACGTGGCGTACGGGGTGGCGCGGTCGTTCTCGCCGGACATCAACCACGGGCCGCACTACATCCAGCAGTGGCTGGCCGGTTCGGTGGACTACAACGCCAAGTACAAGGGGCCCTACGACGGCGCAGCGAAGCTGCCGCCCGGCGTCACCGTGCAGGGCGACCGGCAGCTGACGTTCCAGTTCCCGAAGCCGGCCTGCGACCTGCCGTTCGCCGCCGCCTGGGGCACCACCGCACCGGTGCCGGCGGCGCGCGACCACAAGCCGCTCGCGCTGGACACCCACCCGTTCTCGTCCGGCCCGTACAAGATCGGCAAGTACACCCGGGGGAGCGAGCTGGACCTGGTGCGCAACGAGTACTGGGATCCGCGGACCGACCCGCTGCGGCACGACTACCCGGACAAGATCGTCACCCGGATCGGCGCCACCGCCGACCAGCAGACGCACCGGGTCCTCACCTCGCACGGGGACGACGCCGCGACCGTCACCCGCTCCTCGGTACCGGCCGAGCTGGTCCCGGTGGTGCAGCGGGACGGCACCGCGCGCCATCGCACCCTGGCCGGCTTCACGCCGTACGTGGAGTACCTGAACATCAACACCGAGCGGGTCACCAGCCTGGCCGAGCGGCAGGCCATCGAGTACGCGTTCAACCGGCGCGGCTACCTCCAGGTCGCCGGCGGGTCCGCGGCGGGGGAGCCGGCCAGCACCATCGAGTCGCCGCTGACCGCGGGCTACCACAAGTACGACGCGTATCCGGCCGGCCCGTCCGGCAACCCGGCGAAGGCGAAGAAGCTGCTCGGCGGCAAGCACCCGAAGCTGGTGTACGCGTTCACCAACACCGAGGAGGGCCAGAAGAAGGCCACCGTGGTGCAGGACGCGTTGCAGAAGGCCGGCTTCACGGTGGTGTTGCGGCCGGTCGACAAGTCGTCGTACTACGCGACGGTCGGCAAGCGGGACGCCGGCTTCGACATCTTCGTCACCGCCTGGGGTTCGGACTGGCCCAGCGGGTACACGATCATCCCGCAGCTGTTCGACGGCCGCGCGATGGACGTCAACGGCAGCTGGACCTGGCTGAACGAGAAGGACGTCAACGCGGCGATCGCGAAACTGTCCACCGAGGACGCGAACACCGCGGCGGCCGCCTGGGCCAAGCTGGACGAGCACATCATGCGGGCCTACGCGCCGGTCGTCCCGATCGACTACGAGAAGAGCTTCACCCTGGTCGGCAACCGGGTCGGTGGTGTCTTCCTGAGCGGCTTCGTCGGCGCCCCCGTCTACTACGACGCCTACGTCAAACCCTGATCCCGGCCACGCCACCCTCGGCTGCCCCCGGGCCGGCAAGGCGGAGGAAGAGTACGTGCGGGGCTGGCAAGGCGGAGGAAGGGTGCGTGTGGCGGAGCCACTCGGGCCTGACGACAACGCCGCCAGCGTCGTTCTGAAACCACCGAGCTCAGCGGCGGATGACGAGGCCCTCTATCCGGACGAAGAGGCTACGCTCCGTGTCGTCGTCGGTGAGCGGGTCGAAGCCGTCGAGATAGACCCAGCCGTTCTCGGACGACGCGCGCACCCCGGTGACCCGGAACCAGTAGTTGGTGCTGAAGTGCGGGCCTGCCGACGGGCCGACCAGCACCGTCTCGCCAGCACGCGGCAGCACGCCGCACACGGCACTCATGACCGGTCACCCCGGTACTGACGACTGGCGGCCACGATGGCCCCTTCTCCGCCAGGGCCGGGCTCGTGGTACGGACGAGCCCGGCCGGCCGATCACGGGCGCCGCCGCCTGGTCTGGCGAGACGACGACGCCCGTGGCTTGACGGACCGACGAGCCGGACGTTTCAGATGGCGATGCCGGTCCAGGACAGTGTGCGCGTTAACAACCCAATACGCAACTCCCGAAAATCGACCCGGAGTGTTTCGTCGCACTGGCTGTGCGTCGCCGGCGGGATCAGTTGTCCGATCGGGGGCTCGGCCATGGCGTCGGATGCCGGTCTTGTTGCACCATGTGCACATGTCGACCAGGACCAGCCCCACCGTCAAGCGTCGCCGCATCGCCGCCGAGCTGCGTCGACTGCGTGCCCGTACCGGAATGTCGGCGGAGGAGGCCGGCCGGCAGGTCGGCTTGAGCAAGTCGGCCATCAGCCGGATCGAGAACGCCGAGTCGACGCCGCAGGTCGCCACCGTCGCCGCACTGATGCGGCTGTACGGTGTTGCGGAGAGTGACATCGAGCAGATCTCCGACGTCGCCCGGCAGGCCCGCACCCGGGGCTGGTGGCAGCGCTGGAACGACGTGCTGCCCGGCTGGTTCGACACCTACGTGGGGCTGGAGTCGGAGGCCAGCCACATCAGCGAGTACGAGCCGCAGCTCGTACCAGGCCTGCTGCAGACCGCCGACTATGCCCGCGCGGTGATCCGCGCGGAGCACCCGGACGAAACCCCGGAAGGCATCGAACGCCGCGTGGAGCTGCGACTTCAGCGGCAACAGCAGCGGTTGGAGCATCCGCCGAAGCTGTGGGTGGTGTTGGACGAGGCGGTGCTGCACCGCATCGTCGGCAGCCGCGACGTGATGCGCAATCAGCTCAAGCGGCTGGCCGACGTCGCGGTGCAACCGGGCAATGACCTTCAGGTGCTTTCGTTCGAGGCGGGCGAACACGGCTCCATGGGATCCGCATTCTTCATTCTGCGGTTTCCGGACGTCGGTGACACTCCGTGCGTGTATCTGGAGACCAGAGCAGGTAGCCTCTACTTGGAGGAAATCGACGAGGTCGAGCAATACACGACCCTGTTCGACCATTTGCGTGCGACAGCGGTCGGTGTGCGTCGGTCCGAGGAGATGATCTCCGAGGCAATAAACAGGCTCTAGACCTACCTGGGGCCTGCCCTACTGAGAAGAAAGGAGCGCGGGATGATGTCCTCGCCAGACCTGACCCGCGCCCTCTGGCGCAAGAGTACCCGCAGCAACGGCTCGGGTGCATGCGTAGAGGTGGCACGGAACCTGCCCGGAATTGTCGCCATCCGAGACAGCAAGGATCCGCAGGGTCCTGCCTTGACGGTGGCCCCGACCGACTGGTCGTCCTTCACCGCGATGGTCAAGGGCGGCCGGCTGGACGGCTGAGTACAGCGACAGGTTGACGGCGGTCGGCCGCCACACCACCAGTTCGGTGTCGGTGGCCGGCCGTCGTCGTGCCCGCAGCCGTCCGCTCCGTGCGCAGGGATATGTTGGGCGCCAGCACGCTCGTACCGGGGAGGAACACCGATGAGTCGTCGGCTGCTGCTGATCCACGCCCATCCGGACGACGAGGTGATCGGCACCGGTGCCACGATCGCCCGCTACGTCGCGGAGGGCGCCCAGGTCACCCTCGTCACCTGCACCCTCGGCGAGGAAGGCGAGATCCACGTACCCGAACTCGCTCAGCTCGCCGCCGACCAGGCCGACCAGCTCGGCGGGTACCGGATCGCCGAGTGGCGGGCCGCCGCCGCGGCGCTCGGCCTCACCGACGCGCGGTTCCTCGGCGGTGCCGGGCACTTCCGTGACTCCGGCATGATGGGCACCCCGGCCAACGACCACCCGCGCGCGTTCTGGCGCGCCGAGGTGGACACCGGCGCCGCGCTCGTCGCCGACATCATCCGGCAGACCCGGCCGCAGGTGCTCGTCACGTACGACCCGAACGGGTTCTACGGGCATCCCGACCACATCCAGGCGCACCGGGTCGCGATGCGCGGTGCCGAACTCGCCGCGCCGGACTGGCAGGTGCAGAAGATCTACTGGACCGCGGTGCCGCGCAGCATCTTCGCCGACCGGATGGCCGAGTTCGCCGACCGGGCGGACAACCCGTTCGGGGACGCCCGTACCGTCGAGGACCTGCCGTTCGGCTGCGCCGACGAGGAGATCGCGGCCCGGCTCGACGGTGCCGCGTACGCGGCGGCGAAGACCGCGGCGATCCGCGCCTACCCGACCCAGATCCCGCCGGACAACTGGCTGAACACGCTGGCCGACGCGGACGGCGGCGCGCTCGGCGTCGAGTACTTCCGGCTCGCGGTCGGCACCCCCGGGGTGCCGGACGGCTGGGAGGACGACCTGTTCGCCGGCGTCGCCGAGGACGGCCCGGAGGTCGATACCGGCGCAGAGGCGGCTACGCTGCGCGCATGACCAGCCGCCCCGCACCGCAGGATGATCGCCGGCCGGCCACCGCGACGATCCGGCCGGGCGGCCCGCTCGACCTGACGTTGCGGATCGCCGGCGGCCTCGTCGCGGTGTGGGGGTCGATCGTCGCCACCCTGCTGGAGGCGTTCCTGGTGCCGCTGCGGATCGACGGCGTCCGGGCCCCGATCTGCCTGCTGCTCGCGGTGGTCGGCAACATCGCGCTGATGAGGTTCGCGCACGTCGTGACCGGCAGCCGGTTGTTCGCGTTGCTGCCCGGGCTCGTCTGGTTCGGCGTCACGATCGTGCTGAGCACTCAGACCGGCGCCGGCGACACCGTGCTGGTCGGCGGCGACTGGGTGCCGCTCGCGCTGCTGCTGCTCGGCGCCGCCTCGGTCGCGGTCGGCGCCTACCTGGTCGTCGTACCGCGACGGCGGTGACGGCCGCCGTTTTGACCGGGGTTGCCGGGCCGGCCTTGCCGGAACACAGGTTGGTTGGGCATCCTGTGGCCGGATTCGCGTGCTCAGCCGGCCGTACCGGTGCCGGCACCGACCGGCGCGCCTCGCCGAGGACAGAGGGGTACTACTCGTGTTGCGTCACCGCTGGACGCCGGTCGTCCTGGTCGCCCTGGCCCTGTTCGTGATCAACGTGATCGGCCGGGTGGTGGTGTACGCGGCCGGCATCGACGGCGACAAGCAGATGTTCATGGCCAGCCTGTACTCGATGCTCGCGATGGCGCTCGTCGCCGGGTACGCGGGTTTCCGCTGGACCCGCCGGTACGAGATGGTCCGGGTGGTCGGTGAGGTCGGGTTCGCGATCATCCTCGGCAGCCTGTTGACCACGATGGTCAGCCCGCTGTTCGTCGGGCTCGACCCGTTTTCCGGCGGCGCCTCCATCTACCTTCGGCAGCTTGGCGTGTGCTTCGTGATCTGCGCGGTCGGTGCGCTGGTCGGGTCGCTGATCGTGCTGGCGATGGGGCAGGACCGGACCGGGCGGGCGTGGAAGTACCAGGAGCAGCGGCTGCGCGCCAAGCCCCGCCGTACCGCCAAGCGCTGATCCCGCTCGCTCCCGCCCGGGGCGCTCGTGCGCCTGGGCCGACGGGTCGAGGTCACCCCGGTGCCCGGGTCGGCGGGTCGAGGCCAGCTCGGTTCGCTCTGCCGACCCCTGGGCGGGTAAGGCGGGCGGGCTCCCCGCTAGGGGGCGGTGCGGTAGTGGTAGCGGTGGTGCAGGCGGAAGGTGAGCCGGGCGTAGAGCGCGCGGGCTGCCGCGTTCTCCTCCTCCACCTGGAGAAACGCGGTGTGCGCGTGGTCGAACGCGGCGTCCGCGAGGGCGGCCAGCAGGTGCCGGGCCAGGCCGCGGCGGCGGAACGCCGGCGCCACCTCGATCGCGCTGAGCCCCAGGTGGCCGTCCGCGATCGCGCCGCGGCCGATGGCGACCAGCGCACCGTCCAGGTGTACCTCGGCGAAGCGGGTGTCACCGGCGGTGAGCACGGCGGTCGCGGCGGGGGCCAGGCCCTTGCGCGCGCCGAACATCGCGAGCCAGTCGGGCGTCGGCGTCTCGGACAGCCGGACCGGCGGCAGGCTGGCCGGGCGCGGCGCCCGGCGGAGCCGGTCGATCGGCGCCGTGAGCAGCAGCGTCTCCGCCTCGACCGGCCAGCCGCGGGCGGCCAGCGCGGCGTCGAGACCGGCGACCCGGCGCAGCTCCGGGTCGTCGGCGCCGGCCGGTGAGTCCGGGTCGACGGCGACCAGCTGGGCGCGCGCCGGCTGGTCGTGCCGCTGGTACCAGGCGACCACCGCGTCGATGGCCTCGGCCAGCGGCAGGCCCGGGTCGCCGGCGGCGACGACCGAGTTGGCCCGCCGGGTCCAGCCGTCCGAGCTGCCGAGCAGCCAGTCGCCCAGGGTGTCCCGGCGGTACGGCTGCCAGGTGGCGGCGGCGATGTGCTGCAGGTGGATGGGGGAGACCCGGCGGCGCCGCGGCGGTACCGGCTTCGCCGCCTCGACCTCGTCCCGCGGCACCGTGACCAGCGGGCCACCGCGGTCCGGCCGGACCGACAGCGCGGCGTCGTCGGCGGCGACCAGCTCACCGAGCACGTCGGCGAACTTCGGCGCGCCGGACGCGTCCCGCACCCGCCGCCGGATCACCACCCGGCGGCCCACGTCCGTGCTGCTCAGCATCGCACTACTATCCGGCAGTATCGATGGCCGCGGACGGCCGGGGTGGCTACGGTCGGGGGATGCGGGGAGCGGGACACCACACCCCCGCGGCGGAACGACGGCCCGG
Source organism: Actinocatenispora thailandica (assembly GCF_016865425.1). Classification (NCBI taxonomy): domain Bacteria; kingdom Bacillati; phylum Actinomycetota; class Actinomycetes; order Micromonosporales; family Micromonosporaceae; genus Actinocatenispora; species Actinocatenispora thailandica. Next base: position 5,695,825 of record NZ_AP023355.1, on the reverse strand, counting down.
TCGGATACTAGGCTGTGCGGCGGAGACTCGCGGCCGGCGCCGACGCGGACCGCGGGCTGCCGGGAACGGAGAGGACGACGACCCGTGACATACATCATCGCCGAGCCGTGCGTTGACCTCATCGACAAGGCCTGCATCGAAGAGTGCCCGGTCGACTGCATCTACGAGGGCAACCGGATGCTCTACATCCATCCGGACGAGTGTGTCGACTGCGGGGCATGTGAGCCGGTCTGTCCGGTGGAGGCCATCTTCTACGAGGACGACGTCCCGGAGCAGTGGCGCGACTACATCTCCGCCAACTACGACTTCTTCGACGACCTGGGCTCGCCCGGCGGCGCCTCCAAGGTCGGCAAGATCGAGAAGGACGCCGGCGTCGTGGTGGGTCTGCCACCGCGGGAGAACGCGCACTGAGCGCGTCACCGGTGCCGCATTCGGGCGGTCGCGTCTCGGCGCGGCTGCCCGATTTTCCGTGGGACCAGCTCGCGCCGTACAAGACCCGGGCCGCCGGGCATCCGGGCGGCCTGGTCGACCTGTCCATGGGTACCCCGGTCGACCCGGTGCCGCCGCTGGTGCAGGCGGCCCTGGCCGACGCGGCCGACGCGCCCGGCTACCCGACGACCGCCGGGACGCCGGAGCTGCGGGCCGCGATCTCGACGTACCTGACCGACCGGTTCGGGGTCCCCGAGGCCGCCGCGGTGCTGCCGACGATCGGTTCGAAGGAGCTGGTGGCGGGGCTGCCGGGGCAGCTGGGGTTGGGCGCCGGGGACCTGGTGGTGATCCCCGAGGTGGCCTACCCGACGTACGCGGTGGGTGCCCGGCTGGCTGGCGCGCAGTGCCTGGCGGCCGACTCGCTCACCGCGCTCGGTCCGCGCCGCGTGTCGCTGCTGTGGCTGAACTCGCCGGCCAACCCGACCGGCAAGATCTTGCCGGTCACGCACTTGCGCAAGGTGGTCGCCTGGGCCCGGGAACGCGGCGTGATCGTTGCCAGCGACGAGTGCTACCTGGAACTCGGCGGCGCCGAGCAGCCGGTGTCGATCCTGCATCCGGACGTGTCCGACGGCGACTTCACCGGGCTGCTCGCGGTGCACTCGCTGTCCAAACGGTCCAATCTCGCCGGGTACCGGGCCGGGTTCGTCGCCGGTGACCCGGCGCTGGTGCGCGAGCTGCTCGCGGTGCGCAAGCATGCCGGGCTGATCGTGCCGACCCCGGTGCAGGCGGCGATGACCGCCGCGTTGCGCGACACCGCGCACGTCGACGCGCAGCGGCAGCGGTACGACCGGCGGCGGGAGCTGTTGCGCGGCGCGCTGCTCGCGGCCGGGTTCGGCATCGAACACTCCCAGGCCGGGCTGTACCTGTGGGCCACCCGGGACGAGGACTGCTGGCAGACCGTCGAGTTCCTCGCCCGGCGCGGCATCCTCGTGTCACCGGGCGCGTTCTACGGCCCGGCCGGCGCCCGGCACGTGCGGGTGGCGCTGACCGCCGCCGACACGCAGATCGCCGCCGCCACCGAACGCCTCGCCGGCTGACCGCCACCGCCGATCAAGGCCGGGCACGCACGACGCTGTCGATCGAGTGCCTGCGGTCGGCGATTCCGGCGTGACACGCCCGCGCGAGTCCTTGATCGACAGCTGCCGAGCGACGTGGCAGATGAGCGGGTCAGGCTGGGCGGAGCAGGACGAGGCGGTCGCCGGTGAACTCGTGTCGCAGGCCGGCGGCGGCCGCCTCGGCGAGCACCGTGGCTTCGTCCGAGGCGTACACGGTGGTCTCGACGACGTGTTCGGCGAGCACCGTCCCTCGTCGGACCACCCGGTAGGTGTTGCGGGCGTGGATGCGGTCGGGCTTCGCGGTGGCGGCGAACACCCGCTGGTACTCGCAGTCGCCCTGCCGGACGGTGGCGCTGACGGTCTCGGGTACCGGCTTCGGGTCGGCGGTGCCGTAGTGCCGGTCCAGCACGGCGACGCCGTCCGGGGCGAGCCGGTCGGCGAGCAGCGCGAGCAGTTGCCGGCGCTGCTCCGGGGCGAGCTGGCAGACCAGGTGGATGGCGAGCGCCAGGCCCCACGGCCCGGGTTCCGGGTCGGCGAGCACGTCGCCGGGCAGTACGGTCACCCGGTCGCGCAGGTCGGGGCGGCCGGCCAGGCGGGTCATCAGCGCGGTGCGCATCTCGGGGTCGCGCTCGACGGCGATCACCGGCGAGTCGGGCAGCGCGTCGGCCAGCGTCACCGTGCCGATGCCGGTGCCGGCGCCGAGGTCCAGGGCGAGGCCGGTGGTGTGCTGCGCGCGCAGCACGTCGGGGAGAGCGGCGACCAGCGGGTCGCCGCCGACGGAACGGATGAGGTCGGCGAACTCGCCGAAGACGACGTCGGGCACGGGACTCCTTGCGGTGGGCGGCGTCGGGCCCGCCATTCTGCCAACGCCACGCACCTCGTCGTACCCGGAATGTCGCCGGACCCGCCGCCATGATCGACGGCGGGCTCCGGGTCAGTTGTGGGCGTGCAGTTCGGTGTTGAGTGCGATGCCGGTACGGCCGGCGCGCGGCACCGCCTCCAGCGTGCCGGTGACCGAGTTGCGGCGCAGCAGCAGGTTCGACTGGCCGGACAGTTCCCGGGCCTTCACGGTGCTGCCGTCCGGCAGCGTCAGCTTCGCGCCGGCCGTGACGTAGCAGCCGGCCTCGACCACGCAGTCGTCGCCGAGCGAGATGCCGATGCCGGCGTTGGCGCCGAGCAGGCAGCGTTCGCCGATCCGGACCACTTCGGTACCGCCGCCGGACAGGGTGCCCATGATGGACGAACCGCCGCCGACGTCGGACCCGTCGCCGACCACGACGCCCTGCGAGATGCGGCCCTCCACCATCGAGGTGCCGAGGGTGCCGGCGTTGTAGTTGACGAAACCCTCGTGCATCACCGTGGTACCGGCGGCGAGATGGGCGCCGAGCCGGACCCGGTCGGCATCACCGATGCGCACCCCGGTCGGTACGACGTAGTCGGTCATCCGCGGGAACTTGTCCACGCTGGAGACGGCCAGCCGGTGCCCGGCGCTGCGGGCGGCGAGGCGGACCGCGTCGACCCGGTCGGCGGCCACCGGACCGAGATCGGTCCAGGCGACGTTGGCCAGCACGCCGAAGATGCCGGTCAGGTTCGCCTCGTGCGGCCGGATGTGCCGGTGCGACAGCAGGTGCAACCGGAGGTAGCCGTCGACGGCGTCGGCGGGTGGCTCGCCCAGCGCGCCGATCACCGTGGCGACCGCGACGGTGCGCACGTCCCGGATCTCGTCCCGGCGCAGCGTCGCGGCGAGCTGCTCGCCGAGCACCTCGGCCGCCTCCGCGGCGTCGAGTTGCGCGGTGCCGGCACGCTCGACGCCGAACGGCGGCGCGCCGAGCCCGAGCTTGGCAGCGGGAAACCAGGTGTCCAGGATGGTGCCGTCGGCCTCGACGGTGGCGATCCCGACACCCCAGGCGGAAGTAGGCTTCGTCGTCACCCGGCCACCGTACCGGTGCCGGTCGGCGGGGCTGGCGGGAAGGCGCCGACCGGGCGGTCAGCCGGTCGGGAGGTGCCGGGCGAACCAGTCGAGCGTCCGGGCGTGCTGGTCCAGAATCGCCCGCTGGCCACGCGTCACGTGCCCTTCGTTCGGGTACCTGACGTGTTCGACCGGGGTGCCCGACTCGGCGAGCGCGGTGGCGAACTCGGTCGACTGCACCGGCGGTACCCCGGTGTCGTCGGCGCCGGCGAACAGCAGCGTCGGGGTGCGTACCCGGTGCGCGAGCGACAGCGGGCTGCGGGTGAAGTGCGGGCCACCCGGCGTGTCCGGGGTGGCGCCGAGGAACGCGACGTCGAACCAGCCGATCTCGGAGGCGAAGTGCTGCACGTACCAGTCGGTGACCGAGGACGCGGCGACCGCGGCGGCGAACCGGCCCGGGTGCGCGCCGACCAGCCAGCAGGACATGAAGCCGCCGTAGCTGTGCCCGGTGACGCCGATCCGGCCCGGCTCGGTGACGCCGCGTTCGATCATCGCGTCGACGCCGGCGAGCAGGTCGCCGGCGTCCGCGCCGCCCATGTCGCCGACGACCCGGTCGACGTACTCCCGGCCGCGGCCGGTGGAACCGCGCGGGTTGGCCGACAGCACCGCGTAGCCGTGCGCGACGAGCAGTCCGATCAGCGGATGGCCGAGCTGCCAACGGTTCCGGAACGCGAGCACCGGCCCACCGTGCACGTGCAGCACCAGCGGATGTGGCCCGGTGCCGGCGGGCCGGGCGAGGAAGCCGCCGATCCGCAGCCCGTCCGGCGCGCTCCAGTCCACATAGGACAGCGTGCCGGCGCGGTCCCGGACCCGGTGCTCGCCGTCGTGCCCGGCGGCCAGCACGGTCCGCGGTTCGGCAGCCCGGTCGAAGACCGCCAGTTCCGGCGGCCGGGCGTAGCTGGAGTGCACGGCGACAAACCGGCCACCCGGCAGCGGCGCCACCGCCGGGTAGAACTGCCCGATCGTGTCCGTGCCGGACCAGATCTCCTCGCCCGCGCGGCTTCCGGCTGCCGGTGCCACCTCGGTGCTTGCCGGCGCCGGCCGTGCCGGGTCGCCGTCGACGCCGGTACCCGACACCACGCCGACGGCGGTCTCCGGCTCCCGGATCCCGGCGTACCACAGGGAGTTCGGCCACCGCAGGTCGGTCACGTCGACGCCCCGGGTGTCCACATCGGACACCGTTCCGGTGGCCGGGTCGAGCAGCTTGAGCGCTCCGGCCACCACCCCACGATCGGAACACCAGCACTCGACGAACGCGACCGCGGAACCGTCCGGCGCGCCGGTGGGCAGCGCGAGCTGCCGGTCGGAGCGGTACCCGATGCGCTGCCCACCGGCCACCTCGATCAGCGTGAGCGTCGCGGTGTACCAGGAGTTCTCGGTGGGCCGGTCGGAGACGATCGCGGCGATCCGGTCGGCGCCGCACCAGCTCGCCTCCCAGACCGCGCCGGTGACGGTCAGCTGCCGCACCGATGCCGTTGCGGTGTCCCAGATCCACAGCCCGCGCGCACCCTCGTCGGCGCCGGTACCGGTGACCACGGGTGCGGCATCGCCGCCGGTGGCCGCCGGGCGGTGCACCCCGAGCAGCAGCTGCCGCCCGTCCGGCGCCCACTGCAGGTACTCCACCACGCCGGGCACCGGTGGTGCCGGGGTGCCGGCGCCGGTGTCCGGGTCGACCAGCCGGGCGGCGCCGCCGGTGGCGACGGCGATCCGGGTGCCGTCCGGTGACCACTGTGGACAGACATCGCCGCCGTCGCCGAGCCGGGTCGTCGCGCCGGTGTCGAGGTCGACCAGGTGCAGCACGGCGTCGGGTCGGTCCCGCCAGGCGGACCGGATCTCGCCGAGGACCGCGGCGCGCCGCCCGTCCGGTGCGGCGTCGACGGCGAGCACCTGACCGAGCCGGCCGAACGCCGAGCCGTACAGCGCGGTGAAGTGCTCCTCGACGATCCGCCGGTACCTGCTCGGGGTGCTGTCGAGTCCCACGTTGTGCTCCCGTCGTCGCCCGCTTCCTTCGGACCTGACCGACATGCTAGACAAGTTTCGTCAGCAAGGTTCGGCGGTGCTGAGGCGGTGTGTGATGGGACGACCGGCCCGGTGGGGCGTGCTGGTGCTCGCGCTCGGAGTGACGGCGACGTCGCTCGTGGCGTGCTCGAAGAACACCGGCGAGCACGGCGGCACGGCGCCGCGGCCGAAGATCTCCGGCGGGATCTCGACGGATCCGGCCGACTCCCGGGGCCCCGCGCCGGCGGTCCCGGGCGCCCGCCGGGGCGGCACCATCGACCTGCTGCAGGACAGCGACTACGGCCACCTGGACCCGCAGCGCACCTACTCGATCCGGGAGTTCGCGATCGAGCAGGAGTTCGCCCGGCCGCTGACCTCGTTCCGGCAGGACTCGGCGGGCCGGATCACGCTGGTCGGTGACCTCGCGACCACGCCCGGTACCGACGTGCGGCACGACTGCACGACCTGGCGGTTCACCCTCAAGGACGGCCTGCGGTACGCCGACGGCAGCACCATCACCGCCGCCGACGTGGCGTACGGGGTGGCGCGCTCGTTCGCGTCGTTCGAATCCGACGGGCCGCACTACATCCAGCAGTGGCTGGCGAACTCGCCGGACTACAACGCGAAGTACCACGGCCCGTACGACGGGGGAGCCGCGGTGCCGCCCGGCGTCACGGTGTCCGGGCGCACGCTCACGTTCCGGTTCGCGAAGCCGCACTGCGACCTGCCGTTCGCGGCGTCGATGGGTACCACCGTGCCGGTGCCGAAGGACAAGGACACCAAGCAGCGGTACGATCTCGCGCCGTTCTCGTCCGGGCCGTACCGGATCGCCGACTACGCCAAGGGCAGCAAGCTCACGCTGGTGCGCAACAGGTACTGGGATCCGGCCACCGATCCGATCCGGCACGCCTACCCGGACCGGCTCGTCGTCAAGCTGGGGCTGACCGACGAGCTGCAGGCCAACCAGGAGATCGCCGACTCCGGCGACGCGCGCTACTCGATCTCGCAGAACAGCGTGCCGCAGCAACTGCTGTCGAAGGTCACCGGCGCCGTGGCGGCGCGCAGTACCAAGGGTCTCACCTCCTTCGTGCAGTACCTCGCGATCAACACCCAGCGGGTCAAGGACCTGACGGTGCGCAGGGCGATGGAGTACGCGATCAACCGCGCCGGGCTGGTGCAGGTGATCGGCGGTCCGCTGCGCGGCACCCCGACCACGACGATGCTGTCCCCGGCCACGATCGGGTACCACCACTACGACGCGTACCCGGCCGGGCCGAACGGTGACCCGGCGAAGGCGCGGAAGTTGCTGGCCGGCAAGCATCCCAAGCTCGTCTACGGGTACGAGAACAACGCGGAGGGACAGAAGCAGGCGACGGTGGTGAAGGCGGCGTTCGAGAAGGCCGGCTTCCGCATCTCGCTGTCCCCGATCGACGCCGCCACGTTCTACTCCAGCCAGCAGCGGCGGGACAACCCGTGGGACTTCTACCTGGCGAACTGGGCCGCCGACTGGCCGAGCGGGTCGACCGTCCTGCCGCCGCTGTTCGACGGCCGCGGCCTGCAGCCGCAGGGCAACTCCGACACCTCGTACCTCGACGATCCGGCCATCGACAAGCAGATCGACCGGATCGGCGCGCTGCCGTTCGCGCAGGCGGCGCCGGAATGGGGCAAGCTCGACCAGCGGATCGTCACCGACACCGCCGCCGCGGTTCCCGCCTACGACTCGAACTTCGTCGGGGTCAACGGCTCCAAGGTGGGCGGCGTGGTCCTGTCCAAGGTCCTCGCCACCCCCGTCTTCACCGACGTCTACGTCAAGCCGTAGCGGCGGCGCCGGCCCCGTGACGGCCGCTGAAGTAGGGTTCGGCGGTGGACAGTTTCAGTACCGAGACGTTGGCCGATCCGGTGGCGTTGACCCGGGCGCTGGTGGACATCGAGTCGGTGTCCGGCGACGAGCAGCGCATCACCGACACCGTCGAGCGGGCGCTGCGGTCCGCGCCCCACCTGAGCGTGCAGCGCGACGGCAACGTGCTCTGCGCGCGTACCGAGCTGGGGCGCGAACGGCGGGTCGTGCTCGCCGGCCACCTGGACACGGTGCCGATCGCGGACAACCTGCCGTCCCGGGTCGACGGCGACGTGATGCACGGCTGCGGTACCAGCGACATGAAGTCCGGCGACGCGCTCGCGCTGCACCTGGCGGTGACGCTGCCGGCGCCGCGGCACGACGTCACGTACCTGTTCTACGACTGCGAGGAGGTCGAGGCCGAGCGCAACGGCCTGAGCCGGATCTCCCGGACCCGGCCGGACTGGCTCGCCGCCGACTTCGCGATCCTGCTGGAGGGCACCTACGGCGAGGTCGAGGCCGGTTGCCAGGGGACCATGCGGGCCCGGCTGACCGCGACCGGGGTGCGCGCGCACTCCGCCCGCAGCTGGCTCGGCAGCAACGCCATCCACGCCGCCGGTGAGGCGCTGGACCGGCTCCGCGGGTACCAGCCGCGCACCGTGGTGATCGACGGCTGCGAGTACCGCGAGGGGTTGAACGCGGTGCGCATCGCCGGCGGCATCGCGGGCAACATCGTCCCCGACGAGTGTGTCGTCGAGGTCAACTTCCGGTTCGCCCCGGATCGTACCGAGGCGGATGCGCACGCGCACGTGCGCGAGGTGTTCGCCGGCCTGCCGCTGAAGGTCGAGATCACCGACTCGGCGCCCGGCGCGCTGCCCGGCCTGTCCGAGCCGGCCGCGGCCGATTTCCTGGCCGCGATCGGCACCCGGCCGCGCGGCAAGTTCGGCTGGACCGACGTGGCCCGGTTCGCCAGCATCGGCGTTCCGGCGCTCAACTACGGGCCGGGCGACCCGAACGTCGCGCACGCCCGGGACGAGCGGGTGGAGATCCCGCTGATCCGGTCCGGCGCCGAGGCGCTGCGCCGCTGGCTCGCCTGACCCGACATGGCCGCGGGTGGTGCCGCCGCCGGGATGCGGCCGGCACGGTGCCGCCGGCGGGCCAGCCGAGGACGGTGCCGCAGGCCGGCTCGCCAGATCCCGGGTCGGAGTGCCAGATCCCGGGCCGGAGGGCCAGATCCCGGGCCGGAGCGCCAGACCCCGGGTCGGAGTGCCAGGTCCCGGGCCGGAGGGCCAGATCCCGGGTCGGAGTGCCAGGCTCCGGGCCGGAGCGCCACCGGTTCGGTGGAGCCCGCCGTTCACCGGCGGTTGACCGTCGCGCCGGCCCGCCGCACCGCGCGGGTCGGTTCGGTCGCCGATGATCCGTTCGTGCGGATGGGACGGTGGGCGGGTGGTGCCGCTGGCGCGGCCGGATGCTGGTTAACGTGGTGCCCATGAGTGACGGATCCGGGGTGGACGAGGGCCGGCCGGCCGATCGGGACCGGTCGGTGAAGGGGCCGAGCTGGCAGCGCGGGCCGGTGGTGTTGCGGCGCGCGTCGCTGCCGCGCAGCATGGTCGACCAGCGCCTGCTGGACTCCCGGGAGCCGGTCGACTGGGTGCACACCGACCCGTGGCGGGTGCTGCGGATCCAGTCCGAGTTCGTCGAGGGTTTCGGTGCGCTCGCCGAGCTCGGCCCGGCGGTCAGCGTGTTCGGGTCGGCCCGCACCAAGCCCGGCACCGAGGAGTACCGGATGGCCGAGGAGCTGTCCGCCGCGCTCGCCCGCGCCGGGTACGCGGTGATCACCGGCGGCGGCCCCGGTGCCATGGAGGCGGCGAACAAGGGCGCCAGCCTCGCCGGCGGCACCGCGGTCGGCCTGGGCATCGAGTTGCCGTTCGAGCACGGCCTCAACGACTGGGTCGACCTGGGCATCAACTTCCGGTACTTCTTCGTGCGCAAGACGATGTTCGTCAAGTACGCGCGGGCGTTCTGCGTGCTGCCGGGCGGCTTCGGCACCATGGACGAGCTGTTCGAGGCGCTGACGCTGGTGCAGACCAAGCGCGTCACGTGGTTCCCGGTCATCCTGCTCGGCCGGGCGTACTGGCAGGGTCTGCTCGACTGGCTGCGCGACACGATGGTGCCGGCCGGCACGATCAACCCGTCCGACCTGGACCTGGTCCGGGTCACCGACGACGTCGACGAGGCGGTGGGCTGGGTGCTGGAGAGCGAGCAGGCGCGCGACGCCCGGCAGGTCGAACCGGACGTCACCGAGCCGCCGGTGGAGGGCTGAGATGGCCGCGATCGGGGTGTTCTGCGGCTCGTCCACGCAGATCAGCAAGGGCTACCTGGACCTGGCGGCCGACACCGGTGCCGAGCTGGCCCGGCGCGGTCATCTGGTGGTGTCCGGCGGCGGCAGCGTGGGCATGATGGGCGCGCTGGTGGCCGGCTGTCGGGCCGCCGGCGGCCGGACGTACGGCGTGATCCCCGAGGTGTTGTACGGGCGGGAGATCGCCGACGTCGGGTCCGACGAACTGGTCGTCACCACCGACATGGCGGAGCGCAAGAACCGGATGATCGCCGCCGCGGACGCCTTCCTCACCCTGCCGGGCGGGGTCGGCACCATGGACGAGCTGTTCGAGGTGTGGACCACCGGGCACCTCGGCCTGCACCGCAAGCCGATCGTGCTGGTGTCCACCGACGGCTTCTACGACGGCCTGATGTCCTACGTGGACACCCTGGTGCGGGACCGGTTCCTGTCCGCGGAGGCCCGCGACCTGCTGCGGGTCGTGCACGACGTGCCGGCGGCGGTCGACGTCCTCGAGGCCGCGCTCGCCGCCTGACGGCGGGCCGGACGGCACCGCTCCCGGATGGCACCGCTCCCGGATGGGCGCTGCCGCGGCGGTGCGCTGCCCGGTCGGGACCGCTGCGGTGTGGGCCGGGTGGCGCCGTGTCCGGGGTCAATCCGGCTCCGGCCAGGGCAGCACGGTCAGCTCCGGCCAGCGGGCCCGCCAGCGCGCGGCCTTTGTCTCGTAGACCGAGCGCGGTGCCTGCACCGGGTTCGGCCGCAGCACCAGGTTGAACACGTCGGACAGCCCGTACGGCGCGTAGACCCGCCAGCGGCCGTCCGGCTCGGCGCGCAGGCCGACGCAGCAGGTGGTGGCGGCGAAGCTGTCGATCGCCGCCTCGCTGGAACCGTAGGCCGGGCAGGGCACCCCGAACTTCTCCTCGTACCAGAGGTGGACCCGGGCCTCGTTGCGGATCTCGACCTCGACCGGCAGGTCCGCGAACACCGTCCGGCCGGCGGCGATGACCTCGTCCTCGGCCGCCCAGGACAGGTCGGTGTCGTCGAAGTAGAACACGTCGTAGTCCTTGATGCCGCCGCCCGGCGGCCGGCCGGTCACCACGTTCCACACGGTCTGGAACACGCACCCGGCGGTCAGGTACCACCCGGGCAGGCCCAGCCCGGCGGTGCGGGCCAGCACCTCGGTGAGCAGTTCGTTGGTCTGCAGGGCCGCGCGCAGCGCGGGCAGCTGCTCGTCCAGCGGCAGGCGACCGATCATGCCGCCCTGCCTACCAGCCGGCTGTGACATCGAACCGCGGTCACGCCCGCAGCTGCCGACCCACAGCCCAGCACCATCAGGCTGCGAAGAAAAGCCTCACAGTCAGGCGAGGCCGCGGCGGGCGGCGGCGGGCTGCCGGTCGCCGCGGATGGTGGCGACCATGTCCAGCGCCTGCCGGGTGGCGCGGACCTGGTGGGCGCGGAAGAAGCGGGCGCCGAGCCACGCGCTGACCACGCTGGCGGCGAGCGTGCCGGACAGCCGGCCGGCCACCGGTACGTCCAGCGACTCGCCGACGAAGTCCTTGTTGGACAGGGCGACCAGCACCGGCCAGCCGGTCTCGGCGAGCTCGTCCAGCCGGCGGGTGACCTCCAGCGAGTGCCGGGTGTTCTTGCCGAAGTCGTGCGCCGGGTCGATCAGGATCCCGTCCCGCCGTACTCCCAGCGAGACGGCCCGGTCGGCCAGCCGCGTCACCGTGTCCAGCACGTCGGCCAGCACGTCGTCGTAGGCCGGGCGGTGCGGCCGGGTACGCGGCGGCAGCCCACCGGTGTGCGAGCAGACCAGGCCGACGCCGGTCCGCGCGGCGACCTCGGCCAGCTGCGGGTCGGCGCCGGCCCAGGCGTCGTTGAGCAGGTCGGCGCCGGCGTCGACCGCCTGCCGGGCCACCTCCGCCCGCCAGGTGTCCACCGAGATCACCAGGTCGGGATGGCGCGCCCGGATGGTGGCCACGAACGGGACGATGCGCCGGATCTCCTCGTCGGCGTCGACCACCTGGCCCGGCCCGGCCTTGACGCCGCCGATGTCGACGATGTCGGCCCCTTCCTGGACCGCCCGGTCCACGGCGGCGAGCGCCGCGTCGGTACCGAACGTGGCGCCCTGGTCGAAGAACGAGTCCGGGGTCCGGTTGATGATGGCCATCACGGCCAGCTCGGTCGGCTCGAACGTGCGGCGGCCAAGCCGCACCGGACCGCTGTCCACGCGCTACCTCCTGATCGGATGGTGACCGCACCATCGGGTGTCGACCCCGGTCAAACGCCTGGTCGTCCCCGGTGGCGACGGCTCGGCGAGCCCGGCCAACCGTACCGGGGTCCTGGCGGTCTGTTCGTCGTGTCACGATTGCCGGTATGCGCGAGATTCTCCTGCTGCTCGTGGTGGCCCTGGTGGCGGCGGCCATCGTGTTCGGTGTGATCGTGGCGATCACCGGCGCGGCGCGCGGCCTGCAGCCGGCCGAGCCGGACGAGCGGGCCCGCCGGCTGCCCGGTGACCGGCCGCTCGCGGAGCGAGACCTGGGTTCCGTCCGGTTCGACGCGGTCGTCCGCGGGTACCGGATGGCGCAGGTCGATGCCGCCCTCCGCCGCGTCTCGTACGACCTGGGCTACAAGCAGGAGCTGATCGCCGCGCTGGAGGCCGAGGTCGCGGCGCTGCGAGACGGTCGCACCGCGGACGCCGACCTGCTCCGGGACCGCCGCCTCGCCGCCGCCGCGCCGGCGAACCGGCACCCGGCCGAGGGCGTACCGTCGACGGCCGCTCCGGCGGACACCGGCGCCGGGCCGGCAGCTGACGACGTGCCGGTCGACCGCGACGCGCCGGGCGTGGACGGGGTCGGGGTGTCGGCGGAGCACGACGCGGTGCTGGCGCGAGACGACGTGCCGGCAGCCGGCGGGGCTGACCGGGACTCGGTGGACGGTGCCGGTGCGTCGCCCACCGCGGGCGACGCCGATACCCCCGAGCCGGCCGCCGCGGACGCCGGTGCCGCGGCCGGCGAGCCGCCCGTCGGGGATGCCGGCGCGAGCGCGTCCGACGAGGACGAGCCAGCCGCGGACGGCGGCGCGACGACGGCGGGCGGGGACGAGCCGGCCGGCGCGGCCGCCGGGCACGAGGGCGAACCGGGCGACGGTACGGCGCCGGACGCGGACCGTGCCGGCCCCTCGAACGGGCGGCCGGGTGGCGCGGCCCGGCGGGTCGCGGACCAGCCGGCGGTGAGCTGACCGGATGAGCCGCACCCCGAGTTCACCGGACCTGCTCGTCGGCGCGGACGGCCAGGGCCGCTGCCCGTGGGCCGGCAGCGCGCCCGAGTACGTCGAGTACCACGACAGCGAGTGGGGCCGCCCGGTCCGCACCGACGACGGACTGTTCGAGCGACTCACCCTGGAGGCGTTCCAGTCCGGCCTGGCCTGGATCACCATCCTGCGCAAGCGGCCGGCGTTCCGACAGGCGTTCGCCGGGTTCCGGATCGGCACCGTCGCCGCGTTCGGTGCCGCCGACCGGGAACGGCTGCTGGCCGACGCCGGCATCGTCCGCAACCGGGCCAAGATCGACGCCGCGTTGCAGAACGCCCGGGTCGCGGCGGAGCTGCCGGGCGGCCTCGCCGCGCTGATCTGGTCGTACGCGCCGGAGCCGCGGCCACGGCCGAAGCGGCTCGCGGACGTGCCGGCGACCAGTCCCGAGTCGGTGGCGCTGGCGAAGGAGTTGAAGCGGCGCGGGTTCCGGTTCGTCGGCCCGACCACCGGGTACGCGTTGATGCAGGCAGCCGGGTTGGTCGACGACCACCTGGCCGGCTGCATCGCCCCGCGCCACCCCGCCGCCTGACCGCGCGCCGGCGTCGACCGGCGTGCCGCCGCCGGGCCGATCCGGGCGCCGTGACCGGCCGATCCGGCGTTCCGCCGATGGCACGGTGGACCCGGTGGAGTGGGTGCCCGCCAACCCCGGCATGCTGAAAGCTAAGGGTTGCCTCAGCAGCGCTGTGGCTGCGGGTGACCTCGACGGGGTGCGGAGGTGTCATGACGCAGTGGATGGTCGCGGTCGGTCCGGAGCAGTTCCGCTCGGAACGGCTCTACCAGCACGATCAGCTGGAAGTACCGCTGCCGGCGGTGCTGCCGATGGCGGCCGGTGACCCGGTCGCGCTGGTCACCAGCGGCGGCACGGCCGGCGAGCCGGTCGTGTTCGGGCTGGCCCGGGTCGTGACCCCGCCGTACCCGATCGACCGGGTGCCGGACGACCCGGACGACGACGACGCGGGGCTGCCGGCGGCGATGGTCGTCGAGTACCTGTCGCGGGCGGTCGACCGGCCGGTACCGCTCGCCGATCTGGCCCTGCCGGACGCGATGGAGTTCGAGGCGGGCGACCCGGCGGTACTGGGAGAGCCCGCGTACGGCCGGATCGTGGAGGCGCTCGGCCCCCGGCCGAGTCCGGTCGCGCCGAAGCGGGAGTGGCTGGTCAGCCTGGACCTGCCGATCGAGGCGGACTCGCCGGCCGAGGCGGTCCGGATCTTCTGGACCTACGTGCGGCAGCTCGGCCCGGCGGAGTTGCCGGCGTTCGTCTCGCCGCGCGGCGACGAGACGGCGATGCGCCCGTACGTGCTCGGCGCCGAGCACGAGATGGACCCCGAGGAGGACGAGTAGCCCGCCCGCACCGGTTGATCATGGTGTTGTCTTGCCGTGCAACCGATTCCCGGGCGGATGCCACCATGATCAACGGCGCTGGGGAAGCCGGCGGGTCGGCACGCCATGATCAGCGTGCCGGGGCCGGCGATGCGGTCAGCGGCCGTGGAAGGTGGGGCGTTGCTTGGCGACGAACGCCTCGGTGGCGGCCCGGTGGTCGGCGGTCCCGGCGCAGACGGCTTGCGCGTCCGCCTCGACCGCGAGCGCGTCGTGCAGGGTGCCCGACGCGCCGGTGGCCAGCTCCCGCTTGAGCTGCCCGTACGCGACGGTCGGGCCGGCGGCGAGCCGGGCGGCGAGCGCGGTGGCGGTGGGCAGTACCTGGTCGTCGTCGGCGACCAGGTCGGTGAGCAGGCCGAGCCGGTCGGCGGTGCCGGCGTCCACCTTGGTACCGAGCAGGGTCAGTTCGGTGGCCTTGGCGTAGCCGACCAGCCGGGGCAGGCTCCACGAGATGCCGGTGTCGCCGGCGAGGCCCACCCCGGCGAAGCTCATCGAGAACGAGGTGCCGGGGCCGCCGATGCGGAAGTCGGCGAGGAACGCCAGCGCCGCGCCGGCGCCGGCGGCCGGCCCCCGTACCGCGGCCACCACCGGCTTGGGCATCCCGCCGAGCAGCTCCGCGATCGGCGTGTAGTGCTCGTGCACGGTCCGCATCGGGTCCGCGCTCGTGTCCAGCGTCTCGATGTGTTCGCGCAGGTCCTGGCCGACGCAGAAGCCGCGGCCGGCGCCGGCGAGCAGCAGCGCCCGGCAGCCGTCGTCGGCGGCGGCGTCCCGCAGGGCATCCCGCAGCGCCTCCTTCAGCTCGGTGGACAGCGAGTTCAGCGACTCGGGGCGGTTGAAGGTGAACGTGACGACGCCGGTGTCGGCGCGGTCGACCAGCAGCACTTCGGTCATGGCAACCCTTCGGTCTCGGCGCGGTGTGGCACGCCCGATGATGTCGTCTCAGCGGTGGGTGGTGGGCAGGCAGGAGTCCACGTACCGGTCGGCGGCGGCGCGCAGCCGCCCCGCGTACCGGTCGAAGAAGACGGCCGCGGTGGTGCCGGGCCAGTCGGCGGGCAGCAGTTCGGCGGGCAGTTGCGGGTCGGAGAACAGGAACGTCCGCCAGGCGTGCACCAGCCGGAACCGTGCCGCGTACGCCTGCTCGTCGGTCGCGGTGGCCGGCAGCCCGGCGACCACCGGGGTGTACTGGGCCACGAACTCCCGGTACGCGGTGGCGAGCGCCGGCAGATCCCAGGCGCGGCGGACCAGCTCGGCGGCGCCGCTGGTGTCGCCACCGTGCCGGGCGACGAACCGCTCGGCCGGGACGCCGACCTCGTCCAGCAGCGCGGCGACCTCGGCGTCCCGGGCCCGTACGGTGCCGCGCCGGGGCGCCGCCCAGGTGCTCGGCGACAGCGCGCCGAAGCCGAGGTAGCCGAGGGTTTCGGCGAGCCGGGTCCGTTCCGCCCGGCCGACCGGTCCGGTCAGCACCAGCAGGTCGAACCGGCCGTCCCAGTCGCGGCGGGTGGTCCGGTAGATGCGGGCGGCGGCCTCGTCGAGCCGGCGCATGCCGCGGGCGGTGAGCGCGTAGCCGGGTCCGGCCGGCAGCCGGACCGGGGCCAGCCAGCCCTGCCGGACCATCCGGGAGATGGCGGTGCGCACGGCGGGCGCGGCGATGGACAGCGGCGCGAGCAGCCGGACGAGGGCCGCGACCGGTGCCTCACCGCCGCGCGGCCGAAGGTGATCTCCATAGAGATCGAACAGCGCGGAGCGGGCCTGCACGCTCGCGAGTGTGACAGTTCGATACCGAAGATGCCAACAACTGTCACATATCCCGGGGTCGGTTTGGGTCCCGGCCCGCTTATCAGGGAAAATCATCGTCGTGGAAGTGCGTCGCAGGCCGGCGGGCCGGCTCGGCCGCGACGCGCGGAAGGTATCGGCCGCGGGAAGGCCCGCGGTATCGAGTCGAGGGGAGACAACATGGCGGCCATGAAGCCGCGGACGGGCGACGGTCCGCTGGAGGTCACCAAGGAGGGCCGCGGCATCGTCATGCGGGTTCCGCTCGAAGGCGGTGGCCGGCTGGTCGTCGAGATGACCCCGGAGGAAGCCGGCGAGCTCGGCGAGGCGCTGAAGAACGTCGCGGGCTGATCCGTTTGCGGGGCGCCGTGCGGCACCCCACCGACCCACACCGGCCCGGTACCGATCCTCTCGGTACCGGGCCGGTGTCCTGACCTGGTTCCCTCGACCTGGCTTGTCCCGGCCCCGGGACGGATGGAGCTGCGTGTGGCCTCCCTGACCCTGCGACTCGGCACGGCCGCCCGGCCTGCCGTACTGGCCGTCCCGGTCGCCCCGACCGGCCCCGACGGTGCCTCCGGTACCGACGGTGCCGGCAGCGACGCCCCGGCCGCGGTGGTGTCCGGCGTGCCGCTGCCGGCCGGCACCGGCACCGTGCTCGCCACGTACCTGGCCGACGTCGAGCACACCGGCGCCGCCGGGGCCGTCGACGTGCTGCCCCGGCCCGGCGAGCGACCGCAGCAGCTGATCGCGGTCGGCGTCGGCGACGGTGCGGAAGCCGACTGGCGGGCCGCCGGCGCCGCCGTCGTCCGGGCCGCCACGACCCGACCGGCGGTCACCGTCGCGGTACCGGACGGGCTGACCGACACGCAGTTCGCCGGGCTGGCCGAGGGCATCCTGCTGGCCGGGTACCGGTTCAGCCTGGCCGCGGACGACAGCGGCGCACCGGCGCTGAGCCGGGTCACCATCGCCGCCGACGCCGACCGGTACGGCCCGGCGCTGGCCCGCGCGCAGGCGGTCGCCGAGGCCACCACGCTGGCCCGGGACTGGGTCAACACCCCCAGCAACCACAAGTCGCCGGACTGGCTCGCCGGGCGGATCGCCCGCGCCGCCGAGAAACACCAGGTGCAGGTGCGGATCCGGGACGCCGACCGGCTCGCCGCCGAGGGGTTCGGCGGGGTGCTCGCGGTCGGTGCCGGCTCGCCCCGCCCCCGCGGCTGGTCGAGCTGCGCTGGCGGCCGCGCGGCGCGCAGCGGCACGTCGTGCTCGTCGGCAAGGGCATCACGTACGACACCGGCGGCATCGACATCAAGCCGACCGGTGCGATGGAGCTGATGCGCAAGGACATGGGCGGTGCCGGCGCGGTCGCCGCGGCCGTGGTCGGGGCCGCCGCGCTGCGGCTGCCGGTCCGCGTCACGGCGCTGCTGCCGTTGGCGGAAAACACCGTCAGCGGTGCCGCGTACCGGCCGGGCGACGTGGTGCGGCACTACGGCGGGATCACCAGCGAGATCCAGAACACCGACGCGGAGGGGCGGATCGTGCTCGCCGACGCCCTCGCGTACGCGGTGCGCCGGCTCGCCCCCGACGTGCTCGTCGACCTGGCCACGCTGACCGGCGCGCAGCGGGTCGCGCTGGGCAAGAAGACCGCCGCGCTGTACGCGACCGACGACGAGCTGGCCGCCGCGCTGCTCGCGGCCGGCGACGCCGCCGGCGAGCCGATGTGGCGGATGCCGCTGCCCGCCGACTACGTCGAGAAGGTGCACGCCTCGGCGGTCGCGGACCTCACCAACGCCCCGGTACCGGGCGAGGCCGGGTCGGTGATGGCCGCACTGTTCCTGCGCGAGTTCACCGCCGACCACCCGCGCTGGGCGCACCTGGACATGTCCGCGCCGGCCTGGTCGTCCAGCGCCTCCGGTGAACTGCCGAAGGGCGCCACCGGCTGGGGAGTGCGTACCCTGCTGCGCTACCTCGCGACCCAGTAGCTGCGCTACCTCGCGACCCGGTAGCTGCGCTACTCGCCACCCGGTAACCGGCGCCGCCCCGCCCGCCGATCTCCACCCGGCTCTCCACCCACGCGCCGATCCGGCCGGACCGCCCGATCCCTACCTTCGGTGCCCGGGGAAAGGGGTAGGCGATGGGGAAAGCCGTGCTGGCCGTCGGCGTGGTCCTGGTGGTCGTCGCGTTGATGATCGCGCGCCGGGTCTACGGCGAGCCGTTGAAGGTGCGCCGGCTGCTGCTGGCGCCGCTGTTCGAACTGGCGATCGGCGGGTACCAGATCGCCACGCACGGCGGGCTGCCGGCGGGGGAGTGGCTGTCGCTGGCGCTGACCGGCGCCCTGTCGTTGGGGCTGGGAGCGGCCCGTGGCGCGACCGTCGAGCTGTTCGAGCGGCGCGGCGTGCTGTGGCAGCGGTACCGGCTGCGCACCTTCGGGGTGTGGCTGGCGGCGTTCGTCGCCCGGTTCGGGGTCCGGGCGCTGCTCGCCGTGCTCGGCGTCACGACCGCCGCGGCCAGCATCTCGTCGCTCGCGTCCGGCGGCAAGCCGCACTTCAGCGCCGCGCTGATCGGCACCCTGCTGATCACCTCGGGGCTGGGCTTCCTCGGCGAGTCGCTGGTGCTCACGCCGCGGGCGCTCGCCACCGGCGTACCGCTGCAGCCGTCCGGGCGTACCGGGTCGCCGCTGCTGGCGATACTCGACGGGGTACGAGGCGGCGACCGGCCGGCGGGTGGCGCTCGCCGGCGGAGGTGAGACGTGCAGCCCATCTGGTGGGGCCGGCCCGAGGACGGCCCGGTGACCTGGGATCTCCTGGTACGCCGGGGGATCCGGCTCGCGGTGCTGGTCTTCATGGCCGCCGCGGTGTTCTTCGTCGAGGTGCGGCACTGGTCGCCGGCGCGAGGGGTGCCGGCGCTGGTCCTGCTGGGCCTGTCGGTGGTGGGCATGCTGCTGCTGTGGCCGATGCGCCGCAGCGAGCACCGCTACGTTCCGGTGATCCTGCTGACGACCGCGGCGCTGACGGTGACACTCGGCATCCTCACACCGGAGACGATCGGTGGGTTGTTCCTGTTCCTGCCGGTCTCGGTGGTCGCGATCCGCTGGCGCATCGACGCATCGGCGGCGGTCCTGGTCGGCATCGTGGTCGCCTACGTCGGCGGCACCTGGCTGGTGTGGCAGCAGTGGCCGGACTGGTGGCTGCTCGGCGGGCTGGCCGGCTCGTACCTGGGCGGGCTGCTCGACCACGCGCATCAGGACCGGGTCCGCCAGTCGGCCGAACTGGTCGTGCAGGAGCAGCGGGCGCAGGTGGCGGAGGCGCGGTCGGCGACGCTCGCCGAGCGCAGCCGCATCGCCCGCGAGATCCACGACGTGCTGGCGCACTCGCTGGCCGCGCTGGCGGTACAGCTGGAGGCGGCGGACGCGCTGCTCGGCGCCGGGCGGGAGGGGGAGGCGCGGGAGGTGGTCCGGACCTCGCGCCGGCTCGCCCGGGAGGGGCTGGCCGAGACCAAGCAGGCGGTGCTGGCGTTGCGGGAGGGCGCCAGCGCACCGCTGCCCGAGTCGCTGTCCGCGCTGCTCGCCACCACCGCACCCCGGCCGCCCGGCCCGGTGCCGGCCGCCTCGACGCCGCCCGCGCCGGTACCGGCCGATTCGGTACCGGCGGGATCCGGGCCGGCACCGGCCGCCGGGGCTCCGGTGGCCACCGCGCCCGCACCGGCCGACGGGGAAGGCACCGGGTGGGACCCGCGGCTGCGGGTGGACGGGGCGGTACGCGAGGTGCCCGAGGAGGCGAGCTTCGCGCTGTACCGGATCGCCCAGGAGGCGCTGACGAACGCGACGAAGCACGCCGCCGGTGCGGCGGTGCGGATGGTTCTGGCGTACACCGACGACCAGGTCGCGCTGACGGTCCGGAACGGGCCGGCGCCGGACGGCGCGCCGACCTCGCTGGCCGCCGCCGGCGGCGGGTACGGCCTGACGGGCATGCGGGAACGGCTGGAACCGCTCGGTGGCAGCCTCGACGCGGGGCCGCTCGACGGCGGTTGGCAGGTGGCGGCGAGGATTCCGGTATGACCGAACCGGTGCGCATCGTGGTCGCCGATGATCAGACCGCGGTACGGGAAGGGCTCGCCACCATGCTCGACCTGCTGCCCGACGTGACGGTGGTGGCCACCGCGCCGGGTGGCGCCGAGGCGGTCGCCGCGGTCGCCGAGCACGCCCCCGACGTGGTGCTGATGGACCTGCACATGCCGGGGATGGACGGGGTGGCAGCGACTCGCCGGATCGCGGCCGGCCACCCGGCCACCCGGGTGGTGGTGCTCACCACGTTCGCCGACGACCAGAGCGTGCTGGCCGGGCTGCGCGCCGGCGCGATCGGCTACCTGACCAAGGAGGCCGGCCGGGACGAGATCGCCCGCGCGGTGCACGCCGCGGCCGCCGGCCAGGGGGTGCTGGATGCCGACGTGCAGCGCCGGCTGGTGGCGGCGACCGCGACTCCGCAGCCGCCGGTGCCGCGGGAGTTGCCGGACGGGCTGACACCCCGCGAGGGCGAGGTGCTCGCGCTGATCGCCGTTGGGCTGACCAACCGGGAGATCGCCACCGAGCTGTACGTCAGCGAGGCGACGGTCAAGACCCACATCAACAACCTGTTCACCAAGGCGCGGCTGCGGGACCGGGCCCAGGCGGTCCGGTACGCCTACCGGCACGCCGTCGTCGCCCCGGACCGCTGAGGCCGCCTCGCCCGCGCGCCGCGCCCGGGTGGTACCGGCGCCTCGGCACTCCAGGACCGAGGCGCCGCGCGATGCCCCGGGTGCTCGGGTACCGACCGGTCAGGCGCCCGGGGGCGGTGCGATCGGGCTGAGGTGCAGGCCCGCGAGGCGCCACCGGTCGTCCTGGCGGACCAGGATCTGGGTGACCCGGAACTGCCCGTCGCTGGGCCGCCCGCGGTACGCGGCGCGCTGCTGCTGGATGCCGATCGCGACGGCGGTGTCGCCGTAGCGGCGGACCGTGACGTCGTGCCAGTCCAGTTCGTCGGTGACGAACTGGCCGGACCGGTACCGGTCGAGCCACTGCTTCTTGTCGAGCAGGAAACCCAGCGGCCCGACCAGGGTGAAGTCGTCGACCGCCAGCTCGTCGAGGGTGTCGGTGTCGCCCTGCAGCTCGGCCGCGACCCAGCGCCGGCCGAGTTCGGTGATCTCGGTGATGGACATGGTCCCGCCTCTCGGTTGCTTTGATGGACCATTGGCTTCGATGACTAAACATTAGATCTCTAATGATTAGCCGTCAAGCATTTCTGTCCGAACTGGGTTACGCTCTCGCCATGGGACCGCCTGCCCGGATGCCGATCGGCCTGGCCCTGGCCCGTTCGGCCAAGACCGTGAGCCGCGCCTTCGACGACGCACTCGCCGCCGCCGGCGGCAGCCTGCCCAGCTGGCTCATCCTGATCTCGCTGAAGACCCGCACACACGCCAACCAGCGCGAACTCGCCGCGGCCATCGGCATCCAGGGCGCCACGCTGACCCACCACCTGAACGCGATGGAGTCGGCCGGCCTGCTGGTCCGTCGCCGCGACCCGGCCAACCGCCGGGTGCACCAGGTGACCATGACCGACGAGGGGGAGCAGCTGTTCCACCGGCTGCGCCGGGCCGCCACCGAGTTCGACCAGCAGCTGCGGGCCGGCCTCGACGACGCGGACCTCGAGACGCTCACCCGGGTGCTCGGCACCCTCGCCGGCAACGTCGCCACCGACGCCACCGACCCGGCCGACGCCTTTCCGAACCCGGCCGCGGCCCACTGACCGCCCCGCGCCGGCGCAGTTCCACGATCGGCGGGCCGCGCCGGCAGGCCGCCACGATCGCCGGATGGTGCCGCCGTGGCTCCAAGGTCGACGCGCGCGCCGGTCAGGCGGAGGTCAGGCGGCCCGGTGCGGGCGGGTGGCGTGCGTGGTCGGCACACCCATGCTGGCCAGCGCGGTCTTCGCGTAGTACGCCCACCAGCCGAGATAGCGGCCGTACCGCTCGGCAACCGCGTCGATCGAGGTGCCCGGCCCGTAGAGTCGGGCGGCCACGTCGGCGAACTGTGGCATCCCGATCGGCAGCCGGTCCGGCCGGCCGAGCACCCGGAGCATGATCGCGGACGCGGTGAAATCCCCGACGCCGCGGATGCGTCGCAGCTCGGCCAGGACCTCGTCGTACGGCGCGGTCGCGAGCCACTGCTCGTCCGCACCGGCGAGCGCGTGGATCGCGGCCAGCAGGTAGTCGGTCTGCCGGGCGTTGCCGGTGAACCGGCCGAGCTGGTCGGGGCCGAGACCGGTCAGGGTGGGAAACGCCGGGAACGCCACGAAGCGCTGCCCGCCCACCGTCAGCGACGGCCCGTGCGCCGCCGCCAGCCGGCGCTTGCGCAGCCCGGCGACCCGCTGCGCGGTGCGTTGGGTCAGCACGAAGTAGCACGCGCCCTCGGCCAGCGACGCGAACCGGACCTGGTGCAGCCCGGCCACCTCGGCCAGCACCGGCCGGATCGCCGGGTCGTCGGCGGCCACCGCGAGGAACCCGGTCATGTCGTCGGCCAGGCCGAGCCAGTCGGTCACCCGCCGCTCGGCCCAGCGCAGCTCGTCGTCGGCGAGCGCCCGGCCGCCGAACACGGCGAGCGAGACGCCGGCCCGGCCGTCGCCGCGCGGACCCACCTCCACCACGATCGCCTCGGCGGCCGGCGTCGGCAACGCGAACGCCTTGCGCACCGCGCCGTCGGCCACCACCTGCTCACCGGCGCAGGGGGCGAAGCCGGACAGCGCGCGCAGGCTCTGCCGCAGATCGAACGGTGACACGGCCGGAAGCTTGGTGGTGTGCTGCAGGCTGCTCGACATGCTCCCAGCATCGAACACCGGTACGACACTTTCCGGCTCGCGCGCCCGGGCCGGCGGCACCCCTGGCGGGATCCGGAAACGAGGTGCGGATCAGGTATAAGGGAGCGGGACAGCCCATCGGAGCCGGGAGTGCGCATGTCCACCAGCAGCGAACCGGACGTGCTCGTCGCCGGTGCCGGCATCGCGGGGCTGACCGCCGCGCTGAGCCTGGCCGTGGCCGGCCGGCCGGCGACGGTGGTCGACCCGGTCCGGCGGTTCACCCCGCTCGGCGTCGGCATCAACCTGCAGCCGCACGCGGTCCGCGAGCTGACCGAGCTGGGGCTGGCCGGCGAGCTGGCCGGGATCGGCATGCCGATCGAGGAGTGCGTGCACGTCGACCGGCACGGGAACCGGATCTGGAGCGAGCCGCGCGGCACCGCGGCGGGCTACCGCTGGCCGCAGTACGCGGTGCATCGCGGGCAGCTGCAGATGCTGCTGCTGGCCGCGGTCACCGCGCGTCTCGGCCCGGACGCGGTCCGGCCGGGCACCGGCGTGGTCGACGTCACGGATCGGCCCGACGGGCTGAGCGTCACCGTGCAGGACCGCGCGACCGGTGCGCGCCGGGAGCTGCCGGCCGCGGCGCTGCTCGGCGCGGACGGGCTGCACTCGACCGTCCGGGCGCGGTTGCATCCGGGCGAGGGCGAACCGCTGGGCAACGGGATCCTGATGTTTCGCGGCACCGCCCGGGTCGAGCCGTTCCTGACCGGCCGGTCGATGCTGGTGGCCGGCTGCAACACCCGGTCGAAGTTCGTCGCCTACCCGGTCTCGCCGGTCGTCGACGGCCTGGTCACCGTCAACTGGGTCGGCGAGGTCCGGCTGCCGGACCCCGCGCGGGGCCACGCGGCGGACTGGACCGCGGCCGGCTCGCTGGCCGACGTGCTGCCGCACTTCGCCGACTGGCGGTACGACTTCCTCGACGTGCCGGCGTTGATCCGCGGCGCCGAGCGGATCCTGGTGTACCCGATGGTCGACCGGGATCCGTTGCCGTGGTGGGGCCGCGGCCGGGTGACGTTGCTCGGTGACGCCGCGCACCCGATGTACCCGATCGGCTCGAACGGTGGTTCGCAGGCGATCCTGGACGGCCGGATCGTGGCGTACCACCTGGCGACGGCGCCGAGCGTCGCCGACGCGCTGGCGGGGTACGAGGCGGCCCGGCGGGACGAGGCCGTCGGGGTGCAGCGGGCGAACCGGGCGATGGGGCCGGAGCGGGTGCTGCGGCTGGTCGCCGAGCGGGCCCCGGACGGCTTCGCCCGGGTCGAGGACGTGCTGTCGGCGGCCGAGCTGGCCGCGATCGGCGCGGCCTACCAGCAGACCACCAGCATGGACGTGCCGGCGCTGAACGCCCGCCGGTCCTGGACGGTGCGCCCGACGGCCTGACCGCGGCCGGTCGGCTCGGCGCCGTCAGAGCAGGGTGCGGTAGAGCTCGGTGGTGCGGGCGGCGATGGCGTCCCAGCCGAACTCGGCGACCGCGCGGGCCCGCCCGGCGCGGCCCAGCGCCGCGGCCCGGTCCGGGTCGGTGAGCAGCGTGTTGAGGGCGGTGCCGAGCCGGGCCTCGAAGCCGTCCGGGTCCGCCGCGTCGTAGTGCACCAGCAGCCCGGTCTCGCCGTCGTCGACGACCTCCGGGATACCGCCGACGTCGGACGCGACGACCGCGGTCTCGCACGCCATCGCCTCCAGGTTGACGATGCCGAGCGGCTCGTACACCGAGGGGCAGCAGAACGCCGTGGCATGGCTGAGCAGGGTGATCACCTCGGCGCGGGACAGCATCGTGTCGAGCCAGACCGTACCGCCGCGGTGCGCGTCGAGTTCCTCGACGGCGGTGGCGACCTCGGCGGCGAGCTCGTCGGTGTCCGGTGCGGCGGCGGCGAGTACCAGCTGGGCGGACGGGTCCAGGTCGACGGCGGCGCCGAGCAGGTGCGGCAGCCCCTTCTGCCGGGTGATGCGGCCGACGTAGAGCACGTACGGGCGGTCCGGGTCGATGCCGTGCGCGCGCAGCAGCGCCTCGTCCGGGCGCGGCTGGTACAGCTCGGTGTCGATGCCGTTGTGGATGACCTGCACCCGGTCCGGGTCGATCTCCGGGTAGCTCGCGAGCACGTCGTCGCGCATCCCGGCGGACACCGCGACCACCGCGTCGGCGGCGAGGTAGGCGGTGCGCTCGGCGAACGAGGACAGCGCGTACCCGCCGCCGAGCTGTTCGGCCTTCCACGGCCGCAACGGTTCCAGCGAGTGCGCGGTGACCACGTGCGGCCTGCCGTACAGCAGCTTCGCCAGGTGCCCGGCGAGGTTCGCGTACCAGGTGTGCGAGTGCACCAGGTCGACCGACGGGTCGATCCCGGCGGTCATCCGCAGGTCGGTGGACAGGGTGCGCAGCGCGGCGTTCACGCCGGCGAGCGCCTCGTCCGGCCGGTACCCGGCGGCGTCCGGGCGGTCCGCGCCGAAGCAGTGCACGTCCACGTCGACGATCCGGCGCAGCTCGCGCACCAGGAAGTCGACGTGCACGCCGGCCCCGCCGTAGATCTCCGGTGGGTACTCGTTCGTCAGCATCGCCACCCGCATGCCGCCACCCTATGCGGCGTAGCGGCTGCCGCGCCCGTTCGCGGCCGGAGTGCTCGACCGCGGTCGTGGTGGCGCGGCGCCGGGCCGAGCCGGCCCCGGGCCGCCGGGGCCGGGTGGTTGACAGCGGCAGGGCCGAATGACAACGCTGTCATGCAGCTCCCGGGGCGGGTCGCACGACCCGCCGGCCCCGGCCACCCCGCCGACCCCTCGCACCGAACGAAGGAGCCCCCGATGAGACGAACCCTGCCGCGGCGACATCGGCCCCGCGCCGTCGCCGTCCTGGCGCCCGCCGTCGCTGCCATCGCCGTCTTCGCGCTGGCCGCCCCCGCCCACGCGGCACCCCGACCCGGGTACGTGACCGACCCCGCCGCCACCGTGAACACCCTCACCGGCACCGGGACCGGCGGCGAGACGGTCGGCTCGATCAACAACTTCCCCGGCCCGACCGTCCCGTTCGGCATGGTGCAGTTCTCCCCGGACAACCCGAACACCGGCCAGGGGTACTACTACGCCAACTCCACGTTGCGCGGCTTCGGCCTGGACCACGCGTCGCAGGGCTGCGGCGCGCTGGGCGACTTCCCGGTACTGCCGACCACGACGAGCATGGCGGCGAGCGCGAAGCCGTGGACGAAGACCGAGTCGTACTCACACGACGGTGAGGTCGGCACGCCCGGCTACTACCAGCTGACCTCCACCGACGCGGCCGGCGCGAACATCACCTCGCGACTGACCGCGACCACCCGCACCGGTGTCGCCACGTTCACGTTCCCCGCCGGTACGACGCCGTCGGTCACGTTCCGCTCCGGGGTGTCCAACAGCGGCGGCACCCGGGCCGGCGCGATCGACGTGAACCCGAACACCGGGATCGTCACCGGCTGGACGAAGTCCGGGAACTTCTGCGGCAAGAACAACTCCTACACCGCGTACTTCGCGGCCACCGTCGATGCCGGCATCGCCGGCTACGGCGCGTGGGACGAGTCGAGCGGCACCGTGCACGTCGGCGACGGCAGCCACGACGCGGCGGTCAGCAACGCCCGGGCCGGCGGCTACCTGTCGTTCGCGCCCGGCACCAGGACCGTCCACCTCAAGATCGCGATGTCGTACGTGAGCACCGACAACGCGATCCTGAACATGAACACCGAGGTGCCGACGCCGAGCGCGGCGGCGCACGGCACGCACCCGTACGGCTCGTGGCCGGCGGCGTTCGACGGGGTGCGCGGCGACGCGCACGACGCCTGGCGCGCCGCCCTGTCGACGGTGCAGGTCAGCCGGACCGCGACGGCCGAGCGCACCAGCACCTTCTACCACTCGCTGTACCGGTCGTTGCTGCACCCGAACACGTTCGACGACGTGAACGGGCAGTACCTCGGGTTCGAGGCGACGCCGAAGGTGCACAACGTGTCCGAGCATCCCGGCAGCGGCGGCCGGGCGCGCCACCAGTACGCCTACTACTCCGACTGGGACACCTACCGGACGCTGACGCCGCTGCAGTCGCTGCTGTTCCCGGACCGGGCCGCGGACATGGCGCAGTCGCTGGTCAACGACGCCGAGCAGAGTGGCTCCTACCCGCGGTGGGCGTTCGCGAACGCGGGCACCAACCAGATGAGCGGGGACAGCCCCGCCGCGCTGATCGCGCAGACGTACACGTTCGGCGCCCGCGGCTTCGACGTGCCCACCGCGCTGGACTACATGGTGCGCGGTGCGGTCGGCAGGAACGCCGGCCGCAACACCGGTGGTACCAACGACCAGGCGGTCGAGCGGTTCGGGGCGACCGTGTACAACCAGCGGCACTACGCGCCGCAGGTGAAGCAGTTCCAGACCGACCACGCGGTCACCGGCGCCTCGATCACCGAGGAGTACTCGGTGGACGACTTCGCGATCGGCCGGCTGGCCGGCTCGCTCGGCCGGCACGACCTGGCGGCCGAGTTCCAGGACCGGTCGAACTACTGGCAGAACCTGTTCAACCCGGCCACCCGGTACGTGTCGCCGCGGGACGGCTCCGGCGCGTTCCCGGCCGGCGACGGCTACACGATCCCGGACGACTTCGGCTACCGCGGGCACATCACCGGCTTCGGCTCGGTCGGCTACGACGAGGGCAACGCCGAGCAGTACCTGTGGCTCGTCCCGCAGAACGTCGGTGGCCTGGTGACCGCGCTCGGCGGCGACGAGATCGTCGGCCGGCGGCTCGACGCGTTCATGAGCCACGGGATGAACGTCGGACCCAACCAGCCGTACATGTGGGCCGGCAACGAGCCCGACTTCGGCGTCCCTTGGTACTACAACCACCTCGGCCAGCCGTGGCGCACCTCCGAGGTCGTCGACGAGATCCGGACGACCCTGTTCGGCGCCGAACCGAACTACGCCGAGCCCGGCAACGACGATCTCGGCGCCCAGTCCAGCTGGTACGTGTGGGCAGCGCTCGGGCTGTTCCCGGCGACGCCCGGGACGGACGTGCTGACCGTCAACGCTCCCGCGTTCGACGCCGCCCGGCTGCATCTCGCGGCCGGCCGGACCCTGGACGTGACGGCCGCCGGTGCCGACGAGGGCCGGCGGTACGTCGCCGGGCTGCGGGTGGACCGGCACCCCGGCACCGCGACGTACCTGCACCTGGACTCGCTGGCGCGCGCGGCGACCGTGGACTTCACCCTCGCCGGCCGGCCCAGCCACACCTGGGGCACCCGGGCGGCGGACGCGCCACCCTCGTACGGCCGGGGTTCGGCGCCGTTCGCGGTGCACGCCGGGCCGGACAACCCGGCGGTCGAGCCGGGCGGCAGCGTGGCGTTGACCGTCGCGGCGCAGCGTTTCCAGCACACCTCCGCACGGGTCCGGCTGACCGCGAGCACCTCGGTCGCCGGCCTGACCGTCACCCCCTCGGCGGCCATCCACCTCGACAAAACGGGCGCGGGAACGGCGCGGCTCACCGTGCACGCCGCGGCGTCGGTACCCGACGGGTACTACCCGGTGCGGGTCACCGCCCGCGCCGGCGCGGCGAGCATCCGGACCGAGTCGACGGTAAGGGTCGCTCGCGGCGGCGGCCTGCTCGCGGCGGCGAGCCTGGTCGGTACCTCGCCGCGGGACGCCGTCGACGGCAACTTCGACGGCGGGGGCAACAGCTATGCGCGCGACCAGCTCGCGTCCGCCGGCCTGGCGCCGGGTGCCACCACCACGCTCGCCAACGGTACGACCCTGACCTGGCCGAGCGCCCCGGTCGGCGAGCCGGAGACGGTGGCGCCCGCGGGGCAGCGCATCACGCTGGGCACGCCGGCGTCCCGGATCTCGTTCGTCGGCGCCGGCATCAACGGTGGTGGCCAGAACACCGCGACGGTCGAATTGAGCGACGGGACGACGGCGCGGGCCGACCTGTCGTTCGGCGACTGGGTGCTGCCGTCGAACCGGGGGAGCAAGGACGACGGGACACTCGAACCGGTCTACGGCAACTCGGTCGTGGCCTGGACGCCGGTCCGGAACGCCTCGTCCAGCGACCCGGGCGCGTACGTGTTCGCGACGCGGCCGTACGTCGCGCCGGCCGGTACCCACGTCGTCTCGGTGACGCTGCCGACCAGCGACAAGGTGCGGGTCTTCACGATCGCGCAGGGCTGAGCGGCGCCGTCGGCGCCCCGGTCGTCCGGGGCGCCGACGGCACGACCGGTGCAGCGGCCGGCACCGCCGCACCGTGCGGTGCAGCGGCCGACACCCCGCACCGGGCGGTGCGGTGGTGCCGGTCAGGGCGCGGTGGCGACGCCGAGTACCGAGTCGGCCATCCCGAAGTAGAGGAACCGCCGGCCGTGGAAGCGCACCAGCCCCTCGCTGAACACGACGTGGTTGACCTGCCCGTTCTGCTCGTCGTCGGCGGTCGGGACCAGGCACGGGCGCTCCAGCCGGGCGATCGCCTTGGTCGGGTCGGCCGGGTCGATCAGCAGCTGTCCGGTGGAGTACTGGCCGTTGGTCCAGCCGCCGCTGCCGTTCGCCCGGCCGTTGTAGACCAGCAGGATCTTGCCGTCGGCGGTGACGACCGGCGGCGGTCCGGGCTCCATCAGCCCGCGTTCCCAGGCGAACGCCGGGGTCGCGACCGGGTCGTCGTTACCGGGTGTCTCCCAGTGCAGCAGGTCCTTCGAGCGTGCCCAGAACACGTTCGACTCGCCGAAGTACATCCAGTGGTACCCGCCGATCGGGGTGGTGAGGATGGCTCCGGACTTGTTCCACGGGTTGCGGCCGGTGTGCCCCGGGTCCGGCAGGTTCGGGAAGAGCGGTCCGTGCTTGGTCCAGTGCACCAGGTCGGTGGAGGTGGCGAGGCACAGCAGCGCGTGCCTCCCGTCGTAGCCGGTGTAGGTCAGGTAGTAGGTGCCGTCGATGCGCACGACGCGCGGGTCCTCGCAGCCGCCGGGTGTCTCGTACGGTTCGGTCGGCGCCAGGACCGGTTCCGGCCGGCGTTCGAAGTGGAAGCCGTCGGTGCTGGTGGCGAGGCCGATGCTGGAGGTCTTGGCGGCGTTCTGGGCGCGGTAGAGCAGGGCGACGTGGCCGTCGACGACGATGGCGCACGGGTTGAACAGCCAAGCCGACTCCCAGTCGTGGCCGGGATCCGGGGTCAGGATCGGGTTCCCCGAGTACTTGGTGAACGGGCCGAGCGGGAACGTGTCGTGCGGGTGACCGTGCGGGTGGGTGCCTGCCGGGTCGGCGGCGGCCGGGGTGCTGGCGGCCAGCCCGGCCAGCGCCGCGGCGCCGCCGGTCGCGAGTACCTGCCGGCGGCCGATCCGGGCCGCTCCGGGTGGGTTCATCGGTGCCTCCTTGGGCCGGGGCCGGTCGACCTCGGCCCGGTCGGTGGTGGTGACGCCAGATGACATCGTTGTCATCGCCCAACGCACCCTGTCTAGCGGTGATCGGGCCTTCGTGTCAATCGCCGCAGAAGCACCACAAGGCGGCGGCCGGGCCGCGGCGGGTGCGCCGCGGCCCGGCCGGCCGAGGGCTGCTGCTACGCGGTGAGGTTGGCGCCGGAGTGCGGCTCGAACACGTCGATCGAGTCCGGATCGAACCAGACCTCCAGGTTCTGCCCCTCCCGAACCCGGGACCGCGCGTCCAGCTCGGTGACGATCTGCGCCTCGCCGATCTCCTCGCCGCCGGTGTCGCGCTCGATCTCGGCCAGATGCTCGGAGTCGACGCGCGCGTTCTCCAGCGAGAAGTACGCGTACTTCACCGAGCCCATCGACTCCAGGATGTCCACCGGCGCGGTGAACGTGACGCCGCTGCCGCGGCTGGCGTCCACCAGCGCGGCGTCCTCGAACGCCTCCGGCCGGACGCCGACGATCACCTCGCGGGGCACCTCGTGGGTGTTCATCGCGGTACGGATCCGGTCGGAGAGCGGGATCCGGCCGAGC
Organism: Actinocatenispora thailandica; assembly: GCF_016865425.1. Lineage (NCBI taxonomy): Bacteria > Bacillati > Actinomycetota > Actinomycetes > Micromonosporales > Micromonosporaceae > Actinocatenispora > Actinocatenispora thailandica. The sequence continues at coordinate 5,664,871 of NZ_AP023355.1, read as the reverse complement.
ACCGTGTCGATCGCGTCGTCGGCGATGGTGCCCGGCACGAAGTTCATCGACGGGGAGCCGATGAAGCCGGCGACGAACAGGTTGACGGGCTTCTCGTACAGCTCCTGGGGGAGCCCACCTGCTGGATCAGTCCCGCGCGCATCAGCACGATCCGGTCGCCGAGGGTCATCGCCTCGGTCTGGTCGTGCGTCACGTACACGGTGGTGGTGCCGAGGCGCTTCTGGATCCGGGAGATCGAGGTGCGCATCTGCACCCGCAGCTTGGCGTCCAGGTTGGACAGCGGTTCGTCCATCAGGAACGCCTTGGGGCTGCGGACGATCGCCCGGCCCATCGCCACCCGCTGCCGCTGGCCACCGGACAGCGCGCCGGGCTTGCGGTCCAGGTGCGGGGTGAGATCGAGGATCGCCGCGGCCTCCTCGATCTGCTTCTTCGCGGTCTCCTTGTCCACTTTGGCGAGCTTCAGCGGGAAGCCGATGTTCTCCCGCACCGTCATGTGCGGGTACAGCGCGTAGGACTGGAACACCATGGCGATGTCCCGGTCCCGGGGCGCGACCTCGTTGACCCGCTTGCCGTCGATGCGCAGTTCGCCGTCGGAGATGTCCTCCAGGCCGGCGATCATGTTCAGGGTGGTGGTCTTGCCGCAGCCGGACGGGCCGACCAGGATGATGAACTCGTGGTCGGCGATGTCCAGGCCGAACTTGTCGACGGCGAGGGTGCCGTCCGGATAGCGCTTGGTCACCTCATCGAGGACGATCTCAGCCACTGTTGACACTCATCCCTTCACGGCACCGGACGTGAGCCCGGAGACGATCCGACGCTGGAAGATCAGTACGAAGATGATGATCGGGATCGTGATCACCACCGCGGCCGCCATGATCGAACCCACCGGGTCCTCGAACTGCGAGGCGCCGGTGAAGAACGAGATCGCCGCCGGTGCCGTGCGCGCCGTGTTCGACGAGGTCAGCGAGATGGCGAAGACGAAGTCGTTCCAGCACATGATGAACGCGAGGATCGCGGTGGTGATCACGCCCGGCATCGCGAGCGGCACGATCACCTGCCGGAACGCCTGGAACGGGGTCGCCCCGTCCATCTTCGCCGCCTTCTCCAGCTCCCACGGGATCTCCCGCAGGAACGCCGACAACGTGTAGATCGTCAGCGGCAGCGCGAACGTGATGTACGGCAGGATCAGGCCCGGCCAGGTGTTGAACAGGCCGATCTGCCGCTCGATCTGGAACATCGGGGTCACCAGCGACACCTGCGGGAACATCGCGATCAGCAGCGACGCGCCGAGCATCAGCCGCTTGCCGGGGAACTGCAGCCGGGCGATCGCGTACGCGGCGAAGGTGCCGAACACGATCGCGATCAGGGTGGAGATGACGGCGATACCGATCGAGTTGATCAGCGGCCGGCCGAAGCTGCCGACCTTGAAGATGTTGATGTAGTTCTCGAACGTCCACTTGCGCGGGATGAAGTGCCCGTCGGTGAACGTGCTCTTGTCCTTCAGCGACAACGACAGCAACCACAGCACCGGGATCAACGCGTAGATCGCCACGACGACGTTCGCGATGGTCCAGCCGGTGCGCTGCCGGGTGGTGGTGGCCATCAGCGCCTCCCCGTGGCGTCGGAGCCGGGCGCGGCCGTGCCGAACCCCTTGATGAAGATGAACGCGATGATCGCGACGGCGATGAACATCAGGATCGACATCGTGGAGCCGATGCCGAGGTTCAGCCCGCCGATCAGGTTGTGGTACGTCAGGATCGACAGCGAACTCGTGCCCTGCGCACCGTTGGTCAGCACGTAGATGTTGTCGTAGATGCGTACCGCGTCCAGGGTGCGGAACAGCAGCGCCACCAGGATCGCCGGCTTCATCAGCGGCAGCGTCACCTGGGTGAACCGCTGCCAGGTGGTGGCACCGTCCATCGACGCGGCGCGCTGCAGGTCGTCCGGCACGATGGCGAGACCGGCCATCAGCAGCAGCGCCATGAACGGCGTCGTCTTCCAGATCTCGGCGAGGATGATGATGCCGACCGCCGGCGCCTGCTGGGTCAGCGGCGCCGAGTTGTGGGCCAGCACGTTCGCCAGGTAGCCGTAGCCGGGCGTCCACGCGTACCGCCAGCCGTAGGCGGCGACGACCGTGACGATGCCGTACGGGATGAGCGCCAGGGTGCGCACCAGCCCGCGGCCGAGCAGCGTCCGGTGCATGATCATCGCCAGCGCCATGCCGAGGACGAGCTCGACCGCGACGCTGACGACGGTCACGATCATGGTGATCGCGAACGCGTGCCACCAGAACGAGTTGGTCAGCACGGTGACGTAGTTGGTCAGCCCGATCCACTTGTTGTCGCTCGGGAACCGCAGGTCGGCCCGCTGGAACGACAGCAGCAGCGCGTAGACGATCGGGTAGATGGTCACCACGACCATCACCACCGCGGCCGGCAGGCACAGCAGCCAGCCGAGCCGCCGTTCGGAGCGCCTGCCCTCGCTGAGTGCCGCCCGGTGCGCGCCGCGGGCCGCCGGCTCGGCGCCGCCGGCCGCCGCGACGGTCCCGGCGGCCGGTTCGGGGATGCCGGCTCCGGCCGTCCCGGTCTCCTCGCGGGGCGGTCGCGTCTCGCCGTCCTCGGTCACGGCAGAACCCCCTTGGACTGGAGTGCCTTGTCGATCTGCGATCGCAGTTCGCGCTCGGTGGGCACCGGTTGGATCGCCTGCGGCGGCGACAGCAGCGTCGAGGTGACCGTCGAGACGTTCTGGTAGGTGGCCGTCACCGGCCGGGACACCGCGGTGTGCAGCTCGTCCAGGATCGCCTGCCGCATCGGGTAGGCGGTGACCATGCTCGGGTTGGTCTTCGCGTCGGCCTTCTTGCTCGGATCCAGTGGCCTGGTGTCGTGGTAGACCGACTCGATGGTCGGCGGCACCCCGTCCAGGATCGCGCCGTACTTCTGGTTCGCCGCATCGCGCAGGCACAGCGCGGCGGTGAAGGCCAGGTCCGGGTGGTCGGAGTACTTGCTCACGGCGAGGTTCTCGCCGCCGATGGTGGCCTTGCCGGTACCGGTGATGCCGGGAATGGGCGCCCACTTGAAGTTCTTCAGCATCGCCGGCTTGTCGGCGGCCATCGACGCGTACACGTACGGCCAGTTGATCTCTGCCGCGGCGGTGCCACCCTCGACGGCCAGCCGTGCCGGGTCCTCCTGGGTGTTGGACAGCGACGGGTCGGCCGCCGCCGAGTTGGCGAACTTGTGCATCGTGGACAGCGCCGTCACCGCCGGCTTGCCCAGCGACACCTGGGTGCCGGCCTTGTTCAGGATCGAGCCGCCGGCCGCGGCGAGCACGCTGTTGAACCACACCACCAGGCCCTCGTACTGGGCGCCGGTGACCTCGACGTAGTGCGGTTTGCCGGCCTTCTTCAGCCGGGTGGCCTCGTCGATCAGCCCCTGGTAGGTCGACGGCGGCTTCGGCATCAGGTCGGAGCGGTACCAGAGCAGCTGCACGTTGGTGTTGTTCGGCGCCCCGTACAGCTGGCCGTTGATGGTGGCGGTGGACAGCGGCGCCGGCAACGTGCCGTGCTCCACCTGCTGCCGGTTGCTGCCGGTCCACGGGAGGATCCAGCCCGCCTTCGCCAGCTCGGCGGTCCAGGTGACGTCGACGCCGAGGATGTCCATCCCGTGGTCACCGGCGGCGAGCCGGCGCACCAGCTGCTCTCGCTGCTGGTCCGCGGTACGCGGCAGCAGGTTCAGGTCGATCCGGTACTTGCCGTGCGCCTGCTGGTTGCAGCGCTTGACGAGGTCTGCTCGGTGCTGCTGCGGGTACGCATACAGGTTCAGGACCGGGGTGCCTGTCGATCCCGATCCACAGGCGGACAGCAGCGTGCCGGCCATGATGGCCGCCGCTCCCACCGCCAGTGCTGTGCGCAGCCGCGGGTGACGACCTGGTGGGCGATGGCCCGGCAGGCCACTGCCGCGTGCCAAGCCGTTGGTTTCTGGCCGCACGATCCGCTCTCCTTCCGGCAATCCGGGCCGGGTAGCGCGTGCCCGCCCCGTTCTGGGGTCGCCGCACTCGCGGTACGAGCGCGTGAGCGTCGCCAAGATGCGACACTCAGTAATCTAATTCCGGCTCGGGTAGGGCGCTGCCGTTTCCGCCCAACGCGTGGATGCGGCCGTGGCCGGCCCTCGCGAACCGCTGTGTGGCAGGGCAGGTTCCGCGAAGGACAAAGCGCTTCGCATCAGTCGGTACGGCGCCACGGGTACGAAACCACCGTAGTCCCAGCCGAAGCGGCCGGGCGGCGGTACCGGCCGGTGGGCCGGCACCGCCACCGGTCAGACCTCGCGCATCGCGCGCAGGCCGTCCCGCAGCGAGCCCATCGTGGCCAGCACCGCGCTCGGCTCGTACCCGCAGTGCGCCATGCAGTTGTTGCAGCGGGGGTCCCTGCCCCGCCCGTACTGGTCCCAGTCGGTGTCCTCGACCAGCTCCCGGTAGCTCTTCGCGTAGCTGTCGCCCATCAGGTAGCAGGGCCGCTGCCACCCCTTCAACGAGTACGACGGGATGCCCCAGGCGGTGCAGTCGAAGTCCCGCTTGCCCTCCAGGAAGTCCAGGAACAGCGGCGAGTGGGACAACCGCCACTTCTTCCGGTTGCCGTTCGCGAAGGCCTTGGCGAACAGTTCCCGGGTCTCGGTCACGCCGAGGAAGTGGTCCTGGTCCGGCGCCTTCTCGTACGCGTAGGCCGGCGAGATCATCATGTCGTCGACCTTGACCTCGTCGTTGAGGAAGTTCAGCACGTCGATGATGGTCTGCGGGGTGTCGGTGTTGAAGAACGTCGAGTTCGTCGTCACCCGGAAACCCTTGGCCTGCAGGAACCTGATCGCCTCGATCGCCTCGTCGAACACCCCTTCCTTGCTCACCGACTCGTCGTGCCGCTCGCGCAGCCCGTCGATGTGCACCGCGAACTGGAAGTACGGCGAGGGCCGGAAGTCGAACTTGTCGAACCGCTTGCGCAGCAGCACCGCGTTGGTGCACAGGATGACGAACTTCTTGCGCTTGACCAGCTCGTTGACCATCACGTCGATCTGCGGGTGCATCAGCGGCTCGCCGCCCGCGATGGAGATGGCCGGCGTACCGCACTCCTCGACCGCGGCGATCGCCTGCTCCACCGGCATCCGCCGCTTGAGCATGTCGTGCGGTTCCTGGATCTTCCCGCAGCCGGCGCACGCCAGGTTGCAGGCGAACAGCGGCTCCAGCTCCAGTACGAGCGGGAACTTGGTCCGGCCGGCGAGCTTGTTCTTCAGCACGTAGGCACCGACCTTGACCGCCTGGCGCAGTGGTACACCCATGTCAGCGCGCCTCCTTGAGGGGTTGGTGTGATTCGTTCCGCGGTGCCGGGTCCGCCGTTGCGGCCCAGGCGGTGAGCACGCCGGCCAGCGCCCGCAGCCGGCGCAGTGCGACCCCCAGATGCCACAGGGTGGCCGGGCCGAACACCGGCCCCGGCGCGCAGTCGGCGACCACCCGCAGGCACCCCACCGGCCGGGCCGGGCCGGACAGCAGCCAGTACGACTCGGTGTCGACAGCGAGCGCCCCGGTACCGGCCAGCCGGTCGCGTGCGGCGCCGGCCACGATCCCCGGCCGGCTCCCGACCGGCCCGATGTGGACGGGGTGACCGGCGGCGCGCAGCAGCGCGGCGAGCTCCGTCGCGCCGCGGAGCCGTACCGGGACGTCGTCCGGGCCCGGCCCGCGCACCTCCTCGGCGACCACCACGTCGCCGGTGTGCAGCGATGCGACGAGCCCGCCGCCGACCCCGGCGACGCACACCCCGCGGCCGGCGAGCCGGGCCGCGGCGCGCGCCGCCCGTAGCGGACCGACGCCGGCGTGCAGTACCGGTACGCCCCGCGTGGGCGCACCGGTGCCCGTCGCGCCGCCCCGGCGCAGGGCGCGGGCCTCGGCGCGCATCGGGGCGAGCAGTACGGTCATCGGACCGCCCGGGCCTCGTCGTCGGGAGCCGGCGTGACCCGGCCGAGGATCCGGCCGAGCGCGCTGACCGGGAACACCATCCGGTACAGCTTGTAGCTGAGGTAGAAGTCGCCCGGGAAGCCGGTGCCGGTGAAGAACTCCTCGTCCCAGGAGCCGTCCGGGTTCTGCGTCTGCGCCAGGTACCCGGCGCCGCGGCGGGCCTCCGCGCTGCCGCCGGCAGCCGCGGCGTCCAGCGCGAGCAGCGCCCACGCGGTCTGCGAGGGCGTCGACTCGCCGCGCCCGCGCCAGGCGTCGTCGCGGTAGGACCGCAGGTCCTCACCCCAGCCGCCGTCCGGGTTCTGGTGCGCCGACAGCCACCGCACCGCGCGCCGGATCCGCGGATCGTCGGGTGTGCGGCCGGCCGCGATCAGCGCGGGCAGTACCGCGCCGGTGCCGTACACGTGGTTCGCGCCCCACCGGCCGTACCACGAGCCGTCGTCCTCCTGGTTGCGCAGCAGCCAGTCGACGCCGCGCCGGACCACCGGATCGTTCGCCATCCCCTCGGCGCACAGGCACTCCACCACGTGCGCGGTGACGTCCGCGGACGGCGGGTCGGTCATCGCACCGAAGTCGGCGAACGGGATCTGCGCCGGAATGCTGGAGGTGTTGTCGGCGTCGAACGCGCCCCAGCCGCCGTCCGCGGACTGCATCCCGGCGAGCCACCGGACCGCCCGGCCGATGGTGGCCCGGCGCTCCCGGGTGTCCGCCGCCCCGGACCGGATCCGGCGCAGCGCGAGGATCACCTCGGCGGTGTCGTCGGTGTCCGGGTAGCCGTCGTTGGCGAACTCGAACGCCCAGCCGCTCGGCGGGAGCCCCGGCCGGCGCACCGACCAGTCGCCGGTGCGCCGGATCTCCTCACCGACCAGCCAGCGGCCGGCCCGGGTCAGTGCCGGATCGTCCGCCGGTACGCCGGCGTCGGCGAGCGCGGTGACCGCGAGGCAGGTGTCCCAGACCGGGGACTGGCACGCCTCCATCCAGCGGACCGGCCCGGCCGGGGAATCCTCGTGCACGGTGAAACCGTCCAGCCCGGCGAGCGCCGCCCGCTGCACCGGATGGTCCAGCGGGTAGCCGAGCGCGTCGAGCGCCATCAGCCCGTACGCCCAGGGTGGCTGGATGCCGCCCCAGCCACCGTCGGCCTCCTGCCGGGCGATCATCCACTCCGCACAGCGGGCCAACGCCAGTTCGCGCAGCGGCCGCACCGGGTGCCGCTCGTAGGGCACCAGGACCTGGCGGTCGAGCAGGTGGAACAGCCCCGGTACGGACAGCGCCCGGGGCGGCGTGGGCGGCGGGGAGCCGGCGCGCAGCTCGGCCAGCGAGACGCCGAGGCGGCGGGTCGGCCGCAGCGCGCGCAGCACCGCGATCGGCACCACGGTCTGCCGGGCCCAGCAACCGAAGCTGTACAGCGACAGCGGCGCGGACGGCGGCAGGAACACGATCTCCGGTGGGATCACCGGGACCAGCCGCCACGGCCACTCGCCGAACAGCGCCAGCCAGATCCGGGTGAACACCCGGGTCGATTCGAGACCACCGTGGGCGAGCACGTACCGCCGGGCGGCGGCCATGTGCGGGGCGTCGACGTCGTCGCCCGCGAGCTTGAGCGCCAGGTACGCCTCGACCGTGGTGGACAGGTCGGCCGGGCCGCCGTGGAAGGTGGCCCAGGTGCCGTCGTCGCGCTGCTTGGAGCGGATCCAGCGGGCCGAGGCCACGGTCTGCTCCGCGGTCCGGATGCCGAGGAACTGGCGCATCAGCAGGTCCTCGGCATCCATGGTCACGTTGGTCTCCATGTTGCCCTTCCACCAGCCGTCCGCGGTCTGGTGGTCGCGCAGCCACGCCACCGCACGGTCCAACGCCGCGCCGGCAGCGTCCAAAGTGGACTCAGCCTGTACCGTCATCGATCCCGTCCCGTGACGAAGTGCGCGAGGTCGATCAGCTCGGCCCGCACGTCGGCCGGCAGCGGTGCGGCTGCCGCCTCGGCGGTGCCGGCGAGCTGGTCGATCTCGTCGAGTTGGGCCAGCGCGAGGTCGAGCTGGCGGCCTGCCTCGTGTTCGGTCCACGCCCGGCCGCCGGCCCGCTCCACCAGCGTCGCGGCCTCGGCGAGCTGGTCGCCGGTCAGCTCGCCGGGCGCGAGGTACAGCTCGCGCAGCCGGTCGGCCGCGGCCACCCCGGACCCCAGCGCGTACACCACCGGGATCGACTTCTTGCGCGACTGCAGGTCGTGCAGCACCGGCTTGCCGGTCACCGCCGGCGTGCCCCAGATCCCGAGCAGGTCGTCGACCAGCTGGAACGCGACGCCGAGGTGCTCGCCGTACCGGGCGAGCCGCAGGGTGGTCTCGGCCGGTGCGTCACAGAGCATCGCGCCGATCGAGCAGGAACAGGCGAACAGCGCCGCGGTCTTGCCGCGCACCATCTCCAGGCACTCGTCGAGCGTGACGTCGTCGCGGCCCTCGAAGCCCAGGTCGGCGGTCTGCCCGGCGACCAGCCGCCGGACCGTCACCGACAGGGTACGCAGCGCCCAGGTCGCGGTCGGCTCGGCCGCCTCGGCGAGCAGCTCGAACGCCAGGCCCAGCAGCGCGTCCCCGGCGAGGATCGCGTCCGCCTCGCCGTACGCCGCCCAGGCCGACGGCCGGTGCCGCCGCTCGACGTCCCGGTCCATCACGTCGTCGTGCAGCAGCGAGTAGTTGTGCACCAGCTCGACGGCCGCGGCGGCGGGCACCGCGCGGTCCGGTCGGGCGCCGGCCGCCCGCGCGCCGAGCAGCGTGAACGCCGCGCGCATCCCCTTGCCGCCGCCGTCGGTGGGCGTCCCGTCGACCTCCCAGAAGCCCAGGTGGTAGCCGGACACCAGGCGGCAGTGCGGATCCAGCCGGTCGATCGCGCCCCGGATCGACGGCTCGACCAGCGCCCGCAGGGTACCGAGTGTCTCGGGTATGGTCGCCGTCATCGTGCCGGCTCCGGGGTGACCGCCGGGCGGTCCCGGGGTGTGCTCATGATGCTGCCTCCGAGGTGAGACGGGGATCCAGGTTCGACGGTGCGGTGGCCGGCTCCGCGGCGCCGGGTCTGTGCACTGTGGATTCGGGTGCCTCGCCGAGATGTTCCGCGATCGCGTCCGCCGCGGCGTTGCCGCTGCGGACCGCGCCCTCCATCGTGTCCGGCCAGCCGGTACCCACCCAGGCGCCGGCCAGCGCCAGGCCCGGCAGGGCGGTACGGGTCGGTGGCCGCAGCGCGCGCGTTCCCGGCGCCTGGCGAAACGTCGCGCGCGGCTCGCGGGTCACGAACGCCTCGGTCAGCTCCGCGCCGCGGGCGGCCGGCAGCAGCGCCGCGAGCGCGTCGCGCTGCTCGGCGATCAGCTCGGCCGCCGGCCGGCCGAGCAGCGCGTCGGCGGCGGACAGCGACACCGCCAGGTACTGCCCGGAACGCAGGCCGGACTCCCGGGTCCGGTCGAAGAACCACTGCACCGGCGAGTCGACCGCGGCGGCGAAGCCGTGCTCGGTGACGGTCCGGTCGTAGCGCAGGTGCACGTTGACGATCGCGGTGGCCGACAGCGCCGCCCAACGCTCCGGTGCCTCGACCGCGCCCGGCGGCACCAGCCGGGCGGCGGCCGGGTGCGGCACCGCCAGTACCACCGTCCGGGCGGCCACCTCGCCGTCCGGGGTGGACAGCGTGAACCCGGCGCCGGACCGGGTGATCCGGGAGACCTTGCAGCGGGTCCGGACGCTCGCGCCCCGCTCCCCGAGCACCCGAACCGCCGGCTCGGCGTGCAGCGCGGACAGCCCGACCCGCGGGCGGCCGATGTCGCCGGCCCGCGCCGACTCCAGCAGCCCGGTGCGGAACACCCGGGCGGCGAGCGCCAGCGACGCCTCGCCCGGCGGCACGTTCAGCGCGGACACCGCGACGAGCTCCCACAGCCGCCGCACCGTGTCCGGCGACTGGTGCCGGGCGGCGAAGAACTCGCCGAGGCTGCGCGCGTCGGTGGCCGGCGAGTCCGGGTCCACGAACCGCAGCGCCGCGGCGGCGTGCAGCGCGCCGAGCCGCTCGGGCACCGTCAGCGGCGCGTACCCGAGCAGCGCCGGCAGCAGGTGCAGCGGCGCCGGCAGCCCGCGGGTACGGCGCAGCCGGTGCACCGGCCGGCCCGGCGCGAGGACCGGCACGTCGAACCGGTCCTGCAGCTCGACCGAGCCGGCGCTGCCCAGCCGCCGCAGCAGCGCCAGGTAGTCGGTGTAGCAGCGCAGGAACACGTGCTGCCCGGTGTCCACGGTCAGCTCACCGCGGTGGAAGGAGTAGGTGGCGCCACCGAGCCGGGGCCGTCCCTCCAGCAGCGTGACGGCGGCGCCGGCATCGGCGAGCCGGACCGCGGCGGCGATGCCGGCGAGGCCACCGCCGACCACCGCGACGTCGTACCGGTTCGCGGTCACGACACCCCCGCGGTACCGCGCCGCCGGCGCGGCACCAGTGCGCGGCCCGCGACGAGCGCCTTCTGCCGGGCCGGCAGCGACATCCGGCCGCGGGTGACGGCGAGCGGGTCGCGCCAGATCCGGCGCAGCAGCGCGTGGTAGATCCCGGCCATGGCGCCGGTGCAGGCCGCCGAGCGGTGATCCAGCCGGGGGAGCAGTTGCAGCCCGACGGTGTACCAGCGGCCGGCGCGCGCCGCCTCGAACCGGATCAGCCCGGCCAGCGCGGCCCGCTCGTCGTCGAAGCCGACGCCGTCGCGCTCGGAGTCGGCGAGCCGGAGCCGGACCCCGAACCGTTGCAGATCCTGCTTGGGCAGGTAGATCCGGTCGTTGCGGCGGTCCTCCAGCACGTCGCGCAGGATGTTGGTGAGCTGCAGCGCGACGCCGAGCACGTCGGCCAGTTCGGCATCGGTGAGCGTGTCCGCGCTGGCCGGCTCCGGCGCCAGGTCGAGCATCCGCTCGATCGGCAGCGGCGGTCCGACCGTGGCCCGGTACGAACCGCCGGTCGCGGCCGGCGTTCCGGTGCCACCCTCTCCGAGGAAGACACCGAGCGACAGCCGGCCCACCGACCCGGCCACCTGGCGGCAGTAGCCGACCAGCTCGGCCAGCGTGCGGTAGCTGGTGCCCCGCACGTCCGCCTCGCAGCCGTCGACCAGCTCGTCGAAGCAGGACAGCGGGATCGGGAACCGGCGGGCAGCGTCGGTCATCGCGTACAGCACCGGGTCGTTCGGTTCGGCGTCCGGGTCGGCCAGCACCTTCAGGTCGGCGCGGACCGCGGCGAGGCCGGCGAGCCGCTCGTCCACGCTGCCCGCACCGTCGCCGATGTCGTCGATCCGGCGGGCCAGCGCGTACACGGCGGACAGCGCGCGCCGCTGGTCGGGCGGCAGCAGCCGGATCCCGTACGAGAAGTTCCGCGCCTCGGCGCGGGTGACCTGCTCGCAGTGTTCGTACGCGGCCTCGATGACTGTCATGCGCGCCTCCCGAACGTGGTGCGCAGCAGCGCACCCACCACCATCGCCTTGCTCGCCTTCGGCGGACCGGGCAGCGGGTCGTACCCGCTGCGGGCCAGGGCGGCGAGCGCGGCCCGGCCGCCCGCCGCGTAGCCGGTGACCGCGAGGCGCGCGAACCCGTGCAGCGAGTACAGCAGCGGCTCGCCCGCCGACAGCCAGGCCGCGGCCCGCTCCGCCTGGTACGCCACCAGGTCACGCAGCGCGGCGTTGGCGCGCGGCGCGGCCAGGTCGGCCTCGGTGACGCCGAACCGGTCCAGGTCCTCCTGCGGCAGGTACACCCGGCCGGCGCGGTGGTCCTCCGCGACGTCCTGCAGGTGCTCGATGATCTGCAGCGCGGTGCAGATCCGGTCGGACAGCGCGACCCGGGTCGGGGTGTGCCGGCCGAACACGTACAGCACCAGCTCGCCGACCGGGTTCGCGGACAGCGTGCAGTAGTCGGCCAGCTGGTCGAACGTCGCGTACCGCGCCACGACCTGATCGACCCGGTTCGCCTCGATCAGCCGGACCAGCACCTCGGCCGGAATCCCGCACGCCTCGATCGTCGGTGCCAGCTCGCGCAGCACCTGCTCCTTCGCCGGCCGCCCGGCGTACAGCCCGCGCAGCTCCTGTTCCACCGCGTCCAGCCGGGCGATCCGGTCACCGGTGTACTCGTCGCCGATGTCGTCGACCATCCGGGCGTACCCGTAGATGGCCATCAGGTGCCGGCGCGGCGCGGCGGGCAGCACCTTCAACGCGACCGGGAAGTTCTCCGCGCCGGCCTGCTCGGTCGGATCGGCCGTGACGGCGAGCCGTTCCGGCCCGGATCCGGTGTCGTCCGAGATGTCGTCGGGGTGCGCAGTGCTCATCGAGTCAACCGATCAGGCCGTCGTTGCGGTGGGAATGCGGCCGAGCGAGTCGAGCGTCGCGGCGGCGATGCCGGCCGCATCCAACCCGCACCGGCCGAGCAGGTCGCCGCGACCGGCGTGCGGCAGGAACTCGCGCGGCAGGCCGAGGACGGTGACCGGTACCTCGACTCCGGTGTCGGCCAGCAGCGTCGCGATCGCCGCGCCGACGCCGCCGTCGCGTACCCCGTCCTCGACGGTGACGACCAGGCGGTGTTCGGCGGCGAGATCGGCCAGTACCGGAGGGGTCGGCCGGACCCAGCGCGGATCGACCACGGTGACCCGGTGGCCGAGCGCGGCCAGCTCGTCGGCGGCGGCGAGCGCCGCACCGGCCAGCACGCCGACCGACACCAGCAGGATGTCCGGCCGCTCCGGCCGGCGCAGCAGGTCGACCCCGCCGACCCGGTGCAGCGCCGGGATGTCGTCGGACAGCGACGCCTTCGGGAACCGCAGGACGGTCGGCCCGTCGGTGACGTCGACCGCCTCGCGCAGCTCCTCGCGCAGGGTGCCGGCATCGCGCGGGGCGGCCAGCCGCAGCCCCGGCACCACACCGAGCGCGGCCATGTCCCACATGCCGTGGTGGCTCGGCCCGTCGGGCCCGGTCACACCGGCCCGGTCCAGCACGAACGTGACCGGCTGCCGGTGCAGCGCGACGTCCATCAGCACCTGGTCGAAGGCGCGGTTCAGGAACGTCGCGTAGATCGCGACGACCGGATGCTTGCCGCCCATCGCCAGCCCCGCCGCGGAGGTCACCGCGTGTTGCTCGGCGATGCCCACGTCGTACACCCGGTCCGGGAACTTCACCGCGAACGGGTGCAGTCCGGTCGGCCGCAGCATCGCCGCCGACATGGCGACCACGTCCGGCCGCTCGGAGCCGAGCGCGACCAGCTCGTCGGAGAACGCGTGCGTCCAGGTGCGCTCCGACTTGACCGGGGTACCGGTCGCGGCGTCGAGCACCCCGATCGAGTGCAGCCGGTCCGCGTCGTCGGTCTCCGCGGGCCGGTACCCGAGCCCCTTGCGGGTCAGGCAGTGCACCACCACCGGCCGGCCGTACTCCCGGGCGGCGGCGAACGCCGCCTCCAGCGCGGCGATGTCGTGCCCGTCGACCGGGCCCAGGTATCCCAGCCCGAGCCCGCCGAACAGCTCGCTCGGCGTCGGTGCCGCCGACCGCTCCGGCGCACCCTCCAGCAGGGCCAGCACGTCCGCGTACCCGCTGCGCCGGCGCAGCGCGGCGAGCTGGCCGGCGAGGCCGCCGACGGTCGGTTCGTACGAGCGGCCGTTGTCGTTGAGCACCACCACGACCGGCCGGTCGCAGGCGCCCAGGTTGTTCAGTGCCTCCCAGGCCAGCCCGCCGGTCAGCGCGCCGTCCCCGATCACGGCCACCACCCGGCGGTCCGAGCCGTCCAGCGCGTACGCCTTGGCCAGGCCGTCGGCGTAGGACAGCGCGGTCGACGCGTGCGAGTTCTCCACCAGATCGTGCACCGATTCGGTCCGGCTCGGATAGCCGGACAGCCCGCCCGCCTGGCGCAGGCCGGCGAACCCGGAACGGCGGCCGGTGAGCAGCTTGTGCACGTAGGACTGGTGGCCGGTGTCGAACACCAGCCGGTCGAACGGGGAGCCGAACACCCGGTGCAGCGCGATGGTCAACTCCACCACGCCGAGGTTCGGCCCCAGATGTCCGCCGGTGCCACACACCGTGCGGATCAGGAAGTCCCGAATCTCGCCGGCCAGCTCGGTGAGCTGAGCGGCGGCGAGCCGGCGGAGGTCCGCCGGCTCGGTGATCGACTTGAGCAGAGCCATTGCTGCCTCCGCGGGTTGGGCGCATCGGTGGTGTGTGCACTGCCTCACCGTCAGATGTACCCGTGCCGGCCGCCAATATCATCGATCTTGGGGAATCATTGTCTTCGCGGAGGTTTCCGCCCGGCCGCGCGCAGCCTCCTCGACCGCCCGTCGGTCCGTGCCGGAACGCCCGGGTGGCACCATGGAGGCGTGGGACGCACGCAGCAGGTACCAGTCGCGCCGGAGGGCGGCCACCGGGCCGCGCCGAGGCGGTTCGGTGCCGCGGAGGCGCGATGAGCAGCGACAGCCAGACCGCGGTCCGTCCGGTCGAGGAGACCGAGGTGGCCGAGCGGCCGGACGTCGACCGGCCGTGGGTCACCGTCGTCTGGGACGACCCGGTCAACATGATGACGTACGTGACCTGGGTGTTCGTCAAGCTTTTCGGTTATCCGAAGCCGACGGCGGAGAAGTTGATGCTGGACGTGCACACCAAGGGGCGCGCCACGGTGTCCACCGGCGCCCGGGAGCGGATGGAGTTCGACGCGAGCCGGCTCCACTCGTACGGGCTGTGGGCCACCGTCGAGCAGCAGTGACCGCCCCGGTACCACCATCGGCGCGAAGCAGCGATGGACCCGAGACAGCGACGACCCTGGATGTGCCGTGACCGAGCCCAGCGGGGAGTTCACCCTGTTTGTCCGTGATGGCGACGAGCTGGTCGGTTCGTTCGCACCGGAGTACGCGAGCGTGCTGCGCGAGCTGGTCCGGCAGAGCAGTGAGGTGCTCGACCAGCCGGTCGACCGCACCGACCCGGGACTGGCCCGGCTGTTCCCCGACGTGTACCCCGACTCGCTGGCCGACTCCGCCGAGCTGCGCCGGCTCACCGAGAGCGAGCTGCGCGGCGACAAGCTCGCCGCGGCGCAGCTGATCCTGGACACGCTGCCGGCCGACGGTGGCGAGGTCAGGCTGTCCGACGATTCGGCGGGCGTCTGGCTGCGCGGCCTGAACGACATCCGGCTGCTGCTCGGCAGCCGGCTGGAGGTCGACGCCGACACCGATCTCGCCGAGGAGCTCGACGCCGAGATCACCCGCGATCCGTCCTCGCCGCGCGCCGCCCAACTGCTCGCCTACGTGGTCGCCGGCGAGGTGCAGGACGCCCTGCTCACCGCGCTCACCGGCTGGCGGTACTGAGCGGCCGACCGCTGGGGTGGCGCCCGGGTGGCACGCGGGCGGGGTCCGAACCGGCTGCCGTCCGGTTCGCCCGGGTCTGACGCCGCCTGGTGAGACGTGCCACTCCCGGTGTCGGCCCAACGCCGGTTAGGCTGGAGGCGTGCTGAGGCTGGGCCGCTCCGTTCGGGACGCGATCGTCGAGCACGCCCGCCGGGACCACCCGGACGAGGCGTGCGGCATCGTGGCCGGTCCGGCCGGTTCGGACAGCGCCGTCCGCTTCATCGCGATGCTCAACGCCGAGCGGTCCATGACCGGCTACCGGTTCGAGGGCGACGAGTGGCGGCGCGTCTATCTGGAGCTGGACGACCGGGACGAGGAACCCGTCGTCATCTACCACTCGCACACGGCCACCGAGGCGTTCCCGTCTCGGACCGACGTCAACCGCGCCGCGGAGTACGCGACGATGCTGCCCGACCCGCACTACGTGCTGGTCAGCACCCGGGACGCGGAGACCGTCGAGTTCCGCTCGTTCCGCATCGTGGACGGCGTGGTCACCGAGGAGCCGGTCGAGATCGTCGACGACGACGCCGACCCGGTCCAGTCGTACAAGTTCGGGCACACCCCGACGTCGGTCGTCTACGACTGTTCGACCGGCGCTGCCGACGCCTGAGCGGCGTCGCCCACTCGTCGCGGTTCGTCCTTCTTCAGTTTTGTCGTCCTGCCCACCCAAGGAGTGCCCGCATGGCCATCGAGGTCCGCATCCCGACCATCCTGCGCAGCTACACCGGCGGCGCGAAGAGCGTCGAGGCGTCCGGTAGTTCGCTGTCGGAGGTGATCACCGACCTGGACGCGCGCCACCCCGGCCTGCGCGGCCGGCTGATCACCGACGACGGCGGCCTGCACCGCTTCGTCAACGTGTACGTCAACGACGAGGACGTCCGGTTCACCGGCGCCCTGGACACCTCGCTCGCCGACGGCGACTCGGTGACGATCCTGCCGGCGGTGGCCGGCGGGGCCCGCTGAGAGGTCACGCCATGTCCCGGTACGAGTCGCTGCTCGACGCCTGTGGTGACACGCCGCTCGTCGGCCTGCCCCGGCTGTCCCCGGCGCCGAACGTCCGGCTGTGGGCGAAGCTGGAGGACCGCAACCCGACCGGCAGCGTGAAGGACCGGGCCGCGCTGTACATGGTGCAGGCGGCGGAGCGGGCCGGCACGCTCCGCCCCGGCGACACGATCCTGGAGCCGACCAGCGGAAACACCGGTATCGCGCTGGCCATGGTGGCGAAGCTGCGGGGCTACCGGCTGGTTTGCGTGATGCCGGAGAACACGTCGGCCGAACGCCGCCAGATCCTCACCATGTACGGCGCGGAGATCATCTCCTCGCCGGCCGCCGGCGGCTCCAACCAGGCGGTCGCGATGGCCAAGGAGCTCGCCGCCGAGCACCCCGACTGGGTGATGCTCTTCCAGTACGGCAACGAGGCGAACGCGCGGGCGCACTTCGAGACGACCGGACCGGAGCTGCTTCGCGACCTGCCGACGATCACGCACTTCGTCGCCGGCCTCGGCACCACCGGCACCCTGATGGGCACCGGCCGGTACCTGCGGGAGAAGCAGCCGGACATCCAGGTCATCGCGGCCGAGCCGCGCTACGGCGAGCTGGTGTACGGGCTGCGCAACATCGACGAGGGCTACGTCCCCGAGCTGTACGACGCGACCGTGCTCACCCGCCGATTCTCCGTCGGTACCCGGGACGCGCTGCTGCGCACCCGGCAGCTGATGGAGGTGGAGGGGATCTTCGCCGGCCCGTCCACCGGCGCGGTGCTGCACGCCGCGCTGGCGGTGGCGCACCAGGCGCACCGGGTCGGGGAGGACGCCGACGTGGCGTTCGTGGTCGCCGACGGCGGCTGGAAGTACCTGTCGACCGGTGCCTATTCGGGCACCCTCGCCGAGGCGGAGACGGCCCTCGAAGGGCAGCTCTGGGCCTGACCGCCGACCCGGCCCGGGGCGCCGATGCCGTCGGGCCGGTCGGCGTACCGGCTCGGGGTGCCGAGCCGTCGGGCCGCCGGCTCACCGGCCCGGGGTGCCGAGCCCCCGGGCCGCGGCCGGGTCAGGTCGCGGAGGCGGTCAGCACGAACCCGGCGACCAGCGTGACGGTGCTGCCGCCGAGCAGCAGCCATGGCACCAGCTTCCGCTCGGCCAGCGGGAACGCCGCCGCGGCGAGCGCCAGGCCGAACACCCCGACGACCACGATCGCCGGCTCGTACCAGCTCGTCGTGGTCAGGCCGGCGAGGATCGCGATCAGCCCCCAGGTACCGCAGGCGAGGCCGCCGAGGCACAGCAGCAGCGCCCAGATCGCGGCGAGGCCGAGCGCCCGCATCCGTGGCGTACCGGTCCGCTTGGCGAGCTTCGGTTCCGGTTGACCGGGCTGGCCCATCAGGCCGAGCACCGCGTCGCGCCGGGATACCCCGGGTGCGTGGTCGGAGGTCACCGGGATGGTCTGGGTCGCGCTCATCCCGCCACCCGGGACGGGTGCGGCGCTCGCCGGCATCCGACCGCCCCCGGGCCCGTCCGGTGCGGCCGGGCCGAACGCCGCGTCCGGGCCGGCGCCGCCCCTGCCCGGTCCGCCGGTACCCGGTGCGCTCGGTGCCGCGCCCCCGGCCCGGGGCCGGGCGGGACCGCGCCGGCCGGAGCGGCGGTACCGGCGATGGTCGGGTCGGGCATGTTGCCGCGGTCGGGGTCGGGTCGAGCCGCCGGTGCTCCGGCCGGGGTGGCGGTCTCCTGCGGCCACACCGGCATCGGACCGGTCGGCGGCGCGGGCGGCGCGCCGCCCGCGGATGCCGCGGACCGCTGGTCGCCGCTACCGGCGCTGTCGCTGCTTGCTGGCTGCGAAGTCACGCGTCCGATTCTTCCGTATGTCGGTCGTCACCGGGTCCGGCCACGCGAAGCGAGCCGCCGACACGGTGCCGTGGCGGTTGCCGTGGCCCAGCATGTCAGGTCCGCCGGACGGGGTGCGCGTGAGGCGCCGGCCGCGTCGTGCCGTCACCAGAGTGTCACGTTCGCGACATTCAGCCGCGCTGGACGGCCCGGGGTGGCGCCGACGGTTAGGCTCACGCCCGTGACCGACGCGCCCATCGGCATCTTCGACTCCGGCGTCGGCGGCCTCACGGTGGCCCGCGCGATCCTCGACCAGCTGCCCAGCGAGCAGCTGCTCTACGTCGGGGACACCGCGCACGCGCCGTACGGGCCGCGCCCGATCGCCGAGGTCCGGCGCTATGCCCTCGACGTGCTCGACCACCTGGTCGAGCAGGGGGTCAAGATGCTCGTCATCGCCTGCAACGCGGCATCCTCGGCGTGCCTGCACGACGCGCGGGAGCGCTACCGGGTGCCCGTGGTGGAGGTGATCCGGCCGGCGGTGCGCCGTGCGGTGGCCGCCACCCGCAACGGTCGGGTCGGCGTGATCGCGACCCGGATGACCGTGACCAGCGGCTCGTACGAGGACGCGTTCTCGGCCGCGCCGGGGGTTTCGGTGCGCAGCGTCGCCTGCCCGCAGTTCGTCCCGTTCGTGGAGCGCGGGATCACCACCGGCCGGCAACTGCTCGGCCTGGCCCAGTCGTACCTGGAACCGCTGCAGCGCGACGATGTCGACACCCTCGTCCTCGGTTGTACCCACTACCCGCTGCTCGCCGGCCTGCTCGGGCTGGTGATGGGCGACGGCGTGACACTCGTCTCCAGCGCCGATGAGACGGCCAAGGACGTGTACCGCGTTCTTACCGAGGGAGACCTGCTGCGTGCCGAGGGTGCGGACGCGCCGCGGCACCGGTTCCTCTCCACCGGCGACCCGGCCCGGTTCGAGGCGCTGGCCCGACGGTTCCTCGGGCTCTCCGCGGCGACCGCGGAGTCGGTGCACGGGACGGCGTTCGGTGGGGTCTCGCTGGCGTCCTGACGGGCGGCGGACCGGTGCCGCGGCACCGGACAACCTCGGCGCCCGCGGGCGTCCGTACACACCGACCGAGGCGCCAGGTCGCGCGGCGGGGTGCACCCCCGCGGCGGCGCAGCCACACACAGGCAACGCAAGGGGTAGAGCAACGTGAAACTGACCATCGTCGGCTGTGCCGGCAGCTTTCCGGGTCCGGAGGCGCCGTGTTCGGCCTACCTGGTCGAGGCCGAGGGGTTCCGGCTGCTGGTCGATTTCGGCACCGGATCGCTGGGCACGCTGCAGCGCTACGTCGACCCGCACTCGATCGACGCGATATTCCTCAGCCACCTGCACGGCGACCACATGTTCGACGCGTCGTCCTACGTGGTGGCCCGGCGGTACGGGCCGAACGGGCCCTACCCGCAACTGCCGGTGTACGGCCCGGCCGGTACCGAGCAGCGGCTGTCCGCGGTGTACGACGGCGGCGAGGAGCCGCTGGGTGACGTGTACCGGTTCGTCACGTTGACCCCGGGCACCGGCACGATCGGCCCGTTCGAACTCACCGTGGACCGGATGAACCACCCGGTCGAGACGTTCGGCGCGCGCATCGAACACGGTGGCCGCACCCTCGCGTACTCGGCCGACACCGCGTCGTGCGACCAGCTCACCAAGCTCGCCGACGGCGCCGATCTGTTCCTGTCCGAGGCGAGCTACGTGGAGACCCGGCAGAACCCGCCGGACCTGCACCTGACCGGCCGGGAGGCCGGCGGGTACGCCAGCCGCGCCGCCGTCGGCCGGCTGCTGCTGACCCACCTGGTACCGGCGTGGCACTCCGAGGCGCAGACCCTCGACGAGGTGGCCGGGGAGTACGACGGGCCGACCGAGGTGGTCCGGCCGGGTGCCTCGTACCAGATCTGAACCCGTCGGTGCCCGTCGGTAGGGTGAGGCGCATGACGCGAGCTGACGGACGGAACGCCGACGAGCTGCGCCCGGTCACCCTGACCCGCGGCTGGACCAAGAACCCGGAGGGCTCGGTGCTGGTGTCGTTCGGCGACACCCGGGTGCTGTGCACCGCGAGCGTCACCGAGGGCGTGCCGCGCTGGCGCAAGGGCAGCGGCGAGGGCTGGGTCACCGCGGAGTACGCGATGCTGCCCCGGTCGACGAACACCCGCGGTGACCGGGAGAGCGTCAAGGGCCGCATCGGCGGGCGGACCCAGGAGATCAGCCGGCTGATCGGCCGCAGCCTGCGCGCCTGCCTCGACTTCAGGGCGCTCGGCGAGAACTCGATCGTGCTCGACTGCGACGTGCTGCAGGCCGACGGCGGCACCCGCACCGCCGCCATCACCGGGGCGTACGTGGCGCTCGCCGACGCGATCGCCTGGATGGGGGAGCGTCGCATCCTGGCTGCCTCGCCGGGCAAGGTGCTGCACCGGTCGGTGTCGGCGATCAGCGTCGGCGTCATCGACGGCGAGCCGCGCCTCGACCTGCCGTACGAGGAGGACGTCCGGGCCGATGTCGACATGAACGTGGTCTGCACCGGCACCGGCGAGTTCGTCGAGGTGCAGGGCACCGGCGAGCACGACGTGTTCGACCGTGCCCTGCTGGACAGGCTGCTCGACCTGGCCTCCGCGGGCTGCGCCCAGCTCGCCGAACACCAGCGGAAGGCGCTCGTGTGATGACCACCCGATTGCTGCTGGCCAGCCGGAACGCCAAGAAGCTCGTGGAGTTGCGCCGCATCCTCGCCGCGACCAGCGCCGGCGAGCAGGTCGAGCTGATCGGCCTGGACGACGTCGCCGAATACCCCGAGGTGCCCGAGTCGGGTCTCACCTTCGCCGAGAACGCGCTG
The DNA here is from genome assembly GCF_016865425.1 of Actinocatenispora thailandica. NCBI lineage: Bacteria > Bacillati > Actinomycetota > Actinomycetes > Micromonosporales > Micromonosporaceae > Actinocatenispora > Actinocatenispora thailandica. Next base: position 5,643,834 of record NZ_AP023355.1, on the reverse strand, counting down.
ATCAAGGCGCGCGAGGGTGCGCAGCAGACCGGGCTGCCCACCGTCGCCGACGACTCGGGGCTCGCCGTCGACGCGCTCAACGGCATGCCCGGCGTGTTCAGCGCCCGCTGGTCCGGCCGGCACGGCGACGACGAGGCGAACCTGCAGCTGGTCCTCGACCAGATCGGCGACGTACCGGACGAGCACCGCGGCGGCGGGTTCGTCTGCGCCGCGGCACTGGTCTGGCCGGACGGCCGGGAGCAGGTCGTGGAGGCCCGGATGCTCGGCCGCATCATCCGCACGCCGCGCGGCCGGAACGGCTTCGGGTACGACCCGATCTTCGTCCCGGAGGGCTACCAGCAGACCTCCGCCGAGCTGTCCGCCGACGCCAAGGACGCGATCAGCCACCGCGGCAAGGCGTTCCGTGGCCTGGCCGACCTCATCGCTGCCGAACTGCACTGATCCGGCCGGGCCGGGACGAGCGCCCGCGCGGGCGAGGTGCCGGTGGCAGGATGCGGATATGGGACGGACGGTGTATCTGGCCGGTGAGCCGGCCGCGGACTCGTTGCTCGCCGAGTCGCCGCTGGCGCTGCTGATCGGCATGCTGCTGGACCAGCAGGTGCCGATGGAGACCGCGTTCGCCGGGCCGAAGAAGATCGCCGACCGGTTCGGTGAGCTGTCCGCCGGGGCGATCGCCGACGCCGACGAGGACGAGTTCGTGGCGCTGTGTTCCGAGCCGCCGGCGGTGCACCGGTTCCCCGGCTCGATGGCCCGCCGCATCCAGGCACTCTGCCGGTACCTGGTGGCGGAGTACGACGGGACACCCGAAGCGTTGTGGACCAGCGGCGACCCGGACGGCGCGACGGTGCTGACGCGGTTGAAGAAGCTGCCCGGCTACGGCGAGCAGAAGGCCCGCATCTTCCTCGCCCTGCTCGGCAAGCAGTTCGACGTGCGACCGGCCGGCTGGCGCGCCGCGGCCGGCGACTACGGCGTCGCGAACTCGCGCCGGTCGATCGCCGACGTGGTCGACGACAGGTCACTCGCCGAGGTACGTGCCTTCAAGAAGCTCAGCAGGCGCTGAACGCCGCCTGCTGAGCGGCGGTGGTCTACGGCTGGGGTGGGCGTCACGAGTGGTTGCGGTGGGCGCACGACGCTGGGGTGGGCGCACGACGCTGGGGTGGGTGTCGGGAGTGGTTGCGGTGGGCCACGACGCTCGGGTGGTCAGCCGGCCGGGGGCGGGCCGGTGAGACCGTTGATGAGGTGGTCGAGGGCGGCGACCATCTCGGTCCGGGCGGCGTCCGGGTCGGCGGACTCGGCGACGTAGAGGGCCGCCTCGTCGCTGGCGCCGAGCAGTAGGTGGGTGAGCGGGGCGACCGGCTGGCGGGGGATCCGGCCGGTGTCCATCGCCGCCGCGAGCAGATCGTGGACCAGCCGGAAAACGTACTGCTGGCAGAGCGCGCGCCACCGGGCCCAGCCCAGTACCGAGGGGCCGTCGACCAGCACGATCCGCCGGACGTCGGGGTCGGCGCAGGCGTCCAGCCAGGCGCGGGCGGCGAGCCGCATCGCCGCGACCGGTTCGGTGACGCCGGCGGCGGCGACCCGCTCGGTGAGCCGCTCGGCGACGCCCGCCTCGACCGTCTCCAGCACCGCCGCGAACAGCGCCGTCTTGTCGGCGAACTGGTGGTACATCGCGCCGCGGGTCACCGCCGCGGCGGCCACGATCGCCTCGGTGCCCACGTTGGCGAAGCCGTGCGTGGCGAACAGCGGTCGCGCCGCCGTGACCAGCGCTTCCCGGGTCGCCGCGGAACGCTCGGGCTGGCTACGGCGGGGCCGCTTCGGCGTGGTCGAAGGCATCGGGCCCGGACCCTCCTTGATTTACATACAGTCTGTCTGTATCTTAATTGCATGGCCGGCGCCGCGCCAGCGCGCCGTCGTACCGAGTCTGCCGCCCCGTGCACGCACCTCCGATCCCGGGACGCCGGCCGGCGCAGCCGACACGCTCCGGGCGTGCGGCAGGCATCCGAAGTGGAGGAGTGAGCATGGCTCAGCAGATCAGGCCCCTCGCGGCGTCGATCGACGTCGCCGCGCCCGCGACCAGCGTGTGGCGCGTCGTCGCCGACGTGCGCCGCACCGGGGAATGGTCGCCCGAGTGCCGCCGGGTGATCCCGATCGGCGGTCGGGTCCGCCGGGGCTCGTGGCTGCTCGGGCTGAACCGTCGGGGCGGCACCCGGTGGCCCACGCTGTCCCGGGTGACCCGGTTCGATCCCGAGCGGGAGATCGCCTGGCGGGTCAACACCAACCGGTCGCAGTGGGGCTACACCCTGCGGGCCACCGACGCCGGGTGCGAGCTGACCTCGACCCGCCGCACCCCGGACGGGGTCGGCGCGTTCGCCAGCTGGTTCACCCGCACCTTCCTCGGCGGGCAGACCGGGCACGACGCGGAGCTGGAGGCCGGCATGCGGGCCAGCCTGGAACGGATCAGGGCGCTCGTCGAGTCGTGAGCGGCGCCGAGGGTGGGGCCGGTGAGATTCGAACTCACACTGGCATGGACCTAAACCATGTGCCTCTGCCGTTGGGCTACGGCCCGCGCACGCGTTGCGCCCGCTCCGAACGGAACGGGCGCGTCGAACGCAGGCCAGTCTAGGCAGCGGGCGCCGGCCGGCCCCGCCGGGTCAGTCCTGCGGCTTGTCGCCGCCCTCCGGGCGTTCCGCGGTGCCCTCCGGGCCGGCCTCGCCGCGCGAATTGGCGTCGCCCCCGGAGCCGGCCTCGCCGGCAGCGTGGTCCGGTCCGGTGTCGCCGTCGCGCGCGGTGCCCTCGGCGGGCGAGTCGCTACCCGCCTCGGGGGGCACGGTGCCGGTGAGGGCCGGGTCGGACAGGTCGAAGCCCATGTCACCGATGTCGAACGAGGACGTGTCGGCGAACGCGGCCGGTTCGGCGAAGTCGTCGGCCGACGGCAGCAGGTCCGGGTGGCCCCAGATCGCGTCCCGGCCGTCCACACCGCGGCGGGCCCGCAGCTCCTCCCACAGTGCGGTCGCCTCGCGCAGCCGGCGCGGCCGCAGCTCCAGTCCGACCAGCGCGGCGAACGTCTGCTCCGCCGGGCCGCCCTCGGCCCGGCGCCGCTGGAACGCCTCGGTCAGCCGCGCCACGTTCGGCAGCCGGTCCGCGACCGCGGCGGTGACCACGTGCGTCACCCAGCCCTCGACCAGCGCCAGGCTGGTCTCCAGCCGGTTCAGCGCGGACCGCTGTGCCGGGGTGTCCTCCGGGGTGAACACGCCCTCGAAGTTGAGTTCCTGCATCGATTCCGGGTTGCTCGGGTCGACGTGGCCGAGCGCCTCCTCGATGGCCTCCCGGTTGACGGTGATGCCCTGGGCGTACGTCTCGACGGCGGCGAGCATGTGCCCGCGCAGCCACGGGACGTGCGCGTACAGCCGGTGGTGGGCGGCCTCGCGCAGCGCGGTGTAGAGCCGGACCTGGTCGGCCGGCAGCTCCAGGCCCTCGCCGTACGCGGCGAGGTTGGTGGGCAGCAGCCCGGCCACCCCGGCGGGGCCGAGCGGCAGGCCGATGTCGGAGTCGGACAGCACCTCACCGGCCAGCGACGCGAGCGCCGCGCCGAGCTGGCCGCCGAACATGGCGCCGCCCAGCGAGGAGACCATCGCCTGCATCGGACCGAGCTGGCCGCGCAGTTCCTCCGGCATCAGGTCGCCCATCGAGTTGACCATCCGGCCGGCGACCGGATCGCACAGCTGCTGCCAGACCGGCAGCGTCTTCTCGATCCACTCCCGCCGGGTCCAGGCGGCGGTCGAGCGGACCCCGCTGGGCAGCGTGGTCACCGGGTCGAGCCACAGGTCGGCGAGCTTGAGTGCCTCGGCCAGTTCGGTGCGGTCGGCGCTCGCGACGGCGGGGTCGTCGGCCTCGATCTGGCTGGTGGCGACCTGCTTGGCCAGATCCCAGTTGACCGGGCCGGAACCCGGAGTCACCAGGAACTGCTGAAGCTGGGACAAAAACCGCGCCATCTGCTGCGGGTCGTTGGGGTCGGGTGTGCCTCCCGGCACCGAGAACCCGAACGGAATATCAGTCATCACAACGTCCCATCGCACCGTGTGCAGGTAGGTGCAACCGCCCCGGTCACACCTTCCACGGTACGCGACGTGCGGTGACCGGACACCCGGGCGGCGTCCGCTACGCGCGAACACGCGTCGCCGGCGGCGCCGGGCACCGGCCCGCCGAGCTGGGCCGACACGCGGTACGCGGGTGGCTGCGCCGGCGTGGCGCCGCCCGAATAGGCTCCCAGCATGGAACGACGCGGGTGGACCGTGCTGATCGGCACCGTACTGGTGGCCCTGCTGACCGCAGCCTCGCTGCTGGTGAAGGTGCCGTACGTGGCGCTGGGCCCGGGACCGACGGTCGACACGCTGGGCTCCGTCGACGGGACGAAGATCATCACCGTGCAGCGCGGTACGGCGTCCAAGTCGACCGGGCAGCTGCGGCTGGTCACGGTCTCGGTCTCCGACGATCTCACCCTCTGGTCGGCGATGTACGACTGGTGGGACGACCGGTACGCGGTGGTGCCGCGGGACGCCGTCTACCCGCCGGACCAGACCGAGCAGCAGACCGACAAGCAGCAGCAACAGCAGTTCCAGGACTCGCAGACCGCGGCCGAGACCGCCGCCTACCGGGAGCTCGGCTGCCCGGTGGTGGTGACCGTCAAGTCGGTCGCGGCCGGTTCCGGCGCCGCCGGCAAGCTCAAGGCCGGTGACGTGCTGAACAGCATCGACGGCAAGCCGGTCACCTCCACCGCGAAGCTGGTCACGCTGGTGCAGTCGGAGGCGGCCGGCAGCAAGCGCGAGGTCGGCTACACCCGCGGCGGCAAGGCCCGGACGACGACGGTCACCACCGGCAAGGGCGACTCCGGCAAGGCCGCGCTCGGTGTCACGGTGACCGAGAAGCAGCCCTGCCGGTACCGGGTGAAGGTGAGTCTCGGCGACATCGGTGGGCCGTCCGCCGGGATGATGTTCGCGCTGGGCATCATCGACACGCTGACCCCGGCCGACCTGACCGGCGGCAATGTCATCGCCGGGACCGGCGAGATCGACACGGACGGCAAGGTGGGCCCGATCGGCGGCATCCAGCAGAAGCTGCTGGGCGCCAAGCAGGACGGCGCGACGGTGTTCCTCACCCCGGCGGACAACTGCGCGCAGGCCAAGGGTGCGGTACCGAGCGGGCTGAAGCTGGTGAAGGTGAGCACCCTGCATGGCGCGCTGCAGGCGCTGTCCGAACTGCGTGCCGGCAAGCCCACCCCGTCCTGCTGAACGGCGCATCGACGCTCCCTTGAGGTTTCCTGACCGGCCGGCAGGCAGGACCGTGCGGGCGGTCGCTGGCGCGATCGCCTAGTCTGGGACGCCACGCGCAGGTCGGTGGGGTCGGCGGGATGGGGGAATAGCCGGTGACGATGCGTACGCCGCTGCCGATGGTCGGTCGCCGTGCCCGGCGGATCCTCGCCGTGATCGTGGCGCTGATCGTGCTGCTCGCGGCCGGCAGCTGGGTGGTGTCCACCTGGACCGACTGGCTGTGGTTCCGGGAGGTGTCGTACACCTCGGTGTTCGCCACCAACCTGCGCACCAGGCTGGCGCTGTTCGCGGTGTTCGGTGCCGGCGCCGCGGTGTGGCTCGGCGGCAACATCCTGCTCGCGTACCGGCTCCGGCCACGGGTGCGACCCCGCTCGCCCGAACAGCAGAACCTGGACCGGTACCGGGCGGCGGTGACGCCGCGGATCCGGCTGATCGTCGCCGCGGTGGCGATCGTGACCGGGCTGATCACCGGGCTGTCCGCGCGCGGCGTGTCGGCGCAGTGGCTGCTGTTCAGCAACGCGCAGCGGTTCGGCGTCGGCGACCCGCAGTTCGGCACCGACATCGGGTTCTACGTCTTCAAGTACCCGTTCTACCGGTACCTGATCGGGGTCGGGTTCACGCTGGTGTTCCTGGCGCTGGTGGCGGTGTTGCTGACGCACTGGCTGTACGGCGGGGTCCGGCTGTCCGGCCGCGGTGACCGGATCACCCACGCCGCGCGGCTGCACCTGTCGATCCTGGTCGCGCTGTTCGTGGTGCTCAAGGCGGTGGCGTACTTCCTGGACCAGCGTGGGCTGCTGCTCGGCCACACCTCCACCACCGGCACCGACGGCGCCGGCTACACCGCGATCAACGCGTTGCTGCCGGCGAAGCAGATCCTCGCCTGGATCGCGCTGGTGGTCGCGGTCGCGGTGCTGGTGTTCTCCAACGCGGTGGCCCGCAACCTGATCTGGCCCGGGGTGTCGCTGGCGCTGCTGGCCATCGCCGCCGTCACCGTCGGCGGGATCTACCCGGGCATGGTGTCCACCTTCACCGTGAAGCCGAACATCCCGGCCAAGGAAGGCAAGTACATCCAGCGCAGCATCACCGCGACCCGCGCGGCGTACGGGATCCAGGACATCGGTGGCGGGGTGTACCCGGCGTCCAACACCACGCCCGACGCGAAGCTCGCCGCGGACTCCAACACGGTGCCGAACGTCCGGCTGCTCGATCCGGCGAAGGTGCCGGCCACCTTCACCCAGCTCCAGCAGGTGCGCGGGTTCTACGACTTCGGCGACAAGCTCAACGTCGACCGGTACACGGTCGGCGGTCGTACCCAGGACTACGTCGTCGGGGTGCGGCAACTCGACTCGTCGCGGCTGTCCGGCGCGCAGCGCACCTGGCAGAACCGGCACGCGGTGTTCACCCACGGCTACGGGTTCGTCGCCGCGCCGGCCGACACCACCTGCGCCGACGGGCAACCGTCCTTCGTCTCCGGCTCGCTCGGCGACACGAAGCGGGCGGCGAAACAGGGCGACTGCTACTCCGGGCCGAGCAAGCTGCACGTCGAACAGCCGCGGATCTACTACTCGGACAAGCTCACCGACTTCGCCATCGTCGGCAAGGACGGCGGCGCCGACCGCGAGTACGACCGGCCCGGCGGCGGTGGCGCCAACGCACCCGAGCTGCAGAACACCTACCACGGCTCCGGCGGCGTGCCGGTCGGCTCGTACGGCCGGCGGCTGCTGTACGCGCTCGACTTCCACGACAGCAACTTCCTGCTCGCCAGCGACTACTTCAACGCCGACTCGAAGCTGCTGTACGTGCGCGATCCGCGGGCCCGGGTGGAGAAGGTCGCGCCCTTCCTGACCGTCGACGGCGACCCCTACCCGGCGGTGGTGAACGGCCGCGTCCAGTGGATCCTGGACTGCTACACCACCTCCTCGACCTACCCGTACTCGCAGCGCACCGACCTGCAGTCGGCCACCAGCGACTCGCAGACCGGATCCGGTACCGCCGAGCAGGACCGGCGCAGCATCAACTACATCCGCAACTCGGTCAAGGCCACCGTCGACGCCTACACCGGCAAGGTCACGCTGTACCAGTTCGACCGCACCGACCCGGTGCTCAAGGCCTGGAACGCGGCGTACGGCGGGATCCTGAAGACCGACATCCCGAAGGACCTCGCCGCGCACTTCCGGTACCCGGAGGACCTGTTCAAGGTGCAGCGCGACACGCTGAACCGCTACCACATCACCGACCCGCAGGCGTTCAACAAGCAGGACAACCTGTGGGAGACGCCGAAGGACCCGACCCGCTCCGGCGGCCACAAGCAACCGCCGTACTACGTGGTGGCGCAGTTCCCCGAACAGCAGCAGCCGACGTTCCAGCTGACCGCGGCGCTCACCTCGCACAACCGCAACAACCTCGCCGCGATCCTGTCCGCGTACTACGACGCGTCCGGCCGGCCGAAGCTCGCCGTCACCGAACTGCCCGGCAACTCCAACTTCCTCGGCCCCAACCAGGTCCAGTCGAAGATGCAGAACCAGGAAGGCATCCAGAACAACCTGGCCCTCGGCGACTCCAAGACCTCCAGCCTCGACTACGGCAACCTGCTCACCCTGCCGGTCGCCGACGGGCTGCTCTACGTCGAGCCGGTGTACATCAAGGGCAAGAACGTGCCGTACCCGTTGCTCAAGACCGTCCTCGTCGGGTACGGCAGCCAGGTCGGCTACGGCCCGGACCTCAAGTCGGCGATCGCCAACATGACCGCGTCGTCCACCGGTACCGCACCGCCCGGCGACGGCGGCTCCGACGCCGGCGGCGACACCGGTACCGGCTCGCCGGACCTCGACGCCGCGGTACGGGCGATCGACAAGGCACTCGCCGACCTGTCCGCCGCCCGCAAGGCCGACGACTACACCGCCGAGGGCAAGGCGCTCGCCGAGCTGAAGAAGGCCACCAAGCAGTACGAAGACGCCAAGAAGGCGGCGAAGGCCACCGGCTCACCCGGGGCCAGCGCGACGCCGTCGCCGGGCGCGAAGGCGACCCCGTCACCAGGGAGATGAGGGACACCCCCACCCCGATTTGGAGCCCTCCGAGAGGCCCGCTAGTATTGGTCTCACCGCCGCGGGGTGGAGCAGCTCGGTAGCTCGCTGGGCTCATAACCCAGAGGTCGCAGGTTCAAATCCTGCCCCCGCTACGAGGGAAAACGCCCTCCTGGAGATCATCCAGGAGGGCGTTTTCGCGTCTCCGTGACCAGATCCGTGACCAGGGACCCCGGTCAGGATGCTCGAGCGCGGTTCATCGCCTCCTCGATCAGCCTTCCGATCAGCGTGGCGGCCGCCTCGTCGTGGCCCGACGAACGGTGCACGTAGACCTTGCTCGTGATGCTGGTGTCGGAGTGCCCGATCCTGTCGCTCACGATCTTCAGGTCCACCCCAGCGTCGAGCGACAGCGTCGCGTACGTGTGGCGCACGTCGTGTAGCCGGATGCGCGGCACCCCGGCCGCGTCGACGAGCCGGTTGAACATCCGCGTCACGGTGTCGGGGTGCGGTAACCGGCCATCCTCGTACGCCATCAGCTTCCCGTGGTCGGGGTACGCCGTGCCGAACGCGCGGCGTTCCTCGCTCAGTTTGGCGAGATACGGCACCAGCGCGGCGCCGGTGAACGGGTCGACGGAGACCTCACGGACGCTGTCGTCCGACTTCCCGTCGGAGTCTTCCGCCCGCCCGGCGACCACGACCCGCGTCGGCTCGATGACGAGCGTTCCACGCACGACCACACCGGCCGCGCCGCACTTCTCGCACTTCTTCAACTCGCCCGCCTCCTGGCGGTGCTCGCACTTCACGCACTCGCTCCACAGCCGCAGGTCGTCACGCATGATCCCGGCCAGCTCGGACCGGCGCATGCCGGTCGTGGCGGCGAGCACCCACAGGCCGGCGAACCGGTCCCGCATCGCCACCGCCAACCACGCGGCCAGCTCGTCGACCGACCACGGCGCCGTCTTGCCCGCCCGTCGCTTCCGCTGAACGCGCGGAACGCTGGCGTGCACCGCCGGATTCATCGCGAGGTACTCCCACGCCACCGCGTCACGGAACGCGCGATGCAGCATCCGATGGATGTTCTTCACGGTCTTCGGTTCCAGCCCCGGCGACTTCGCCACCGGGATCCGGCCGCGCCGGTACCGGAGTACCGCCGCTCGTGCGGCGTAGATCGTTGTGCCGCAAGCTTTTGCGATCTCGGCCGGGCGCGGCCCCCTCCGTCGTTCGAGGCTTTCCGCGCCTTCCAGTACTCGTACATCTTCGTGTTGTTGTCCGGCTTCAGCCGGCCGGAGTCCAACAGCCGGCGGTACAGGAGGTTGAGCACGGGAACCTTGATCTCCTGTAGCGGACGCCCGCCGATGATCGGCACGACGTACGAACGCGTGTAGTCGGCGTAGTTCTGATAGGTGGTCGCCTTGACCTCGGCGCGGGTGGTCTCCAGCCATTCCGCCATGAAGGCCGCCACCGTGCGGGGCGATCGTTTGACCTGCCGTCCCGCATCATGGGCCGCTTTGGACTTCAGCACGGCGTCCCACGCCTCGTCTTCGGTGGCGAACCCGCCCCGGTTCTCCCGCTGCCGCTTGCCGGTCAACGGGTCCGGGGCGAGGTCGAGCCGATACGACCAGGTGGCGCCGCGCTGATAGACGGAGATTCCGGGGATCCGGCGTTTGGGCGTGCTCACTGAACGGTCTCCTCGGTGCCTTCGACGATCGCCCGCAGGCGGGCCGTGATGACATACACCCGGCGTCCACCGAACCGCTTGACCGGAAGGTCACCGGATGCGGCGTACCGGTAGGCGGTGGCGCGCGTGAGCCCCAGGATTTCGCCGGCGAGCGGAATGGAGATCAGCGCGGGAAGGTCGGACAGGCTCGTCATCGTCATGTTCGGGGTGGTCATGGTGGCGGTCCTCCACGACGAGTGCGGTTCAGGGGCAGAGACACCGGTGACACCCGCAAATGCGGGTGTCACCGGTGTTTGTGCAGGTCATGTGGGAAGCGGTGACACGGTGACGCGCCTACGCTGGATCGGCCGTCGCGGTCGGGTCGATGTACCGGCCACCGCCCGCGCGGGCGAGCTGCCCGTCGTCGGCCATACGGCGCGCGGTCTGCTTGACGGTGTCGTAGTCCAGGCCGGTGCCGTCGGCGATGGCACGCGGCGGCGAGCCGGGATGCTCGCGCACCCACCGCAGGACCGTTGCGCGGGTGACGCCGATCGTGTGATCGGACGCCGGCCCGTCGAGCAGCCGCCACGTGCCGGTGTCGGGCTCGAACCGCAACGCTTTCTCGATCTCGTCGACGTCGCGGCCGGTGCCGTGCAGCACGCCGTCAGCCTCGCCACGTCCGCGCTTGAGTACCAACGTCGTGTCGGCCGCTCCGGCGAACCCGTTGGTGCCGGACACCTCGTTGAGGTAGTCGTCGGCGGCGGCTTTGCGGAGGTGGCAGACGAGCACGATCGCGATGCCGTACGCGTCGGCCAACTTCTTCACGTGCCCGACGGCGGCGTAGTCCGCCTCGTACGCGGACAGGCCGGGCGGCGGTACGCCACGGATCTTGGCGAATACGTCGATGACGACCATGCGGGCCGATCGGTTGCGTTCCAACCATCGCGCGATCGCGTCGGTACCGCCCGACGTGAGCGGCGGGCAGGCGGTAGCGATCGTCAAGCCGGACGGGGCCATCCGGTCGCGCAGCAGCTTGCCCATGCGCGATTTGAGCCGCCGTGCGGTGTCTTCCAACGCCAGGTAGAGCACGGGGCCGCTGGTGACGGGAATCGAGCCGAACGCCGCGCCGCCCGAGGCGATCTCGATACCCAGCCCGAGCGATGCCCAAGACTTGCCGACCTTCGGCGGCCCGGCGAACAGGCTCACGCCTTCCGGGATGATGCCGGGTACGGCCCACTTCGGCTCGGGAAACTCGGTGGCCATCAACCGATCGGCGGTCCAGGCGGTCGCGAGCGGGTCGGGCCGCTCTCCGTCGCGGACGGGCCGCAGAGCGGGCCGGTCGTCCACCGGAATCGTGTCGGGTTCGGTGTGGGTGTCGGTGGCCATCTCAGACCTCTCGTCCGGTGGCGTGGTGGGTGATGAGTCGGCCGATGTGTTCGGCGACGGCGGGCACGACGGCGTTTCCGAGGGCTCGACGTCGGTCCACCCCGCGGGGAACCCCATGAGCCATTCGAGCCAGGTCGGGTTCAGCGGGCCACCGACCCGCTCCGACAGTGGCCGTCCGGGCCGGTCCCATCCTGCGCCGCGGTTGGCGTCCCGGGCTGTTGGCGTGGGCCAGCGTGAACAGTCGGGGCCGTGGGTGTGGGGCGCCCATCTCGCAAGCTCGGAGAGTGCCGGCACGGGTGGTGTAGCCGAGCCGTTCGAGGTCTGCCAGCACGATGCCGAGTCCCTTGGTGCGGTGTCCGGCGACGTTCTCGCCGATGACGTAGCGGGGTCGTAGGGCGGCGATGATGTCGGCCATGGCCGGCCACAGCCATCGTGGGTCGGCGGTGCCGAGCCGGGGTCCGGCGACGGATTCGGGTTGACAGGGGTAGCCGCCGGCGACGACGTCGACGCGGGGTCGGGGTTGGGAGCGCCACCAGGTGAGCGCGGTACGGACATCGTCATGACGCGGCACCCCCGGCCAGTGCCGGGCCAGAACGGTCCGGCAGAACGGATCGATCTCGACTTGCCCGACGACCGTCATCCCGGCCCGTTCCAACCCGAGCGACAGGCCGCCGATCCCGGCGAACAGCTCCAGCACGTTCATGCGGCCACCGTCCGGGGGCGTTTCGCGCCGGCCTTGAGTCCGGAGCTGATCGTGTTGTGTGCCTCGCGCTGGTTGTGGTGGCGCGGTTCGGCGGAGATGTGCACCGCGAACGCGTCGGACAGAATCCCCCGGACGTCGTCTTCGGTGAGCGCGCCTCCGGCGACGAGTTGCCCGAGTGCGCAGGCGGCGATGTAGAGGGCTCCGTTGTGGTTGTCCGGCTCGTCGCGGACCCGGGCGGCTTCGGCGCGGATCGCGGCGGCGACGTACCCGCCGTGTCGGCCGGTGTCCAGCTGGACCGGCGTGGCCGATACAGGTGGCGCGGTCGGCGGTTCGAGCAGCGCGGCGAGCCATGCGGGCAGCGGCGCCGGGTCGGTGTCGGTGACCGTCCGGTACGCCCGGCCGCCCACGGTCGAACCGGCGCCCACGACGTACCCGCCGGATGCGCGGGTGTCGATCAGCGCACCGAGCCGGCCGGCGGTGTTACGCCACGTCCGGCCGGCCGGGGCGGCGAAGTACAGGTGCCGCCCGCCGGACCCGGTCGCGACCGCGTAGGTGGAGTCCGGATAGGGCTGGCCGTGCTGTGCGGCGAGTCGGGCGAGCACGTCGGCGCCGGTGGCGCCCGGCGAGCCGGTGTGCTCGCCGGTCTTGGGCATGTCCAGGTCGACCACCAGCAGCCCGGACGGGCCGCAGGCGACACCGACCCCGTACGGGCCGGCGATCCAGCAGCGGCGGATGCGGTCGGGGTCGGTGGTGGCGCGGGCTTCCCACCCGCGCACGGCGGGGCGTTTGGCGTCGGGGACGAGCGGGAACACCCGCCAGCCCCGCTGTGCGGCCGCCAGAGCGGCGTTCAACGATGATGCGGTCATGCGGTGATGTCCTTTCGGGTCAGCCGGCCAGCGGCAGCGACACGGTGTCGGGCGCCGTCCCGCCCGTCGGACGAGCCGGGGCGGGCGGAATGGCAGCGGCGGCGACGGTCAGCCGCAGGTACAGGCGGAAGCGGCCGGGTTGTTCGAGCGGGTGCAGCTCGCCCAGGTGCGTGACGGTGCCGAGCTGGTGCAGCGCCGCCCATGCGGCGCGTAGCTCGTCTTTGCTGCCGTTGAGCCAGACCTCGACCCCGGTCAGCGCGGCCACGGCTACCGGCCTTCGCGGTACAGGCGACGAACGGCGTTGTAGACCTTCCGGCCGGTCCGCAGTCGGGCGCCGGTGCCCTTGCAGCGGCGGCAGTAGCGGAACGCGCGGCCGGACGGTGAGCGGTGTTTGCCGGCGCCGCCGCAGCGTCGGCAGGCGGTGAACGGCCAGACCGCGCACGCCATCACGTAACCGAGCGTGAGAACGATCATGGCGAGGATGGCGACGATAGCGACGCCAGCGTGGGGGTGCACGAACAGCCTCCAAGGGGGTTTTCGGGGTGTGTTCGGCTCGGGCCGCTAGCTCCTAACGGCCTGATCAGGTATCGGATCGGTTGCTAGCAGGGGTGCTAGCGCTAGCAGTCCCAGCCGCTAGCGCTAGCACCCGTTCCGTGGCCTACTCGGCCTGCCGCTTGCCGTTACGCTCCGCGATGGCGGCGAGGATGTCGGGCTGTGCCGGGCCGCGCCGGTTGACGGTCTTGCCGTCGACCCGGCGGCCGACCTGCCCGACCTTGACGCCGTGCACCGCGAGAGCGGCGGTGAGCTGTTCGGGCTTCCAACCGGCGTACACGTCGGCCCGGTACTCGGACAGCCGCTCGATCAGCGTCTCGTTCCACGCCTTCTCGTCACCCTGCGGCCAGACGGTGGCGACGTCGGCGAGCACGTCGTAGCCGGTCGACGTGTCGCGGGTCTGCTCGTCGGGCGCCGGCATCACGCCGGCCTTGGTACGGGCCTCGATCGCGCGGGCCATCACTCGGCCGGCCTGGTCGGTGTCGACGTAGTACGAGCGCAGCGCGGCGGGCTTGCCGATGCCCGACAGGATGCCCCATCCGGCCTCGACGACCGGCTCGAACACCGTGGCCCGGTACCCGTTCTTGTAGGCGGAGGTGCCAAGGATCATGTCGTTGGCGGTCTGGTCGGCCACCGACAGGCAGAACCGGGTGTTGACGTTGCGCGTGATCCCGGTCGGCAGGCTGTCCTTGTCCGGGATCTGCGTACCGATCAACAGGACCACCCCGAGCGCCCGGCCGAGCTTGATGACCTTCTCGGCGATCTCGCCGGCCTTCTTGCCGTACTTGGGGTGCCGGAACAGTTCCTGAATCTCGTCGATGAACACCACCAGCGGATGCAGCCCGGATCCCTTGAGTGACGCCAGTTCCGGCGTGACCTTGTTCTCGGGCGCCTTGCCGAGCTTGGCGTAGTGGTCGATGCGCTTGGACCGCCGGCGGCACTCCTCGTACAGCCAGTCCAGCATCGCGGCGCACCCGGCGATCGTGTCGTCGTCGAACCCGTTGCCGTACTCGGCGCACACCGGCGCCACGACACCGAAGTCACCGACGCCTTTCAGCTCGTACCCGCGGATCTCGGTACGCACGTCCAACGCCGCCGCCAGCACCAGGTCCCGCAGTGCGAACGTCTTGCCGGATCCGGGCTGGCCACCGAACAGCCAGTTGCGCGACATCAGTTCCGCGTTCACCGTCTCCAGACGCGGTGTCGTGGCGAACGGGAACGGCTTGAACACGTCCACCTTGCCGCCCGAGATCAGCGGCCACGCGGGCTGTTTCATCTGCGACGCGGGCTCGAACCCGACCCACAGCCCGAGCCGGCCGGTGTGTCCGGGTGCGGTTTCGGGCCATACCTGATCCAGCGGCAGACGCAGCGCCGAGGCGAGCCGGCCGCGCCGGGCGATGACGTCGGATGCCTCCACCCCGTAGGGCAGGTCGACGATGGCCATGTGACCGGGTCCGTCGCGGTGAATCTCGGTTGGAAACGAGATCGCGCCCGGATCCTGCGCCACGGCGCGATTGATGCCCGAGAGCTGAATCGAGGTGAGCGCACGTCGGACGAGTTCGGCGGTGAGCTTGCGGTAGGTCTTACCAGCCGAGACGCGGTCGGTGATCGGCTTGTCGGCGGGCCGTCCCAGACGCGCCAGGACCGGCACCGCCAGCGCCAGCGCCGCCCACTTGCCGGCGGTCGGGACCGGACCCAGCGCCAGGAACGAGGTACCGGCCGCAGCGATCGCACCCAGGCTGAGCACCAGCGTCCAGCGCCACCGGGACTGACGCTGCCGGCGCGCGTCCAACTTCATCCACGTATCCGCGTCCCCACGGTCGGCCGCGTGCTGCCGCAGGTCCCAGTTGTGCCGCTCAGCCATCGCCCACGAACCCAGCCGGTGCACGGTGCGAACGAACCCGACCGGCGCGTACACGATCGCCTTGCCCGCGTACTTGGGGGAGCGGATCGCGTGGTAGCCGGCCCGGTACCGGGCTTCCTTCATGCCGTAGACCAGACTCGTGCGGATGTTCGCCCGCGAGTTGAGCCACACCGGCACCACCGGCGCCCGATCCCGCTTGCCGGCCGACCGAGTGCGCGGCTCGTCCGGCGGATCCACCGGCCGACCCAGCTCCGGCCGGTCGATGCGCACGCTCTCGTGGTCGTAAAACTCGTCGTCCGCGTCGACCTGGTCGACGTCGATCCCGTCGGCCGCCGCGCGGCGGCGCGCTTCGGCCAGGTCGACCACATCGGCACCGTTGCCGTCGGTACCGGTCGCGGCCATCTCACGCGACAGCCGCTCGAACAGCTCGCGTTCGTCTTTGTCGTGGTTCACTGAAGGCTCCTCGCCTGTCTGGTGATGGGTGGAGGGGCCGGGACACGGCCGGGTTTCCTAGGCCGTGAGGCCGTGTCCCGGGCGGAACTACTCGGAGCGCACCAAGTGCGCCAGCGCCGCGCCCATCCCGAGCACAGCGACCGGGAGGCAGGCGACGAGCATCGTCACCGGCCACGGGGCGTGCGTGAAGTGCGCGGCCGACAGCAGGTGGTATGTGACCTGCCCGGCGGCGCCGGTGATCAGCGACGCGATCGCGGACACCTTCGCGAACTTCCGCGCGCGGGCTGGAATCCCGACCGTGAGCCACACGTAGAGCGCGTACGCGGCGTAGACCTCGACACCAATCGGCAGCGTGATCGCGGTGTTGAGCGTCAGGTGATCCGCGATGCCGGGCAGCGGGTGCACGACCCCGAAACCAGCCATGGCACCGAGCGAGACCCAGCCAGACCACACCGCGACGAGAGCCGGCAGCGTCAGCGCCATGACCGGCAGCACCGACACCGTGCGCCGCTTGTGCGCGGGCTCGTCGGGTACCTCGTGCGGCTCAGCGGTCGAGCTGACCGGCCCAGGGGCAGTACTTGGCTCCGGTGCTGTATTGGTGTCTTCCTGCGGCGGAGGCTCGTCGTCGGTCAAGGCTGACGGATCGGTCGGATCCGGCTCGGTCGTGGTGCCGGCGGTGGTGCCGTCGGGCTCAGCGTCCAGCTCGTCGACTGTGTCCGGCTCGTTGGTCGCCGGCTCGGGGTCCGGCTCGGTCGCAGCGTCGGGTACGACGTGCAGGTCCGGGCGCAGCAGCGCCGCGTGTACCTCGCGCGCCTTCGGCGCTCCGATGTGCAGCAGTCGAGTCAGCTCGTTCTGCGAGGGAACCTCGCCGCGCTCGTCGACGAGCTTGCGGGCCGCGTCGAGCAGCTCCGGCAGCGATCGGCGGTACGCCGAACGCGGTTTCGGGCGACGCTGCCGGCGCGGTTCCGTGGTAGCGGTACTCATCGTTTGATCTCCTTACTGTCCGAACAGGACAGACGTCGTTCGTTGGGGTTGCTGACATTCACGACAGGATCCACGCGCCGATCGAGTCCAGACCGGAGCGGATCGCATCCACAGTTCCGTGCGCGGCGTGCGCCATCGCGCCGTTCGAACCGGCGATGACCACGCCCAGCAGCACACCGACGATGACCGCCGCCGCCGACCGTGTCTTCTTCCAGCCGAGCAGCACCGCTGTCACCAGCAGCAACAGACCGAAGATCGCCAGACTCACGCTGCGGTTCCTTCCGCTGGCCCGTACTCGCAGTCCAGGCAGCACCCGAACCGCGATGGGATGACGTATTCGGTGAGGTGCCCGCATTCGGGGCAGGTGCGCCGCGCGGCGTTCGCCTTGACCAGCGCGGCCAGCTGGCGCGCGGTGGCGGTCCGCTTCGGTTTGGCCGTGGCGATCGGATACAGCAGTGCGAACCGGTCGCCGCCGACGCCGTGCCACATGATCTGAGCGACCGGAGCATGCCCGCCCGGTCGAAGGCTCATCGCGCGTAGCTGCCGGCGGGTAGCCAGTCCCGGTGGGGCCAGACCCCAACAGAACGTCGGGATGCCGTACCGGTCGCCGTCGGGATCGATGTAGCGGGCTCGGATCCGCGACGAGCGGCTCATCACGCCGCCCGCGTCCCGAACCGACGCATGATCGCCAGCCGCAGCCACGCGGCCAGTACCGCGCGCTGCGCCGACCGATACCGCTGCCAGTCCAGCTCCGATGCCTTGCGCCGGCCGACTGTGATCAGCCGGATCTCCGCGTCGGTGAGCGCGATCTCCGCCTCGATGACCTCTTGCTCGTCTTCGATCGCGGCCAGGTCAGCCGCCGACGGCTCGTCGTCCTCGGGCTCGTCAGTCTCATACACCTCGTCGTACATCAGGAGCTCTCTTTCGCTTGTGCGCCAACCGGTATCGGCGCTGCGTGCCCGCTCACGGCTCGAACGTGAGTGCCTGCCAGGTCGGGCGAGGTTGGGTTAGGCGCACGCGGCGAGGATCAACGCGGCCACGAACAGAAACAGGTAATGAGCGGACTGGTCGAGCGCGTAGGCGCCGGTGCCGAGCGTCGGGTTGTCGTCGTGGCCGGGCCGCGGTGCGCCCATCCGCACGAACGCGCGGGAACCGGTGCGTTCGGCCAGCCAGATCAGCGGCCAACGCCGGTCGATCAGCCAGTGCGTGACGCCGGAAACGGCCAGCCCGGCGGCGGTGCCGGCCGGCGGCAACGGCAGAGCCACGGCCAGGTGCAGCGCGACGAGCAGGACCGCGCAGGTGGCGGTGTAGGTGGCCACGTGCCAGGTACAGGCGATGCGGCCGGGCCAGCCCGGCAACGCCTTACGCGCCGCCTGCCGGTCGGTCTGGATCCAGTGGTCTGACAGCTGGTGACCGACGAACAACGCGGCGAACGCGGCGCCAAACACGGCGAGCTGAGACAACATCAGCGACTCCTGACGGTTCGTCCCGCCCGTTTGGGCAGGTCAGCGCTTGCCCCCGACTCGCACCGGGGGTGTCTGCTACGTCAAGCGCGGCGGACCCGTTTGTCCGCCGGTGCCGCCTTTTCGGTGGGAGGCGGTGACCCGATCCAGTTGTCAAAAGCCCTGCGCACGGCAGGTCAGCGGGCAGCACGAAACGTCTTCTGCCATGGCCTGCCGGCCGCTCCGATCTGGCCGGCTTGGCTAGCCATCTCGGAACTGAGAACAACATGGCCAACATGGCTAGCCATGTCAAGCAGTGGAGAGGAATTTAGCCATCTTGGCTAGTCAGGCCGTATGCTGTGCGGCATGCCGACGCAGAGCGATCAGCTAGCGGACCTCGACCCCGACGACCCCCGGTCACCGGCGCAACAGATCGCGAACGCCCTCCGGGCGGCGATCCTGACGGGCAAGCTCGCGCCGGGGGACAAGCTGCCCTCACAGAACGACCTCGCGGCCCGGTACAACGTGGCCCGCGAGACGGTCAAGCGCGGCCTTGCCCTGCTGCATGCGGAGAACCTGACGGTGAGCCGGCAGGGGAGTGGCGTGTTCGTCCGGCAGCGCACCGAGCGCGCCGTCGGCCTGCGCCCGCACATCGAGGCGGCGTTTCAGCGCGCGCACGTGTCCATCGACTTCGCCGGCTTCTCCGGCGAGACGCTGAACGGTGCGCTGGCCGAGCCGCTGGACAAGGTGCGCGCCGGTCGCCTCACCCCGGAGTCGATCGCCATCCGGCTCCTGCTGTCCGACCTGGACCGGCCGACCTCGCTGCCGTCGAACGCGGAGACCGGCGAGGATGACCCGGCCGTACGGGCACGCGCGGATCGCATCGTGCGCCGGTCGGTGGAGGGCATCACCGAGGCGGTGCACGAGCTGGCCACGATGGGCTTGGTGCACAGCGCCCGGGTGGAGGTCCGTACGCACGACATGCCGCCGTCGTTCAAGCTGTACGTCCTGAACGGCACCGAGGCGTTCTTCGGCTTGTACCAGGTGGTGGACAACCGGGTCAGCATCGACGGCACGCCGACGGTCATCCGCGACGTGCTGGGCAAGGACAGCGAGCTGTTCCACTTCGCCGACACCGACGGCGACACGTCGATCTCCCGCGAGTTCATCGACCAGCTACAGCAGTGGTTCAACACGCGGTGGGAGACGATCGCGAAGGACTACCCGCTATGACCGCGGTCGCCGCCGCGCTCGCGGTCGAGGTCATCTTGCTCGATTTCGACGGGCCGACCTGCCACCTGTTCGCCGGCCGTCCCGCCCGCGAGATCGCCGCAGACTTCCGCGCATACCTCGCGCGGATCGGCGTACCGGTCGACGGAGCCGACCCGTTCGACCCGCTCGCGCTGTACGCCGCTGCGGTTGTTGCGGATGCAGGCCAGGCGGACGCCGCCGAACGATGGCTCACTGAAGCCGAGGTCGCTGCGGCCGGCACCGCCGAGCCGACGCCCGGATGCCGCGCTGTGCTCGACGCTGCTCGTGCCGCCGGGCGGCCGGTCGTGATGGTCAGCAACAACTCCGGCGGTGCCGTACGTGCCTACCTCGCCCGCGAACGGCTCACCGATCACGTGGCCGATGTCGTCGGCCGACCGCACGCCGCGCCGGACCGGATGAAACCGGCCCCCTGGCCGATCCAGGAAGCAGCGCGGCGTCAAAAGGTCTCTCCGGCCTCGTGCGTGCTGATCGGAGACTCCGTGACCGACCTCGACGCGGCCAACGCCGCCGGCGCCCGCAGCATCGGCTACGCCAACAAACCCGGCAAGCGCGAACGCTTCACCGACGCCACCGCCATCGTCGACGACATGCACGCGATAGCCGACGCCATCCGCGCCACCCACGCCGACCGCACGGCGACGCCATGACCGACACCGCCCCGTTCACCGTCCCGGCCGAGGTCATTCGCGAGGTCCGCACACGCTGGCCCCACGTCGCCGGCACCTGGTCAGACAGCGCAACCGCCGAACTCCAACGATTCTGCGACCGGTACGAGGCGACACCGACCCGCGTCATGCCCTCCCGGTCCGGCCTCATCGTCAAGGCGGACACCGCATCCCGGCCGCTTGTGTTCCGGTACAGCCCCGATCCCAACGGCGCCGCACAAGCCACCGTCGCAGCGGCCCTCGCAGCCCTCGACGTCTCGCCCGCAGTGCGCGAGACAGCGACGACACCCCACGGCACGACAACGGTCCTCGACTTCATCACGCCCGGCACACCACTGGGCGATGCCAACACGCTGCCTTGTCCCGATCACATCGGGGCGATGCTCCGCCCATTGATCGGCCGACCGGCACCGCCCGGATTGCCAAGCCTCGTTGACTGGCTCCGCGACCGTCTAACGGACGACCACCTTGCCGACCTGCCGCCAGGCCGAGCCGTCGCCCCGCCGTCTGAGCGTCGAGCAGCACTCGCCTTGCTCGATAGCCTGTCTTGCGACCACGTTCCGGCCCTCTGCCACGGAGACGCGTCGCCCTGGAACATCCTGTACGGCCCAGCCGGCAGGCCGTACCTCATCGACCCCCGGGGCATCGGCGGTGAGCTGATGTACGACGTCGCAGTGATCGCCATGAAAGGCGGGCGGTTCATCCCCGCTGTTAGGACGGCCGCCGCGCTTGCCCGGAGCCTCGGTCTATCACTAGGCCGAACCGAGACCTGGCTGAGAATCGCGCATGCGGCGAGGGTCTGACGGGGAGAAACGGCGCCAGATGACGGATGATCTGGATCGCCGGCGCTGATGAGGGTGCCTGAGCCCTCCTCGCCGCCCCTTCTCCGCGGCCCCGTCTACGAGTTCCAACGGTGCGAAACTCCAGACATCTAAGCCAGAATAGCTGTATGGAGGAGCGTTGGGACGAGACATGGCAGCGGTTGCGGCTGTGGACATCAGGACAAGCGCCATCGGAACGGTTGGCTGCCCAAATATTATTGAATGATGACTTTTCCCGTTTAGACCCAAGTCATCCGCTCGGAGGGCCTGACGGGAAGAAAGATGCTCTGGTCTACAGGGACGGTCATAAGTGGATCATGGCCGTCTATTTTCCACGCGGCCAACGACCCTTTCGAGAGGTCAAAGCAAAGTTCATATCGGATCTGGCTGGCGTATCGGAAAACGGTGCTGCCGGGATCGCGTTTGTGACCAATCAAGAATTGTCCCTAATTGAGCGCGAAACGTTAGAAGATCAAGCGGCGTGCGCTTGCGAGATCTATCATCTTGAGCGAATAGTGGCCGTGCTCGACAAGCCAGCAATGGCGTCTGTTCGAGCTCAATACTTACGCATACCGCCTACGCACAATACTCTCACGCCACCACATGCAATCTTTGTTCGTAAGATCCTATCTACAAGTGGTATGGGAAATCGGTTTGTAGGCAGAGAAGACGATCTGCGCGATGTCAATAGTTTCCTGCTCAAGCCGTCAATTGAACCTGAATTTGCGCATGTAGGTGTAATCACAGGAATGCCCGGCGTTGGTAAGACGGCGCTTGCTCTAGAAGCTGCGTCCGATGCCTGTCAAGAACAGCGGTTTGGAGGCGGGGCCATCATTGCGGACTTTAAGGGGTATGAGGAGAGCCCTAAGGAGTTCATTGAGCCCCCTCAGGCAATTTCTGGTCTGCTATTGGCCCTAGGCATTGATCGCATCGATCCTGAGCCGGCGATTAATCTCATGGCTTATCGCGACCTGCTGGAATCTAGAGCGCGAGCTGGACGGCCTGTGCTTCTATTGTTTGACAATGTCGCAGAAGTACGTCAAGTCGAAGATCTCCTGCCGCCTCCGGGGATCCATCGCGTCATCATAACCTCGCGTAATGCGCTTGGCCCGAGGATTCCCGACTCAGTGAGCTTTCGTCTATCCACGCTTTCCGTGCATCGATCGATGGAAATGCTAGCACAGGTGCACGAACGGAGGTTCGTTGATCAGCAAGAGGGGTTACGGTCGCTCGCGAACCTGTGCGGTGGACTACCAATCGCCCTCCGTTTGATTTCTCAGATTCTTGCGAATGATCATGATCTGAGCGCGCTTGAGTTAGCCACCGAATTTGAGGAAGAGGCCGAGAGGCTGGCGGGCCTTGAATTTGAAGACTCAGAGATTCGCGCCGTATTTCGAGGCTCGTATCTGAGGCTTCCAGTCGAATCTGCTAGGTGCCTTCGATATCTGTCAATTCATCCAGGGGAAAAAATTTCATTACGGTCGACCGCGTATCTCTTGGACATTAGTGAAGGGAAAGCGCGACGTTTACTCAGGCGCCTTGAATCTTCCCACCTAGTTACGCGAGACCCGGAGCAACGAGCTTGGACGCTCCATGATCTCCTGCGTCTCTATGGCCGCGACGTTGCTCGCGATGTGGACACCCGAGACGATCAGGACGCTGCCTTGCATCGGCTATTCGAGTACTACCTTGAGTCGACCCAGCAACTTAACGGATGGCTCAACGATAATTCACTACGAGACGGCGATGAATTGTTTAGCGCGGCTAAGGACGCGACCGATTGGGCCGTACGTGAGTATACAAGCGTGATCGCATGTATTGGCGCGGCTCTCGACATAGGAGCCCTTAGCGACGCTTGGGCCTTGGCAATCGACATATGTCAGTACCTCTGCGTGCGGGGTGACTGGCCCACCGTCATCAGTGTCTCCGAATCAGC
Organism: Actinocatenispora thailandica; assembly: GCF_016865425.1. Lineage (NCBI taxonomy): Bacteria > Bacillati > Actinomycetota > Actinomycetes > Micromonosporales > Micromonosporaceae > Actinocatenispora > Actinocatenispora thailandica. The sequence goes on along the minus strand of NZ_AP023355.1, from coordinate 5,620,883 downwards.
CGTTTCCATTGCCAAGATGTGTGGCGACAGGAAGAGAGAAGCGGATGCGCTTAACAACCTTGGGTTGGCCTATAACTCTCTTCGTGAATATTCTCGCGGCAAGGAAATATTTCTGCGAGCAAGAAAGATTTTCAAGGAGATTGGCGACAAGGAAGGTGAGGCGCGGGTACTAACGGGCCTTTCTGAATCGATGCGGGCTGAGGGGAATGCCCCGGCTACAATTCCGATGTTGCGACGCGCGGTCGGTTTATATACAGAGGCGAATAGCGCCTATGGACTCGGCTTTGCGCTCACCAATCTTGGAACATCTCTGAGGGAAGACAAGCAGTATCCGGCCGCCATTGAGGTTTTGGACCAAGCCCTTTATATTCATCGCGCTAACGGAGCAAAAAGAGCAGAAGCGGCGACCTTGGGACAGTTGGGGACCGCTCTTGGGCACGTGGGCCATGTACAAGCGTCAATGGACATGCTCGGTGAAGCAGCACGCGTCGCAAACGAAGTAGAAGACTATCTGTTGGCTGGAATGGCGTACATGAATAAGGGGAACTTTTTCAGGTTGCAGGGCCGCCTTCTGGACGCTGAGGAACTGTACGCAAGCGCCATCGATGCGTTTAGAAGAATTGGCAGCGTCTGGAACGAAGCTATTGCATTGATCAATATGGACCGACTCTATAGCGCATGCGGTGAGACGGAAAAGCAGGAAGAATGTCGGGCGAGGATTAGAAGACTCGGTTCAGCCGGTGCAGAGGCGCTAAGGATGGCACGAAACCAAGGTTGGGGTCCGGGCCGTGGTCCACTTTCATACTGACGCACCACGATCGGCCATGAGAGCAGCCTACCGGAGGAGCTGGTTGGTCGTTGCCATGGGCACATGAAGGGTCTAGTAGGTTGGTGATGGATCTCGCGCCGGCAGGCGATGCGCCGGCTCAGAAATCGAATAGGGCGATCGACCGTCGATCCGGCTCCAGCATTGAGGCGAGGATGCCGAAGGGAGTAGTTCTGAAAGTGATGACTAAAACTCTCGAAGTGCCAGACACTGTCTATCATTACACTAATGGAAGTGGCCTTTGTGGACTCCTCCAGGGTCGGTCCTTCTGGATGACAGATGTTGAATATATGAATGATGCGGAAGAGTTGGAGTATGCGAAGGAGCCAGTTTTAGATCTGTTACTTCGCAAGGCGGATTCTCTGGCGTCTCCGAGTGATTCGGTTTCGGCAAACGGGAATAGGGCATCGATTCTCAGAAATATCGTCGGTGAAGTGACTGGCGAGCGTTACGAGAATGGGAGCAGGTTCCACGTCTACGCAACGTGCTTCTGTGCTGAGAATGATCTCTTGAGCCAATGGCGTGCCTATAGTGGCAGTGGAGGGTATTCGATCGCATTCGCGACGAATGGATTACCTGTAGGAGACATTGAAGCCTTGGGCCTTAATCTTCTTTTCCGCCCAGTCGTTTACGGCCTTGAGTCTGCCGTCGACCACATTGCGAGGCTGGTAGACGATGCTGCTCCTGAACCCAGGGGCCACCCAGGAACGCAAGGATATTCGCAGGCGATGCGGCTTGTGCTTCCTGGTTTGGCCACGGTGAAGAACCCAGCGTTCATGGAGGAGCGCGAATGGCGACTCATAATGACAACCTGGGGTGACTGGCCTGATTTGCATTTCCGGAGCGGATCGGTGGGCATCGTCCCCTATCGTAATGTTCTATTTGAGCGATCGGCAGTGACGCAGGTTATGGTCGGACCGGGGAGCTACGTGGAACAGCGGATGAAGGCAGTGCGTCAGCTACTTGGTCAATATAAAGAGTACGAGGGCGTTGACGTGGTTAAGTCGAGCTCTCCACTTCGCTTTTAGTGGCGCCATAGGTTCGGGCGTGCGTGCCTCATGTACCCCGATCATCGCTTCCTTTTGGCCTGTGACGAGGTGTAGTGATCGGTGACGGTGGGGACGAACTCGCAGCTTCCATTTCAGCGGAGGTCCAGCGTGTCCGAGACGCGCCCCCGGCGCTGATGTTGGCCAGGGCCGTTGCCTAGGCACCGCGTGCTTGGGTGTCATTGAGCCGCAGATAGTCATCGCTGCGCCGAGTGGCGGAACTCCCCGTCAGCGGTCGAGGCCAGTTTAGAATGTCACCGTGTCACCATTTGCCCCCTGGCCTGCGCAGACATTGGTGACAACGTAGGCGGTGGTGTCACCGGTGTTCCCACGCGCCGGGAGTCTCCGTAGGCTGAAACATTGGGGTGAGCTTGCCTTCCGTTCGTTCGGAGCTACATTGGCTACCACCGGGCGATGTTAGGTCGTCTACGGCCGCCTCAGAGCCCCCTACATTCGCGCTGTACCGGTGCTCCCTCGCCGCTGCGCTACGAACCGTGCGCATCGCGGTTGACGGCTCTACAGCGAACTTGGCGGGTGGGCGCGGTGCGCCCCCTCTGTCGCGATGCCCCTGATGTTTCAGCCTGAGACAGACGGCACGCGAGAGTCCTGCGAGAGATTCGGACCCGTATTTCGCTAACGTGCGTTGTCGCAGGTCAATCGGTGTGCCTCGCGGTGAAGTTGACTCGCTTCCGGAGCCGTGTGCGCATGCGATCGCCTCCCTTGGGGGAGGGTCAGGAAGTCGGGGACGATGGACTGCGTCCGCCACGCCGCGTACCGGCGCGTGGAGCGCTGCGAAGACGTGGCCAGATCCGTGACCAAGACGGGTCGAGGGGCGTGAGACTTCATGAGACAGGCGAGACGACATGGCCGTGTTCTGCGAGGTCAGAGCGTCGCAATGGGGCCAACCGGGAACTCGTGAGACGGACGTCAGGCTACTCATAACCCAGAGGTCGCAGGTTCAAATCCTGCCCCGCTACGAGGGTGAGAGGGCCGTATCTGCGGAAAGCGCAGATGCGGCCCTCTTCGCATTCCATCTGGGGGGCCGAGCCCCCAGACCCCGCGTTCCGGCAACTCACTGGCCTGCCCTTCCGCAGGGCACGTGCCCTCGGGCCCTCGTGTTCCGGCAGCTCACCGGCCTGCCCTTCCGCAGGGCACGTGCCCTCGGGCCCTCGTGTTCCGGCAGCTCGCTGGCCTGCCCTTCCGCAGGGGACGTGCCCTCGGGGCCTCGCGTTCCGGCAGCACTGGCCTTTCCTTTCGCGGGCACCTTTTGGGCTAGGCGGGGTCGTGCCCTCGGGCCCTCGCGTTCCGGCGGCTCGGGGGCGCTTTCGTCGGTGTTTCCGTGCGCATGCGTGTGGCCACGGGTGGTTGTGAACGGGTGGCATCATCGGGACACGACGGGCGAGAAGGGGAGATCATGGACGTGTCTTCGCTGAGCCGGGATGTCATGGCCGAGGTGAAACAGCGCGGGCTGTTTCTGCTCTCGCCCGAGCCCGAATATCCGGGCGACCCGGACTTTGTCTGCGTGGTCCAGGATCCCTCCGGATTTCCGCAGGTCGGCCACGTCGGCGCGTCGATGGGCGGTGGCCCGCCGTACGTCGCGTTCGCGCCGGACCCGAGGAATCCGATGCGTACGGACGAGATCGCCGTCGGGCTGACGACCTGGGAAGCCGGCATCAGGGCGGTGCTCGCCGCCTTCGACCGTTCGTGACCCGACCGGGTTCCCCCGAAGCCCCGCGGGCGCTCGGTCGGGCGAATGTCCGACGGCCCCGGTGCGGCGGTGTCGGGCCGGTGCCGACACGAACGAGGTGGTTCGACTCGACGGTAACGAGGTACTCGACGGTAAGGGGCCGCGCCATGTGGGTGTTGCTGGTGCTCGGCGGTCTTGCTCTGCTCTGGTGGCTGGCCGCACGCCGCCCGTCCGGGTACCGGGATCGGCCAAGCCATCCCGATGGTCGCGGCGAATACCTGGGCACCGGGTGCCCGGGATGCGGCGACACCGCCCGGCCCTGCAAGTGCGTCACCGACCCGATCGACTGATCGCGGGAGATCGCCGCCGCACCGCATTGCGGTTGCGCCGATCGCGGAGCCTCGCCAGGGTGGGGGCGTGTGGGAGCCGGTGACGGTGGGGATGTCCGGGGCCGTGGTGGAGCGGCGCGGCGGCGTGTACCGCAAGCGGTCGACCGATCCGCGGCACGACCTGGTCGGGGAGGGCGAGCGGCTGCGCTGGTTGCGGGAGCAAGGGTTTCCCGCGGCGGAGGTGCTGGACTGCCGGCCGGGGTTGCTGGTGACCGCGGCGCTGCCCGGCCGGTCCGCGGCCGAGCACTGGCCGGCCGCGGCACGCCCGTCCATCGTCGCCGGGTTGGCCGACCTGACCCGGGCGCTGCACGGGTTGCCGATCGCGGCGTGCCCGTTCGATCGCCGGCTGGCGGTCGCCGTGCCCGAGGCGCTCGCCGCCGGCGTCGAGCCGACCGCACTGGGCGAGGAACGTACCGGCTGGTCGCGGGATCGGCTCGCCGCGGAACTGCTCGCCACCCGGCCGGACGACGAGGACCCGGTGGTGTGCCACGGTGACCTGTGCCTGCCGAACGTACTGTTCGATCCGGACAGCTACCGGCCGACCGGGGTGATCGATGTCGGCCGGCTCGGCGTCGCGGACCGCTGGTGTGATCTTGCCCTCGCGACCCGGTCGCTGACCGCCGCGAACCTCAACCCGCAGTACGGGCCGTGGGCCGCGGCGGCGTTCCTCGACCGGTACGGCATCCCGGTCGACCCGGACCGGATCGCGTTCTACCGGCTGCTCGACGAGTTTGCCTGACAGGTGGCGTCGTGCCGGTCGCCGCCCGGTGCCGGCGTGCATCGGCAGCCGAGCCCGGACGAGGAACCGGTACCAGGGCCGGACGCAGAGCCGATGTCGGTGCCGGACGCAGAGGCGGCGCCGAGCCCGGTACCAGGGCCGGACGCAGAGCTGGCGCCTGGGCCGGACGCAGAGCCGGTGTCGGTGCGGGGGTCAGTCGGCGGTGGCGTAGACGAAGAGCTGGAACTCGGTGGTGTCTCCGAGCGCGACCTCCTGGCGGTGCAGGGCGCGAACCGAGTAGCCGGCGGAGCTGACCGTGTCGGACAGGCCGGCGGCGGACGCCGCAGAGACCCGCACCGGTACGCCCAGGAACTCGATCGGCACGTCGTCCAGGTCGCCCTCGACCATCCCCAGGACGAGCAGCTTCGGGCCGTGCAGCCGGGTGCGCAGCGCGGCGAGGGTGTCGCGCCACTCGGCGCGGGGGAGCATCAGCAGCGAGAAGAACGCCACCACGGCGTCGACGGTACCCACGGCGTCCGGCAGGGCGCGCAGGTCGGCCTGGTGGAACTCGGCCTCCGGCACGTTGTGGCGGGCCAACTCCAGCATCCGGGCGGAGGTGTCGACGCCGACGACCTCGACGCCGCCGTCGACGAGCTGGCGCGCGGTCGGCAGCCCGGAGCCGCAGCCGAGATCGAGAACCCGACCGGGCCGGGGTAGCTCGTCCAGCAGCCACCGGCCGGCGGCGAGCTGGCCCGCACGATCGGTGGCGGCCTCGTCGTACCGCTCGGCGATCTCGTCGAATGGCTCGCTCATCCGCCCATCATGCCGCAGCGGGCCCAGCCGTACGCCATCCCGCGGCAGCAGCGACCTGTGCCACAGGGTCGACCGGGTTCGCGGTACGGCCCGCCGGGCAGGCCGGGCTCGGAGACCCAGGAGAAGCCGTCGGGCTCGGCGACCCAGGAGAAGCCGTCGGGCTCGGCGACCCAGGAGAAGCCGTCGGGCTCGGCGACCCAGGAGAAGCCGTCGGGCTCGGCGGGCCAAGAGAAGCCGTCGGGCTCGGCGGGCCAGGAGGAGCCGTCGGCGGTCCACCCGGACGGCGTCCGGTCACCGCGCGCCGCCGGTGCGCAGCGCCCGGGCGCGGCGGGCGGCGAGGGCCGAGCCGGACTCGCGGCGTGCCATCCGGCGCAGCACGACCGGTGCCAGCAGCAGTCCGACGACCGCCCAGGCGCCGAGTACGCCGACGGTTTCCAGGTGTCGCCAGGAGTGGCCGAGTTCCACCGCGACGGCGTCCGGCGGCAGCAGCGCCGAGCGCATCCCGAGGCCCAGCCAGTAGAGCGGGAAGACCTGCGCGATGCCCTGCACCCAGCCGGGTAGTGCGGCGATCGGGTAGAAGATGCCGGAGATGCCGATGACGCCGAGGATCGGCAGCGTCAGCAGCCCTTGGCTGCGCGAGCTGCCGAACGCCGAACCGAGTACGGCGCCGGCCGGCAGGGTGGCGACCAGCGCGAGAGCGAGTACCCACAGCAGGGTCAGCCACCGGCCGAGCTGGTTCAGGATCAGCCCGTCGGCGAGCAGCAGCGCCGGGACGAAGAACAGGGCGAGGTCCAGCAGCAGCCCGCCGGACACCGAGACGAGGCGGCCGACCAGGTAACCGACCATGCCGTGCGGGGTCGCCTTGGCGCGCAGCAGGGTGCCGTCCTCCCGGTCGGCGGTGAGGTACTGGCTCATCGTGACCATGGCCATTGCCGCGTTCATGCCGAGGATGCTGGGCACCGCCAGCGTGGCGAGCGGGGTGCCGCCGAAGTGCCAGCGCCGCAGGAACACCACCGCGATCAGCGCCAACGCCGGCCAGAACGCGTGGTTGAAGATCTCGGCGGGGCTGGTGATCGACTGGCGGAACTGGATGGCGCCCCGGGCGAGGCCGGCCCGGACCGCGGTGCTCGCGGCGCTCATCGTGCTGCTCCTTCGGGTTGCTCGGCGTGCCGGACCAGCCGCAGGTAGGTGTCCTCCAGCGACGGGCGGCGCACCTCCAGGTCGGTGATCTGCTCGCCGTACCGGCCGAGCAGGTCCCGGGTGAACCGGGTCGGGGTGGCGGTGCGTACCTGGTGTGGCTGGTCGGCGTGCACCCACCGGACCTCGCCCTCGCTGCCGAGCGCGGCGGCCAGTGCGGCGGCGGTACCGTCGGCGACGATGCGGCCGCCGTCCAGGATCAGGATGCGGTCGGCGAGCCGGGCGGCCTCGGCGAGGTCGTGGGTGGTCAGCACGATCGTGGTGGTACGCGGTGCGATCAGGTCGCCGATCAGCCGGTGGAACTCGCGCCGCGCCTCCGGGTCGAAGCCGGCGGTGGGCTCGTCCAGGAACAGCAGTTCGGGCCGGCCGACCAGGCCGATGGCGACGTCGAGCCGGCGGCGTTGGCCGCCGGACAGGGTGCCGATCCGGTGGTCCGCGCGGTCGGTGAGGCCGACCGCGGCGATCAGGTCGTCGGCCGGCCAGGGGCGCCGGAGCGCGGGTGTCGAGTACGCGGCGTAGTAGCTGCCCAGGTGGTCGAGCAGTTCACGGACCCGCCACCGGCCGTGGTCGCGCCAGGACTGGAGGACCACGCCCACCCGGGCCCGCCACGCCTCACCGGCGGTGGCCGGGTCGGTGCCGAGCACCCGTACCCGCCCGGCGGTACGGCTCCGGAAGCCTTCCAGGATCTCGATCGTGGTGGTCTTCCCGGCGCCGTTCGGTCCCAGCAGCGCGAGCACCTCGCCGGGCCGCGCGCCGAACGTGACGTTGTGCAGCACGTCGGTTGTGCCGTACCGCATCCGCAGGCCGGTGACCTCGATCGCGGGCGGTTCAGCGGCCGGCACGGCGGGCCTCGATCACGTCCCGTACCTGCTGGGCCAGCGCCGCGCGGTCGACCCCGGCGAGCGCCAGTGCCCGCGGCACCGTACCGACCTCGGCGGTCAGGATGCCGAGCAGTACGTGTGCGGCGGTGACGTCGCGTTTGCGGGTGGCGGCGGCGAAGCCGCGTTCCATCGCGAGCTTGGTGGACGCGCCGAGCCCGATCGACCCGGTGCGTACGGCGGGGCGTGGCAGCCCGGTGGTGCCCGCGCCGACGCCGGCGGCGGCGAGGCTCGTCGTGAACTCGCGGTCCAGCGCGCGGTGCAGCGCCGCATGGTCCAGGCCGGCCGCGGCGAGCAGCGGCGCGGTGGTCGGATCGTCGGCGAGCGCGAGCAGCACGTGGTGGGCTTCCAGCGTGCCGGACCCGTCGGCGCGGGCGTGTTCGGTGCCGGTGTCGAGCAGCCAGGTCAGCGTGGTGTCGACGTCGCTCATCCAGATCGCCTCCGTAGGGTGACTCCGGCGGCCATCAGCCGCTTGGCGTGTTTCTTGTAGACCGCCTGCCGGGTGATGCCGAGCGCCTCGGCGACCTGCGGCCAGCTCCAGCCGGCGCGCATCGCCTCCTCGACGGCGTTGTCCTCCAACCGGTCGGCGAGTCGGCGCAGCGCGCCGACGGCGGCCAGCCGGTCGTCGACGTTTCCCGGCGGCGGTATCTCCAGCTCGGACACGCAAGCAACCTTAGTTGACTAATCTCGCGATAGTCAACCCAGGTTGCTTAGTGCGGGTGGTCAGAGCCAGCCGCGGCGGACGGCCTCCATGCCGGTCTGGAAACGGGTGGTCGCGCCCAGCTCGGTCATCAGCCGGTGGATGTTGCGCTGCACGGTGCGGATGCTCCAGCCGAAGTTGCGCGCGATCGCGGCGTCGGTGGCGCCGACGGCGAGCAGCCCGAGGATCTGGCGGTCCCGGTCGGCCAGCCCGGCGGCCCCGTCGCCGACCGGTTGGTGCAGCGGAGTTGCCTTGTCCCACAACGCTTCGAACAGCTCGGTCAGCACGTCCAGCAGGGTCGAGGGGTGGACCAGGAACGCGATGCCGGCGGCCAGGTCGTCGGGCGCGGCCAGCACCGCGAGCTTGCGGTCGCTGAGTACCAGCTTGACCGGTGTGTTGGCGCACACCCGGGCCCGCTCGCCGAGCCGGACGCCGTCCCAGATGTTCTCCAGCCGGCCCGGCAGCGCGATCGTCTCGTGGTCGTAGATGACGCGGTAGCCCGCCCGCCCCTCGCGCAGGTGGCGCCGCTCCTCCAGGTTCGGGCCGTCGTCGCCGTGTTCGCCGGGCGGCACGAAGTACGGCGGCTTGTCGATGGCGCGGATCTGGTCCTGCGCGGCGCGCTGTACCCGGACGAAGGTGCGCCACACCGCGGTCGACCCCTCGATCACCTCCAGGTGGTCGGCCGGATGCCCCCTACCCCGCTCGGTCCGGAACCGGTCGTCGAGGGTGCTGAGGTGGTCCTGCAGGCGATGCAGCTCATCCTCGCGCTTGGCGATCAGGACCGAACCGGCCAGCGACGGTTCCGCCGCCGAGAACCGCGCCGGCCGGCCGGGCAGCCGGGTGACCAGGCCGCGGCGGCTGAGCCGGGCGAGCGAGCGCGCGGTCTGGGCGGCGGAGAAGCCGGCCCGTTCGGCCAGCTCGGCGACCGTGGACTGGCCGCGCGGGATCAGCGCCTCGTAGATCCTCGCGTCGGTGTTCGGAATGCCGACCGCTTCCCACACGTCGTCTCCCTGGCATGTTTGTGCCAATGTCCTGTAATTGACCCTGTCAGGTGCTTGTCCATGTTGACACAACTATGACAGCGTCCGTCGCTGACCGGCATTGACGTGCAGGTAGTGCCTGAGGAGTCGATCGATGCGAAGAACACCCCGGTTACGCGGACCCGCCGGTTGGCTGGTCGCGCCCCTCGCCGTACTGACGATGTTGTTCACCCCCGCCGTCGCCGAGGCTGCCCCGGCCCCGGTGCACACCGACCCACCGCCGGCCACCGCCAGCGCGCACGGCGCGAACGGCGGGCCGCTCGGCGCGGGCGTCGACTACCGCAGCGCCGGCTGCAACTCGCTGACCGCCGCGGAGCTGAACAAGGCCGAGCCGTACGCGCGGTGCTTCGCGCTCGGGCGGGCGACCGCCGACGGGAAGCTCGTCGTGCAGCCGAACACGCCACCGTCGACCGCGCTGACCCCCAGCGACCTGCAGGACGCGTACCACCTGCCGGACGGCGGCGCCGGCATGACGGTGGCGATCGTCGACGCGTACGGCTACGCGTCGGCGGAGTCGGACCTCGCGGTGTTCCGCGAGTACTACGGGCTACCGGCGTGCACCGCCGCGAACGGCTGCTTCCGCAAGGTCGACCAGCGCGGCGGGACCGATTTCCCGGCCGAGGACAACGGTTGGTCGATCGAGACCGCGCTGGATCTCGACGCGGTGTCCAGCGTCTGCCCGAAGTGCAACCTGCTGCTGGTGGAGGGCGACACGGCGAACCTCGGTGACCTGGGCGAGGCGGTCGACACGGCCGTGCAGCTGGGCGCCCAGGTGGTGTCGAACTCGTACGGGATCGCGCCGGAGGTGCCCCAGGAGACCCAGTACGACGCGTACTACGACCACCCCGGCGTCGCGATCACCGCGTCCACCGGCGACACCGGCAACCTCGCCGGCTGGCCGGCGACCAGCGGTCACGTCACCGCGGTCGGCGGTACCAAGCTGGTCAAGGACACCGGGAACGCGCGTGGTTGGGCCGAGTCGGCCTGGACCGACGGCGGTTCGGGCTGTTCGCCGTACGAGCCGCGGCCGGACTTCCAGCAGGGTGTCGAGACGAACTGCCCGAACAACCGGGCGGTGGCCGACATCGCCGCCGACGCCGACCCGTCCACCGGGATCGGCGTCTACAACACGCACCTGAACGGTTGGGCGCAGTACGGCGGGACCTCGCTGTCCGCGCCACTGGTCGCCGGCATGTACGCGCTGGCCGGTGCCGCCACCCCGAACACCTACCCGGCGAGCTACCCGTACCGGGACGCGCACGCCGCGCAGGACCTCAACGACGTGACCGCCGGGGTCGACGGCAGTTGCGGCAACCTGCTGTGCCAGGCCGGCACCGGCTGGGACGGGCCGACCGGGTTGGGCACGCCGAACGGCGTCGCCGCGCTGACCCAGGGCGAGCACGGCACGATCAGCGGCACCGTGACCGACGGCGACGGTACCGCGCTGGCGGGCGCGACCGTGGCGGCCGCCGCCGCGGACGGCACCGTCTACCACGCCACCAGCGACGACCAGGGGCACTACGACCTCGCCGTCGCGACCGGCAGCTACCAGGCCACGGCCAGCAAGTACGGCTACGGCGACCAGACCCGGTCCGACCTGACGGTGGCCGCCGACGCGACGGTGACCGCCGACTTCACGCTGGCCAAGAAGCCGACCGACACGGTGTCCGGCACCGTCACCGACGGCTCCGGGCACGGCTGGCCGCTGTACGCGAAGATCACCGTCGACGGTTACCCGAACGGCGCCGTCTACACCAACCCGTACACCGGTCGGTACTCCGTCGAGCTGCCGCACGGCGCCACCTACCGGATGCACGTGAGTTCGGTGGAACTGCCCGACTACGTCGACCAGAACCGCACCGTCGACCTGACCGGCGGTACCGCCGCCGCGTCGCCGAAGGACGCCGGCGCGCTGACCGAAGGCAGCGGGCAGGACGTCGCGCTGCCGGTCGACACCGCGCAGTGCACGGCGGTCGGCTACGACTGGGCGACCACCGGCAGCACCACCGGGTTCACCGGCTGGACCGGGGGCACCCCGCAGGACGGCTGGACCGTCACCGACGCCGCGGGTACCGGGCAGACGTGGCGGTTCGACAACCCGGGCGGCTGGGCCCCGCCGGCCGGTGACGCGTCGTTCGCGGACATCGACTCGAACTGGTTCGGCGAGAACGGCAGCCAGGACAGCTCGCTGGTGTCGCCGGCCGTCGACCTGTCCGGCGCGGCCAACCCGGAGATCGGCTTCGACACCGTCTACATCGGATTCCCCGACCAGGTCGGCACCGTCGACCTGAGCACCGACGACGGCGCGACCTGGTCGACGGTGCAGACGATGTCCGGCGGGTTGGGCAACCGGCTCGACATCCCGATCCCGCAGGCCGCCGGCAAGTCGAAGGTGCGGGTCCGGTTCCACTTCACCGGGAGCTGGAGCCGGCGCTGGGAGCTGGACAACGTGCTGATCGGCACCCGTACCTGCGCGCCGACGCCCGGTGGCCTGGTCGCCGGCGTGGTGCGGGACGGCAACACCGGCGACCCGCTGGTCGGTGCGACGGTCCGCAGCGACGCGGACGCCACCCGGTTCGGGGTGACCGAGGCGACGCCGGACGACCCCGCGGTACCGGACGGGTACTACTGGCTGTTCAGCTCGCACACCGGGGACACCGCCTTCACCGTGACCGACGCCCGGTACTCGACGCGGCACGCGTCGGCCACCCCGGTCGCCGACGCGGTGGTGCACCGCAACTGGAAACTCGGTGCCGGGCACCTGGCAGTCGACAAGTCGAGCGTGTCGGCCACCGAGACGCTGGGCGCGACCGCGACCCGCCAGGTGACGTTCCACAACGACGGGACGGCGCCGCTGCACGTCCGGCTGGCGGAGGAGGACGGCGGGTTCACCCCGCTGGGCGCGCCGCAGCAGGACAGCACGCCCGGCGCGGTGACCCGGACGGTCAGGACCGCCACCAGCCTCGCCGCGCAGCCGGCCGGCAAGGCGGCGAAGTCGGCGACGGTCGACGGGCATCGGGTGGCGCTGCGGCAGGGCGCCGCGGCGGACGGCTGGCAGGACGTGGCCGACTACCCGACCGCGCTGATGGACGACGCGGTCGCCTACCACGACGGCAAGGTGTACGTGGTCGGCGGCACCACCGGCTCGTCCAGCCTGGCCTCGGCGAACGTGTACGACCCGGCGACGCAGTCGTGGAGTGCGCTGGCCGATCTGCCCGAGGCGCTCAACGGCCCGGTCGCCGCGTTCGTCGGCGGCACCCTGTACGTGGCGGGCGGCTGGACCGGCGGCACGCAGGCCAGCACGCACGCCTACGGGTACGACCCGGGCAGCGACACCTGGTCCCGCGTCGCGGACATGCCCAGCGGCGCCGCGATGGCCGGGGTGGCGGTGCTCGGCGGCCGGCTGTACGTGATCGGTGGCTGCACCACCAGCTCGTGCGCGCCGTCCTCGACGTCGGTGGTCAGCTACGACCCGAGCAGCGACGCCTGGACGGCGGCGCCGGACTACCCGACCCCGATCGCGTACGGGTCGTGCGGTGCGGCGTCCGCCGAGCTGGTGTGCGCCGGCGGCATCGACGCGTCGGCGAGCACACCGTCGGCGCGGACGTACAGCTACTCGCCCGGGGCGAGCGGCTGGACGCGGCGGGCCGACCTGCCCGGCACGGTGTGGGGCGCCTCGGCGGCGGCCGCCAACGGCGGCGTGCAGATCGTCGGCGGCGTGGTCGACGGCAAGGGCGTCAGCAACCAGGCGCTGGAGTACGACCCGCAGCAGGACCGGTGGGTGGCGCTGCCGAGCGCGAACAACGCCCAGTACCGCGGTGGCGGCGCGTGCGGCCTGTACCAGGTCGGCGGGTCCGCCGGCTCGTTCGGCAGCACCGCGTTCGTGCAGCAGCTGCCCGGCTACGGTAGTTGCAACGGCGACGCGGATCTGCCCTGGCTGGCCGAGGGCACCGTCTCGTTCGAGGTGGCGGCCGGCGCGTCGGTGACGGTACCGGTGAGCCTGGACTCCTCGGCGGTCGCCCAGCCCGGTGACTACCTGGGGCTGGTCGACGTCGCCACCGACACGCCGTACGCGTCGTCGCCGGTGTCGGTCACGATGCACGTGACGCCGCCGAAGCGGTGGGGCAAGATCACCGGCACCGTGTCGGACGAGAACGGTGCGCCGCTGGCCGGCGCCACCGTCCAGGTGTGCACGATGTACGACCGGGGCACCGGTACCTGCGGGCCGCAGTCGTTCACCCTCGCGACCGACGGCAGCGGGCACTACCAGCTGTGGCTGAACAAGGGGTTCAACCCGCTGGAGGTGATCGCCGCGATGGCCGGCCGGCAGCCCAAGATGAAGGTGGCGCGGGTCGGCGCCGGCGCCACCACGACCGTGGACTTCGTGCTACCGAAGATCTGACCCGGTCGTCGCAAACGCCGCGGGGGTACCCGGTTCGGGTGCCCCCGCGGCGCGCGCGTTGCGGGGACGGGCGGGCCGCGGCCGGTGCGGTGGCCGGTCGGCCCGCGCCGGCGACACCGTTCGCCACCGGCAACCGGCGGTGCCGGGGCACCCGTTCCGCCCGCGTCGTGTCACGTTCGCGGGCGATGATTCGTCCAGGCGGGCGGGGGTGGTACGCGATGAGCGACGAGACGCGGATCCGGGCGGCGTGGCAGGCGGACCGGCCGTACCTGCTCGCGGTGGCGGCCGGCATGCTGGGGCGGTCGGTCGACGCCGAGGACGTGGTGCAGGAGGCGTTCGCCCGGCTCGCCGAGGTCGGCCCGGCCCGGATCGACGACCTGCGCGGCTGGCTGATCGTGGTCACCCGGCGGCTGTGCCTGGACCGGCTGCGGGCCGCCGAGACCCGCCGGACGACGGCCACCGCGACCCCGCCGGAGGCGGCGCCGGCGGCCGGCGCCGATCCGCTCGGCGCCGACCCGGCCGACCGCCTCACCCTCGACGACGAGGTACGGCGGGCGCTGACGGTGCTGCTGGACCGGCTGTCGCCGGCGGAGCGCACCTCGTTCGTGCTGCACGACGTGTTCGGTTTCCCGTTCGACGCGGTCGCCGAGCTGGTCGGCCGCACCCCAGGAGCCTGCCGGCAGCTGGCCCGGCGGGCCCGGCTCTCGCTCGGCGCCCCCGAACCGGCCCGGCGGGCCGCGCCGGTACCGGCGGAGAGCGCCGCGCTGGCCGACCGGTTCATCGCCGCCTGCGCCGGTGGCGACGTCGGTGCGCTGGTCGGGCTGCTGGATCCGGCCGCCGACGGGCTGGCGATCGTGCTCGGCCTCGGCGCGCCGGCGGAGACGCACGGGGTACCGGCGGTGGCCGAGCGGGCGATCGCGTTCTTCGGCCCGGCGGCCGGGGTGACGCTCGCACCGTTCGCGCTGGAGGGCCACGCCGGGGTGCTGGCCCGGCGCGGGGACGCCGTGGTCGCGGTGATCCGGCTCGACGAGCGGGCCGGCCGGATCCGCCACCTGCACGCGATCGCGTTGCCGCTGTTCCCGGCCTGAGCGCTCGCCGGCCGTGCGCCGAACGGCCGGAGCGCGCACCGCCGTGCGGCGGACAGCCCGAGGCGTCGGCGGCCGTGCGGGCGGACGGCCCGGCGCGGCCGATCGGGCGGACCGCGGTCTGCCGCCGGGGCCGGGGCCGGCCCGCCTGCCTCGGCCCCGGCGGCGGTCAGTGCTTGCTGCCGACCGCCTCGCGCCACATCATCGATGCCAGGCTCGGGCTGCCCTCGGTGGTCAGGACCGCGACCGCCTGCCGGTGGTGGCCGTTCTCGCCGAGTTCGCGCAGCAGGCAGTCGGCGAGGTCGATGCGGGCGGTGAACCTGCCGACACCGTGCCCGGGCACCACCGAGTACCGGCTGACCTCGGCGGCGGCGAACAGGCCGGACGGCCGGACCAGGGTCCAGTCCAGGCCGCTGGCCCGGATGATCGCCTCGCACCGGCGCATGTCGTCGTAGAGCGTCTTGCCGAGCCGGTTCACCACGTACGGCTGGAGCACCCGTTCGAACAGGAAGCCGCCGATCCGGTTCGGGTTCGGCTCCACCGCGCTGGAGGTGACCGCCACCAGCCGCTCCACCCCGGTACGGTGCATCGCCGCGGTGACGTGTTCCGCACCGACCGAGTAGACGGTGATCGGATCCTTGCTGTACGGCACGCCCAGTACCGACAGCACCGCGTCCTGGCCGGCGACGGCGTCGGTGACCGCGTCCTGGTCGGCCACGTCGCCGGCCGCGACCACCAGCCGCGGGTGCTCGATCGGGAACTCGTCCGGGTGCCGGGTGAACGCGGTGACGTGGTGCCCCTCGCCGAGCGCCTGGCCGGTGACCAGCCGGCCGGTCGGCCCGTTGGCGCCGAACACGCAGAGCCGCATGGTGACCATCCCCTTCGTCTGCCGGACCGCCGTCGCGGACCGCGGTCTGCCGGGGCCGCTCGGCCGCCGGGTCGACGGTTCGCGTCGACACCTGGCATGGACGAGGCGGCCGGGCAGCGTGTGACGCCGAGTGGCGCGGGCCACCCCGGACGGCCACCCCCGGACGGCCAGCCTGGACGGCCAGCCTGGACGGCGAGCCTGGACGGCAAGCCCGGACGGCCAGCCCTGCCGGCCGACCCCGCGGGCCGGGCCGAACGACCGACGCGACGGGCGCCACGCTGGGTTACGGTGAGGGCCTGCACCGCCCCACCGGGCACGGTGCCCGTTCCGGCATCCGGTGGTGCCTGCCGCGGGGGTGCGGTGCGCGTGCCGGCCGGTGCTCCACCGACGGCCGGCCCAGCTCCGGCGTTCCCGCGCCGGCGGTACGAGGTGGCGCCTGGAGCCTCGCGGCTGACGCGCAGCGGCGCGGGCGGCGCGGGGCAGGCGGACGGCCCCGGCGCAGCGCCGGGGCCGTTTCCACGGCGGTCGGGCGCCGCGTTCCGTTTCCACGGCGGTCGGTCGTGGCGTTCCGGTTCCGTGCCGGTCGGTCGCCGCGTTCCGGTTCCGTGCCGGCCGGGCGATCCGGTTCCTGATGGTCCGGTGCGCGGTCGGGTGGCGTCCGGAACCGTGCCGCAGCGCTCGCCGGGCCACCGAGATCCGGATTACGGTGGCGGCCGGGCGGGACGCTGTTACAGTTGACCGCTGTGTGCCGCGGGCGGTCGGAGCCCGGGCCCGATGGGGAGCGCAGACATGGCGGGTGACGACGACATCTCCGGGTGAGTCCCGGACGTGATCGACCGGCGGCAGGCTCGGCCACCGCGGTTCGGTCCCTCGTCGTCCCGTTCCCGCGACATCCGGCGCCGCTGCGACCGGATGCCTTGCACCCCAAGGATTCCGCATGTTCGATTCTTCCGTCGTCGCTACCCGGCTGCACTTTTCCTGGCCCGACGGCACCGTCGTGTTCGACGACCTGTCCTGGTCGTTCGGCGCCGGCCGCACCGGCCTGGTCGCGCCCAACGGCGCGGGCAAGAGCACGTTGTTGCGGTTGATCGCCGGGGAACTCACCCCGTCCGGCGGCACCGTGACCGTCTCCGGCGTGCTGGGCTACCTGCCGCAGAACCTGCCGCTGCGCTCCGGCGCGACCGTCGCCGAGGTGCTGGGCGTCGCGCCGGTGCTCGCAGCGCTGGCCGCGGTGGAGTCCGGCGACGCCAGCGAGGAACATTTCGCCACCATCGGCAACGACTGGGACGTGGCGGAACGTACCGCCGTGGAGCTGGACCGGTTGGGCCTCGGTGACGTGGCGCTGGATCGGCCGCTGGCCAGCCTGTCCGGTGGCCAGGTGGTGTCGCTCGGCCTGGCCGCGCAGCTGCTGAAGCGCCCGGACGTGCTGCTGCTCGACGAGCCGACGAACAACCTGGACGCGGACGCGCGGCACCGGCTGCACGACGTACTGGCCGGGTGGCGGGGTTGCCTGCTGGTGGTCAGCCACGACCGCGCGCTGCTGGACCGGATGGACCGCATCGCGGAGCTGTCCGCCGGCGAGATCCGTTCGTACGGTGGCAACTTCACCGACTACGAGCAGGCGGTCGCGGCCGAGCAGGAGGCGGCGCAGCGGGCGGTGCGCAGCGCGGCACAGGAGGTCAAGCGGGAGAAGCGGGAGCTGCAACAGGCCCGCGAGCGGGCCGCGCGGCGGGCCGGGAACGCCAGCCGGCACCGCAAGGACGCCGGCCTGGCCCGGATCGTCGCCGGCGGCCTGCAACGGCACGCGCAGGAGTCGGCCGGCAAGGCGAACGAGACGCACGCGGCCCGGCTGGGCGAGGCGCGGGCCAAGCTGGACGAGGCCGGCCGGGCGGTGCGCGACGACATCCGGATCGCCCTGGAACTGCCGGACACCGCGGTCCCGGCGGGCCGCACCGTGTTCACCGGTGAGCGGCTGCAGGTATGCCATGCGGGGCGGGAGCTGTTCGCCGCGCCGGGCCTGGACCTGACCGTACGGGGACCCGAGCGGATCGCGCTGACCGGCGCCAACGGTACCGGCAAGACGACGCTGCTGCGGCTGATCGGCGGCGACCTCGAACCGTCCGGCACGGCGCCCGGAGCCCGATCGCCGGCCGCCGCCCCGGACAGGTCGAGCGCCGGCCCGGATGCCCCGGACAGGTCGAGCGCCGGCCCGGATGCCCCGGACAGGTCGAGCGCCGGCCCGGATGCGCCGGGCGTCACCCTGGACGCGGCGGGCGAGGACCGGGGCGGGCCGGGCGACGCTTCGGGCGGGCCGGGCGACGCTCCGGGCGACGACCGGCGGGCCGTACCGCCGCCGCTGGTGCGCCGCGCCGACGGGCGGGTGGCGTACCTGTCGCAGCGGCTCGACCTGCTGGACGAGGACGCCTCGGTGCTGGACAACCTGACCCGGTTCGCACCCGAGCTGCCGCCGGACCGGCGGATGAACCTGCTGGCCCGCTTCCTGTTCCGCGGTGCGCGGGCACAGTTGCCGGTCGGTGCGCTGTCCGGTGGCGAGCGGTTGCGCGCGACGCTGGCCTGCGTGCTCTACGCCGAGCCGGCACCGCACCTGCTGCTGCTGGACGAGCCGACCAACAACCTGGACCTGGTCAGCGTCGGCCAGCTGGTGAGCGCGTTGAACGCCTATCGCGGCGCGTTCGTCGTGGTCAGCCACGACGAACGGTTCCTGGCCGAGATCGGCGTGACCCGCGGCCTGCACCTGGCCGCCGGCCGGCTGACCGAGGCTGCCGCGCCGTGACCGGCCGGGCGGTCCCGTTCGGGTAATCCGGCAAGCCACGCTTTTCCGGCACCTAGACTGGCCCGCGACGCTGCGGGTCGAGGTCGACCCCGTACCGACGGCGACCAAGTACCGACGGCGACCCCGCACCGACGGCGACCCCGCACCGACGGCGACCCCCCGCCCGGGCCGCCGAGCCGCGGTCGAGAAGGGCGAGGGCGTGGCGCTGCTGATCGTGGTCGGCCTCACGGTGCTGGTGCTGTGGGCGCTGGCCGAGCGTGGTCTGGAGCGCGTCCGGCTGACCGGCCCGTTCGTGATGCTGGCGTGCGGCGTGCTGGTCGGCGTGCTCGCGGCCGACGACTTCAACAGCCGGCTCGACACCGCACACGCGGAGAAGGTCGTCGAGCTGATTCTCGCGCTGCTGCTGTTCGTGGACGCCACCGAGGTACGCGGGGGGCCGTTCGGCGGCGAGGCCCGGGTGATCTCCCGGCTGCTGTTCCTCGCCATGCCGCTGTCGCTGATCGCGGCGTTCGTGGCCGGATCCTTGCTGCTGCCGGCACTGTCCGGGCCGGTACTGCTGATGCTGGCCTGCATCGTGATCCCGACCGACTTCGCGCCGGCGTCGCCGATCCTGCGGCACGCCGCGATCCCGGTCCGGATCCGGCACATCCTCAACGTCGAGAGCGGCTACAACGACGGGATCGTGTCGCCGATCTTCGTGTTCGCGGTGTCCCTGGTCGGCAAGCGTGCCGGCCTGGACGGTGTCGAGGCGCTGCTGGACGGCCTGTGGGCGTTCCTGTTCGCCGCCGCGGCCGGGATCGTGGTCGGCGGCGGTGCGGGTTTCGTGCTGCGCGGTACCCGGCGGATCGGGTTCGCCTCGGACCGGTCCGGCCGGTTCGCGATGGTGCTGGTCCCGCTGCTGTCCTACGTGGCCGCCAACCTGGTGGAGGCGAACGGGTTCGTCGCGGCGTTCCTCGCCGGCATCGTCTACCGGGTGGTACGCGGCGGTTCGCGGCACGCCGACCTGGACCCGGCGGAGACCGCGTTCGCCGACGACGTCGGCCAGCTGGTGTCGATGGCGATGTGGTTCGGGTTCGGTGCGGTCGCGGTACTGGTGTTCAGCAACGGGCTCAAGCCGGCGCTGATCCTGTTCGGCGTGCTCGCGGTGCTGGTACTGCGGCTGGTACCGGTCCTGCTGTGCCTGCTGCGCAGCTCGCTGCGGTGGCGGGAGCGGATCGCGGTCGGGGTGCTCGGCCCGCGCGGTACCGCGTCGATCGTGTTCGGCTTCCTCGCCTTCGACGCGCTGCCGGAGTCCGACGACCTGCCCCCGCTGTACGCGATGACGGTGGTCGTGGTGCTCAGCATCGTGTTGTACGGCGTGGTCGCGCCGCCGCTGACGGCCCGCCTGCTGCGGAGCCGCCGCGGCGGCTGACCGGCCGGCCGCCGAACCGGCTGACCGGGCGGCCGTCGAAACGGCTGACGGGCCGGCCGCCGGGGCGGCCGACCGGTGGGCTCAGGACGGGACGATCTCGTTCTCGAACGGCCGGCGGGTGCGGGACCGTTTCAGCTCGAAGAACCCGTCGGTACCGGCGCACAGCAGCACGCCGTCCCACAGCCGGCCGGCGGCCTCGCCGCGCGGTACCGGGGTGACGACCGGGCCGAAGAACGCGACCAGCCCGTCCGGCCCGGGTACGTGGATGGCCGGGGTGCCCAGGTCCTCGCCGACCGGGCCGAGACCGGCCCGGTTCGCCTCGGCCAGGCCGGCGTCGAGCGACGTGTCGTCGGCGGCGTCGGCCAGCTCGACCGGCAGCCCGGCTTCGGTGAGCGCCGCGACGTACAGTTCGCGGCCGAGCGGTTCGCGCTTGCGGTGGATGTGGCTACCCAGCGCGGTGTAGAGCCCGCGCAGCGACTCGGCGCCGTGCGCGCGTTCGGCGGCGAGGCAGATCCGGGCCGGCCCCCACCCGGCGTCCAGCCACTCCCGGTACCACGGCTCGACCTCGCGGTCGGCGTTGAGCGCGGACAGGCTGAGGGTGTGGAACAGCACCCGGATGTCCCGGACCTGCTCGACCTCCAGCAGCCAGCGGGACCCGTTCCACGCCCACGGACATTTCGGGTCGAACCACATCTCGACGGTGGTGCTCATGGCCTGCTCTCCTCGCCTGGCAACGTCTTACGCTCCGACGGTACGGTGGCCGATTGGTTCGGTGACAGGTCCGATCGGTGCCTAGTCGAGCAGACCAATCGGTGGCTGACCGGCCGTGCTGGACGGCCGCGATCAGCGCCGCAGCAGCGGCAGCACCCGATCCACCGGCAGCGCCTCGATCACGTGGCCGCGCGCCCCGGCGGTGCGCGCCCCGGCGAACAGCGAGTTGACCACCGCCTCCGCGGTCGCCTCGGCGACCGCGGTGAACAGCACGTCCAGCACCGGCCCCTCCTCGGCCAGGACGGTCGTCGCCCGCGTCGGCCCGGCCGGCACGTGCGGCACCCGGTTCGCGGTGCTGAACGCCACCGCGTACTCGCCGCTGCCGTGCTGGATCACGCTGCCGCCGCGGGCCAGGCCCACCGCGGCCCGCCGGGCCAGCCGGCCCAGCTGCCGGGCATCGGCCGGCGCGTCGGTGGCCAGGACCACCACGCAGGAGCCGGCGCCGCGAGTCCACTCCGGCGCCCGCCGCACCGGTTCGGGCCGCACCGTCGCGCCGACCGGTACGCCGGCGATCGTCAGCTCCGCCGGCCGGCCGTGGTTGGTCAGCACCAGCGCGCCGACGGTGTGGTCGGCCACCCGCCGGGACGCCGTGCCGATGCCGCCCTTCCAGCCGAAACAGACCATCCCGGTACCCGCGCCGACCGGGCCCTCGGCGACCGGGCCGGGACCCGCCGCGGTGAGCGCCCGGGCCACGTGCTCCGGCCGGACGTGCAGCCCGCGGATGTCGTTGAGCCAGCCGTCGTTGCACTCCAGCACCAGCGGGTTGACCGTGCCGGTGGTCACGCCGATCTCGTCGTGCCCGGCCAGCGCGTGCCGCACCAGCCCCTCGTGCGCGGCGCCGACCGCGAGCGTGTTGGTCAACACGATCGGGGTCTCCAGCACGCCCAGCTCGGTGATCTGACTCAGCCCGGCCGCCTTGCCGAACCCGTTGAACACCGCGACCGCGGCCGGGAACTTGTCCCGGAACGCCGAACCCGGGCCGGGCGACACCGCGGTCACCCCGGTGCGTACGGCGTCGCCGGCGTGCAGCGTCTCGTGCCCGACCAGCACGCCGGGCACATCGGTGATCGCGTTGTGGGTACCGGTGGGCAGCCCGCCCAGCGGCACCCCGGCCTCCCGCGCCCGGCCCATCCCGTACCCCCCGCTCGCTCGCGAACGCCGCGGCGCACCGCCGCGACCGAGCGGAAGTGTAGGACCCGGACCGATCAGCGGTGGAAGACGATCTCCGGGTCGGCCGGGTTCGGGTGGTCCAGGATCGGTTCGTACCGGCCGCGCAACTGGCGGTCGACGAAGGCGGCCACGTACCGCCGGGTCAGCCGCACCGAACGCGCCCCGCCGACCGCGGCGAGCGGCGGCAGCCCCAGCTGGTCGTTGAGCAGCGTGAGATCGGTGAACGTGAAGTGCTCGGAACCGGTGACGGTCAACCACCGGTGCCAGCCGGTCAGCTTGCCGGCCAGCGCGTCCCACTTGCCGTCGTCGCCGGGCAGGTGGTGCGCCGAGGACCCGAACAGCAGGAACGGTCGGTGCAGCCCGCCCGCTGGTGCCGGTACGTGCGGGGTGCCGTCCATGTTGATCCCGGCGTCGATGCGCCGGTCGGCGGCCATCGCGGCGGACGCGGTCGCGCCGCCGACCGAGTGCCCGACCAGGGCGATCCGGGACGCGTCGATCCGGCGTGCCCACCGCCACGCCGGCTGCCGGCCGGTCAGCTCGTCCAGCACGAAGCGGATGTCGGCGACCCGGCTGGCCACCACGTCGGAACCCGCCGCGCCGCAGGCCTCGCAGGTGTCCAGCTGGCCGCCCGGATAGGTGGTGGCGACCGACTCGTACCGGTGGTCGACCGCCGCGACCAGGTAGCCGCGGCTGGCGAGGTCCTCGGCGACCGCGGTCAGCGTCGCCGCCGGCTGGGTGAACCCGGGAGACAGCACGACCAGCGGCCGCCGGCCAGGCAGCGGCGCGGTGCCGGCGTAGGAGTGGGTACGGACGTGGCTCAGCGCGTCCGGCGGCACCGCCGTCAGGTGGTCGGCGGTCAGCAGCGCCGCCGACTCCGCCGCGCCGAGGTACGGCGCCGGCCCGCCGTGCCGGTGTGCCGTCGGGTACCGCAGCGTCACCTTGAGCCGCCGCGGCCCGGCCGACGGCACCCAGGGGTCGGTGCGGCCGGCGTCCACCAGGTCGATCCGGTCGACGCCCACCGGGTACCGGCCGGTCGGCGCCGGCAGCGCGAGCGCGCCGCCACCATCGAACTGGTGTGCCGGCGCCGCGGTGGCCGTCGCCGCCGGCGCCACCGCCACCGGGCCGAGCAGCCCGGCCAGGGCCACCGCACCGATCGCCCGCCGGGCGAGCGACCTGGATGCGCGGCCGGACACGCGTCGCTGGCCGCCTTTCGGTACCGCGGGGCCCGATTGCCGGCGGTCGAACCGGCGCAGCCGGCCGATCGCGCCGCGCAGTCTCGCGCGGGGGATGCCGGGGAGGTCGTCGCTGGGACGTGGTCGAGGTTTCTGCATGCCGTCCAGCGTTGGTGCACCGGCCGCGTCGTGTCGTCGGCGGGACGTTGCCGGCGGGTACGACTTTCGTCGTGCCTGGCGACTGTCGATCGATGGACGCGGCGTCCGGAACCGGTCCGTACGCTGGTGCGATGCAGTACGTGGCGGGCCGGGCGGCGGGCGGGGCGATCTTCGAGGCGGCCAGCCGTGCGGTGGTTCGGTGGTCGCCGCTGCTGGTCGGGATCGGCGTGTTCGCGTTCGCCACCGCCGGGCTGGATCTCGGCCCGATCCCGGCGGACGCCAAGCATGGCTGGCTGCTGGCCGGCTGCGCGGGGTGCGGCGTGGTCGCCGGCCTGGCCCGCTGGCGGCTGTGGCCGCTGTTCGTGCTGGCCCCGATTGCGCTGGTCGGCGCGCTGCTGTGGCCGCCGACGGTGGTCGCCGCGTTCTACGCCGGCTACCGGCTGCGGGGCCGGCGGCTGCTGGCCTTCGGCGCCGCTGCGGTGGTGGTCGAGGCGGCGTCGGTGCTGGTCAACCAGCTGATCGGGGGCTACCGCGCGGTGTGGGGGAGCATCTCGAACACGCTGCTGGAGGTGGTGGTGTTCGTGGCGCTGCCGATGATCCTCGGGCTGTGGCTGGCGGCCCGCCGGGGCCTGCTCGACGAGCTGCGGGACCGGGCGGAGCGGGCCGAACGCGAGCAGGCGGCGCGCGCCGAGGCGGCCCGGTCCACCGAACGGGCCCGGATCGCCCGGGAGATGCACGACGTGGTGGCGCACCGGGTGTCGCTGATGGTGCTGCACGCCGGCGCGATCGAGGTGACCGCCACCGACGCCGGGGTGAGCGCCGAGGCGGCGCTGATCCGTACCACCGGGCGGGCGGCGCTGACCGACCTGCGTGCCGTGCTCGGCGTGCTGCGCACCCGCACCGGCGAGTCCGGTACCGCGCCGCAGCCCGGGTTGGCCGAGTTGCCGGCGCTGGTCGAGCAGTCCCGGTCCGCCGGGGTGCCGGTGACGCTGGAGGTCGACGCCGCGTCCGCTCGAGCGCCGGACACGGTGCGGCGGGCCGCGTACCGGGTGGTGCAGGAGGCGCTGACCAACGTGCACAAGCACGCCGGCCGGGTCGAGACCGTGGTGCGGGTCGGGCTCGCCGCCGGCGGCCTGACCGTCGAGGTCCGCAACGAACCGCCGACCGAGCCGGTGGAACCGGCGGTGTCCGGCCGGCTCGGCCTCGCCGGGCTGCGCGAGCGGGTGGCGCTGCTCGGCGGCGAGTGCCACGCCGGGGCCGACCCGGACGGTGGCTTCACCGTTCGTGCGGTGCTGCCGGTGCCGGCCGGGACGGCGGCGGCATGATCCGGGTGCTGATCGTCGACGACGAGGCGCTGGTGCGCTCCGGGCTGCGGCTGATCCTGTCCGCGGCCGAGGACATCCTGGTGGTGGCGGAGGCGGCGGACGGCGCGGCGGCGGTGGCCGCGGTTCGCCGGCACCGGCCGGACGTGGTGCTGATGGACGTCCGGATGCCCGGCACGGACGGGCTCACCGCGGCCGAGCAGCTGCGCGCGTTGCCGGCCCGACCGCACGTGATCATGCTGACCACTTTCGACGAGGACGAGTACGTGCATCGGGCGCTGCGCGCCGGCGCGGTCGGCTTCCTGCTCAAGGACACCCCGCCGACCGAGCTGGCCGGCGCGGTCCGCACCGTCGCGGCGGGCAACGCGATGCTCGCGCCGACCGTCACCCGGCGGCTGCTGGACACCTTCGACGACCGGTACGCCGGCCCGGCGGTGGCGGCGAGCGCCCGCCTCGACGTGCTCACCGACCGGGAGCGGGAGGTGGCCGACGAGGTGGCGGAGGGCCGGTCCAACGCCGAGATCGCGCGCCGGCTGGGTACCACCGAGGCGACGGTCAAGACGCACGTCAGCCGGATCCTGGCGAAGCTGGGCCTGGACAACCGGGTGCAGGCCGCGATCCTGGTCCGCGACGCCGCCCACCGCTGAGCGCCACCCGCCTTGTTGATCATGGCGTCGTGTCGATTGCTCGCCCAGCCAACGCCATGATCAACGCGCCTGTGGGACATGGGGATAGGTTGGCGGAGTGCGGAAGGCGGCGATGGCGGCGGCGGGGCTGGTGCCGGACCGGCCGGTCACCGCGTGGCCGGTGCGCAAGCTGTGGGTGCGCGGGCTGGCCAGCCGGATGCGGGTTGTCGGCGAACCGGGCGGCACCCCGATCGCGTACGTGCACGGGCTCGGCGGTTCGGCGCTGGACTGGACGCTGCTGGGCGGGCTGCTCGCGCCGCGCCGCGGGTACGCGCTGGACCTGCCCGGGTTCGGCGGCAGCGCGCCGCTGCGCCGCTGCACGCTGCCGGCACTGGCCGAGCACGTCGCGGGCTGGCTGGCGGCACTCGACGGCCCGGTGCACCTGGTCGGCAACTCGCTGGGCGGGGCGGTCACGGTGCGGGTCGCGGCGGCCCACCCGGAGCTGGTGCGCAGCCTGACCCTGATCTCGCCGGCGATGCCGTTCCACCGACCGTGGCAGTCGCAGCTCGGCCCCCTGGTGCCGGCGGCGTGGCTGCCGGGCGCGGCGCTGGCGCTGTCGGCGTCGATGCGCCGGCTCGGCCCGGCCGGCCTGACCCGGCAGTCGCTGGACAGTTGCATGGCGCAGCCCGGTACGGTCACCGCCGAGTTGCTGGACGCGTTCGTCGCCGAGGCCGGCGAGTGGTTGACCACCCGCTGGCACGCCGAGGCGTACCTGCGGACGTTCCGGGCGCTGCTGGTCGACTTCCTGCGTGCCGGTACCGACACGCTCTGGTCGGCGGTCGCCCGCATCGCCGTGCCGACGCTGGTGGTGTGGGGCCGCGACGACCGGTTGGTGCCGGTCCGGCTGGCCGACCGGCTGGCCGCCACCGGCCCGGACGTCCGGCTGCTCACCCTCGACGGCGTCGGCCACGTCGCCCAGCTGGAGAACCCGCGTACCGTGGCGCGTGCGCTGCTCGCCCTCGTCACCGAAAGCGACCGGGCCGCCAGCGACCGGGACGGCGGTGACCGGGCCGCCAGCGGCCGGGACGGCGGTGACCGGGACGGCGCGGTCGGTGCCGACAGCCGGGCCGGCGTGCCGGGCGAGGGCGGTCGGGCCCGTGGCCCCGCAACGGGCGGTGGGGCCCGCGGCCCCGCAACGGGCGGTCGGGCCGGCGGCCCCGGCGGGGCGGGCGAGGACCGGCCACGATAGCGCCGGCGGCCGGCGGATCGGCCAATGCCGTCGATACGGTGAGAAACGTCGCTGGTTCGTGTCGTGACGCGATCACCTGGGCCGTTCGTGGCACCCTGAGCTGCAATGTCAGCACCGACGCGCCCACGTCCACGCAGCGGGGCGGCAGCCCGGGTCGACGCCCGGCTGCTCGCCCGGCAGCGGATGCTGCGTCGTCGCCGGCGGACGTTCCTGCTGGTGGTGCTGCTGGTTGCGGTGGTCGTGGTGGCCGTCGACCTGGTCCAGGGCGGGACCAGGGATCCGCGGCACGGTGCCTCCGCGGTGGCGAAGTCGCCGAGTACGGTGCCGAGCGGCGCCCCGGTGAGTCACCACCACAGCGCGTCACCGACGCCGAGCGCGTCGGCGAGCGCCGAAACGGTGCGGTACCCGAAGGACGGGTCCGGGAAGTTCGTCACCGCGCCCGGCACCAGCAAGGTGTACGGCCGCTCCGGCACGTTGCTGCGGTTCCAGGTCGAGGTGGAGACCGACATCAAGGGCATCGACGTGTCGGCGTTCGCCGACCGGGTGGTGGCGATCCTCGGCAACAAGCAGGGCTGGACGGCCGGCGGTGACTGGCGGTTCCAGCGGGTCGGGCCGGGCGCGTCGGCCGACTTCGTGCTGCACCTGGTCACGCCCGGCACCCGGGACCGGATGTGCCACGACGACCCGGACGGCTACACCTCCTGCCGGTACGAGGACAGCGTGATGATCAACGTGTCCCGCTGGGTGCACGGCGTGCCGTACTACAAGAATCTCGACGACTACCGCGACTACGCGATCGGTCACGAGGTGGGGCACCGGCTCGGCCACGGTCACCAGCTGTGCCCGGGCAAAGGCAAGAAGGCGCCGACGATGCAGCAGCAGACGCTGGGCATGCACGGCTGCGTGCCGAACCCGTGGCCGTACCCGAACGGCAAGCTCTACCAGGGCCCGGAGGGCGACTACTCGCAGGCCGACATCCCGAAGGACCCGTCGAGCTACTACACCGGCTGATTCCGATACACCGGCTGATTCCGAACCGGCTGATTCCGAACCGGCCGGCTCGACCGGCTGCTGGGACGGGTGGCGGAGGTCATGGGCGACCCCCGCGCCGGCGAGCAACAATGTTCGATGAACGTCAACCCGTACCCGAGCCACGGAGGAGACCCGTGTCGCTCCCACCGCTCGTCGAGCCCGCCGCGGAGTTGTCCGTGGACGAGGTCCGGCGCTACTCCCGGCATCTGATCATTCCGGACGTCGCCATGGACGGCCAGAAGCGGCTGAAGAACGCGAAGGTGCTGTGTGTCGGCGCGGGCGGGCTCGGCTCTCCGGCGCTGCTCTACCTCGCGGCGGCCGGTGTCGGCACCCTCGGCGTGATCGACTTCGACACCGTCGACGAGTCGAACCTGCAGCGCCAGATCATCCACGGCGTGTCCGACGTGGGCAAGTCGAAGGCGCAGTCGGCGAAGGAGTCGATCGCCGAGATCAACCCGCTGGTCGAGGTCGTGGTGCACGACGAGCAGCTGACCATCGACAACGTGATGGACATCTTCGCCGGTTACGACCTGATCGTGGACGGCACCGACAACTTCGCCACCCGGTACATGGTGAACGACGCGGCGGTGCTGCTCGGCAAGCCGTACGTGTGGGGGTCGATCTACCGGTTCGACGGGCAGGCCAGCGTGTTCTGGGCCGAGCACGGCCCCTGCTACCGCTGCCTGTACCCGGTGCCGCCGCCGCCCGGGATGGTGCCGTCCTGCGCCGAGGGCGGGGTGCTCGGCGTGCTGTGCGCCTCGATCGGCTCGATCCAGGTGAACGAGGCGATCAAGCTGATCACCGGGATCGGTGACCCGCTGGTCGGCCGGCTGATGGTGTACGACGCGCTGGAGATGTCCTACCGCGACATCAAGGTGCGCAAGGACCCGAACTGCCCGCTGTGCGGCGAGCACCCGACCCAGACCGCGCTGCTGGAGGACTACGAGGACTTCTGCGGCGCGGTGTCGGACGAGGCGACCGAGGCCGTGCAGGGGTCGACGATCACCGCCACCGAGCTGAAGGAGTGGCAGGACGCCGGCAAGGACTTCCTGCTGGTCGACGTGCGGGAGCAGGCCGAGTTCGAGATCATCCGGATCCCCGGCTCGGTGCTGATCCCGAAGGGCGACATCCTGTCCGGCGAGGCGCTGGCGTCGCTGCCGCAGGACCGGCAGATCGTGTTGCACTGCAAGTCCGGGGTGCGCTCGGCGGAGGCGCTGGCGGCGTTGAAGGCGGCCGGGTTCGCCGACGCGGTGCACGTGCAGGGCGGCGTGCTGGCCTGGCAGGCCCAGGTGGATCCGAGTCTGCCGACGTACTGATCGTCCGAACCGTGTGGCGGGGCCCGGATCCACCCGGATCCGGGCCCCGCGTCGTTCCGGTCCGATCCGTGCCCCGTGGGCGGTGCCTGGCTCAGCGCACGGTTACCGCTCGGCCAGTCCGGGTGAAGACCTGATCAGCGGACGATTAACGCTGATCCGCGCACCCCGGCAACGGGCTCGCCGCACACTAGTTTCCGGGGGAGGGCGTCACCTGGCGCCGGGGATCGCTAGGGAGCGTTGCGGTGCATGCGTCGCAGTACAACCACATGGCCGAGACGATGTCGAGGTACCTGCCGAAGGGGCGACATCTGGACGTCGTGGAACTCGGGTCCGCCACGTCACCGAACCAGCTGGTCACCCATCGTGCCCTGTTCGAGGGCATCGACCACTCGTACTTCGGCGTCGACGTGCGGGACGGCAACAACGTCGACGCGGTGATGCCCAAGCCGTACACGATCCCGGTGAAGAGCGGCCGCGCCGACGTCGTCGTGTCGGGTTCGGTGTTCGAGCACATCCCGATGCCCTGGGCGTCGATCCTGGAGGTCGCCCGGATCCTCCGGCCCGGCGGGCTGTTCTTCTTCACCGCGCCGTCGCGGGGGCACAAGCACACCGGCGTGGACTGCTGGCGCTACTACCCGGACGGGGTCCGGGCGCTCGCGACGGCGTCCCGGCTGACCCTCCGGCACGTGCACACGCACTACCCGCCGAAGAGCGACGGCCGGCTCGACTACGCGCGGATCGCGGTCGACGACTACTGGGGCGACACGGTCGCGGTGCTGCAGAAACCGGTCAAGTACGCCCCGACCATGCGGTTCATCCGTCCGGTGGTGCGCTGGTGGGCCAACCGTGCCTCCCGGCTGGGGCCGCTGGGCGACACCCCCGATCCGGCGACGCGCTGTTCGGTCGTCCGGGACCGGGCGGCGGGGCCGTGGGACGAGGTGTTGGAGCAGGCCAAGGCGCGGGCGGGGCAGTCCGCGGACGAGACCGCGGCTGCTGGCCGATCCTGACCGCCGGGCTCCCCGGGCTCCCCGGGCTCCCCGGGCTCCCCGGGCTCCCCGGGCTCCCTGGGCTCCCTGGGCTCCCCGGGCTCCCCGGGCTCTCGGGGTTCCCGGCTCTCGGGGCTCCCGGGGCCGCGCCCGGTGTCCGGGCTGGGTCCGCCGCCGGCCGGGCGTGTCGGTTCGCAGGTTCTCGACGGTCGACTTCACACCGGCTTGACACCCGCCGGCATGATCATGGTGTGCCTGCGAACCTGCCGACCGCCTGCCGGGCGTTGACCTCCGCCGACCAGCCCGGATTCGCCACTGCACTGTCCACTGTGTACGGTCAGGTGGCCGTCGCGACGCCCGCCGACCGGCAGGCCGCGATGACCCACCTGGGCGGCAGGCTGGAACTGCTCGACCCGGCCCCGGCCAGCTGGGCGGCCACCGTCGTCGCCCTGCTCACCGAGTACGGCGCCGATCCCGCGCCGGCGGTGTCGCCGGTGCTCGGCTGCCTGAAGACCGTCGCCGAGGGCGCCGGCTACTTCGCCGACGCCTGGCACGAGGCGACCGACGAGCCGCTGCCCGACCCGGCCGGCGTGCCCGACCGGCGGATCCGCCGGATCCTGGAACGTGGGCTGGGCGACGCGACCGAGGTGGTGCTGGAGGCGTGGGCCAGCCTGCCGCGCTGGTCCGCCGCCGCGCTGGCGGTGCTGCGGGTGGTGGTCCCGCCGGACGGGCCGGACACCGCGCAGCTGGTGCGCGCGGTGACCGGCGCCGAACCGTACTGCGTGGACCTGGCCCCGGTGCGCCGGCTGCTCACCGAACCCGCCACCGTCCCCATCTGACCCGGGGCAGTACCGTTCGGGTATGGAGCTGCCCGACAACGCGGACGCGGTGTTGACGGTCGTCGAGGCGATCCCGCCCGGCCGGGTCATGTCGTACGGGGCGATCGCCGACGTGGTGTGCGCGCGCGGCGGCGTGGCGTCGGCGCGCTCGGTCGGTACGGTGATGGCCCGCTACGGTGCCGCGGTGTGCTGGTACCGGGTGGTCAACTCGGTGGGGCGGACGCCGCCGGGGCACGAGCTGCGGGCCCGGGCGCTGCTCGCCGCGGAGGGCGTGCCGTTCCGCGGCGACCGGGTGGACATGCGGGCCGCCGCCTGGTACCCGGCGGACTGACCCTCCCTTGTGGATGGTGTCGGCGCGACGACGGCCCGCCGGAACGGATCCGGCGGGCCGTCCGTGGCTGGCGCGCTACTTCTGCACCGCGCGGTTGTAGTCGGCGATCGGCTTGGCCAGCGAGTCGGCCGCGGCCTTCATGTTGGCCGCCGCGGTGCTCGGGTCGCCGGAGGTGATGGTCTTCTCCAGGCCCTCCTCGGCGGCCTGCCGGGCCTGCGGCATGACGCCGAGCGCGCAGCCGGAGCTGGCGATCGACGGCTTCGCCGAGTGCAGCTGCTGCACCGCGACGTTGAACTGCGGGTACTGCTTCACCCACGCCTTGTCGGTCGGCTCGTCCAGCGCTTTGCTGTTGACCGGGAAGTAGCCGGTACCGGTGTGCCAGCTGGCCTGCATCGCCGGGGACGAGGCGAACTTGACGAACTCCCAGGAGGCGCGCTTCTGCGCGTCGGTGTGGCCGATGCCGTCGATCCACAGGCTGGCGCCGCCGATGATGGTGCCGCCGTCGGGCGCACCGTTGCCGGTCAGTCGCGGGAACGGCGCGGCGGCGACGCTGAACTTGCCCTTCGAGCCGTTGATGAAGTCGCGCAGCTCGCCGGTGGACTCCAGCTCCATCGCGACGGTACCGGACTTGAACGCCTGCTGCGCCGCGTCGGTGGTGCGGCCGGTGTTCGAGGCGTACCCCTTCTTGACCATGGTGGTCCACCACTGGGCGAGCTTGATGCCGTCCGGGCCGGCGAAGTTCACCTTGCTGGCGAGGCCCTTGCGGCCGTTGTCGTCGTTGCAGTACTGGTCGCCGTTGGTGGCCATCAGCTGTTCGAGGTACCAGCCGTAGATGGCGGCGTTGAAGCCGACGATGTTCTTCTTCTTGTCGGTCAGCTTCTTCGCGTCCGCCTCGATCTCGTCGAGGTTCTTCGGCGGCTTGTTCGGGTCCAGCCCGGCCTTTTTGAACAGGTCCTTGTTGATGTACAGCAGCGGCATCGAGGAGTTGAACGGCATCGACCACTGCTTGCCGTCGAACTGGTAGTAGCTCGCGATGTTCGGCTCGATCGCGGAGGCGTCCCACTTGTCCTTGGCGATGAACTTGTACATCGGCACGGTCTGCTTCGAGTCGATCATGAAGCGGGACCCGATGTCGTACACCTGGATCAGTTCCGGCGTGTTCTTCTGCTGCACCGCGGTCTTGTACTTGGCGATCGCGTCGTCGTACTCGCCGACGTACAGCGGCTTGACCACGATCTTGCCCTGGTGCGCGGCGTTGAACTTGTCCACGATCTGCTTGAGCGCGGTGACGTTGGCGCCCTTCATGCTGTGCCAGAACTCCACCGTCACCGGCGACTTGGCGCCCTTGAGGGCGTCGGCGCCGGGCGCGTCGGTGGAGTTGGTGCCGGAGTCGCTGCCGCCGCAGGCGGCCATCGTGGCGGTCAGTGCCAGCGCGGCGGCGCCGACCAGGGCGCGCGCCGCGAGGCCGCGCCGGATCTTGGCTGATCTCATGGTGTCGTTACCTCCACAGGGGTTCGTACGGTCGACGGACCGGCACGCGGGGTCGTGGTTCTCAGCGCACCGCGCCGGCGGTGAGGCCGCGGACGATGTAGCGCTGGCCGAAGATGACGATCAGCAGGGTCGGGATGACCGACAGGGCGGCCCCGGCCACGACCAGGCCGAGGTCGCCGACCTCGGCGTTGCGCAGCTGGGTGATGCCGATCTGCAGGGTCTGCTGGGAGGCGCTGCGGGTCACCAGCAGCGGCCAGAAGTACTGGTTCCACGCGGTGAGGAAGATGTACACCCCGGCGGCGGCGATCGACGGCCGGGCCAGCGGTACCAGGATGCGCCACAGGAACCGCAGGTGGCCGCAGCCGTCCATGGTGGCGGCGTCCCGCAGCTCGCTGGGGAACTGCAGGAACGCCTGGCGCAGCAGGAAGGTGCCGAACATGTTGGCCAGGAACGGCAGCACCAGACCGACCAGCACCCCGAAGCCGGACGTCAGCAGGTGCCAGTCGCCGATGTGCAGGTAGTTCGGGATGATGATCGACTCGGCCGGCACCATCAGGGTGGCCATGAAGGCGCCGAACAGGTAGCGGCGGCCCCACATCGGCATCAGCGCGAACGCGTACGCCGCGAAGATGCTCGTGATCAGCTGCGCGATCGTGATGATTCCGGCCTGCACCACCGAGTTGAGGTACTGCCGGCCGAGCGGGATGGAGTCGAACACGCCGGTGACGTTGGACCAGCGGAACCCGCTGGGGAAGATCCGCGGCGGGGAGGAGGCCAGGTCGCCGCCGGGCATCACGCTGCCGACGAACGCGTAGTAGATCGGGAAGACGACCGGGATCAGCGCCAGGATCAGCACCAGGTAGACCACGATCTTGCCGGCGCCGATCCGCCGCCGCGGCCGGGCGGCCACCGGTTTGTCCACAGTGGAGGGGTTCGGTTCGGCCATCAGTAGTGCACCTTCCGCTGCAACAGCCCGAACTGGATGCCGGTACAGGCCAGCACGATCACCAGCAGCACCATCGCCTGGGCGCTGGCGGTACCGAAGTCGCTGGAGCCGAACGCGAACGCCTTCTTGTAGATGGAGTAGACCAGCGTGGTGGTCGAGTTGTCCGGGCCGCCCCTGGTGAGGATGTGGATCTGGCCGAAGCTCTGCAGCGACTGGATCGTGGTGACCACGACGAGGAAGAACAGCTGTGGCGACAGCAGCGGCAGGATGATCCGGCGGGCCAGTTTCGGCCCGCTCGCCCCGTCGAGCCGGGCGGCCTCCATCACCTCGGTCGGGATCGAACCGACGCCGGCGGACAGGACGAGCACGTTGTAGCCGAGGTTCATCCACACCGTGGTCAGCGCCAGCGAGATCATCGCCACGTGCGGGTCGGTGGTCCAGCCGACCTTGCCGATGCCGAGGAAGCCGAGAATGCCGTTGGCCAGGCCGATCTGGTAGTTGTAGATGACCGAGAAGATCACCGACGCGGTCGCCACGCTGAACGCGAACGGCAGCGCGAACGCGGTGCGCAGCACCCGCACCCCGCGCAGCTGCGCCTCCAGCAGCAGCACCACCGCGAGCGCGCCGAGCACCCCGGGGACGACCGTCAGCAGCACGAACTCGACCGTGTTGAGCAGCACCCGGCCGAACTCGGCGGAGGTGAACATGTCCCGGTAGTTGTCCAGCCCGACGAACACCGACGCGCCGCCGAACAGGTCGCTGCCGTGCAGCGACAGGTAGATCGAGTCGCCCAGTGGCCACACCACGAACAGTGCGAACACGATCGTCGACGGCACCAGGAACAGGTACGCGAGGGCGTGCTCGCGGCCGTGCCGGGGTGTCGCCCGGGCGGGCCGGTCGGTGGGGGAGGGGTCGGCGGGGGCACCGCGGTCGGCGGCCTCGGCGGCACCCCGGGTCTGTGCGGTCACTCCGGATTCCTCCCGTCCGACCATGGTTCACGTCATGTTCGCCGTTAAGCAGAGGTATCACCTGTTGCTGATCATTCCAGCGCTCGGATTCTGCCACGACCGACATGTCCGTGCTGTACGCCGAAGGTTGATCTATCGGCGGTACCCGCGTGAACAGCAGGTTTCCCCGTTCCGTTCTGATGCGTGATGTCGCATCTGCGCCGAGCGTGTCAGGGGTTGACGCCAAATTGACTTGACTGACGTCACGAATGCCGTCACCATGGCGTCGTACGGCCGACGCTGGCCGCCGACCCCTGGGGGAACCAGACATGATTATCGAAACCACCGCGCTGCGAAAGAGCTTCCGGTCCCGCAAGGGCACCGTCGAAGCGGTTCGCGGTGTCGACCTGGCCGTGGCCGAGGGGCAGGTGTTCGGCTTCCTCGGCCCCAACGGCGCCGGTAAGACGACCACCCTGCGGATGCTCGCCACGCTGCTCGCCCCGGACGGCGGCAGCGCCGTCGTCGCCGGCGCCGACCTGCGCCGCGAACCCGGCGAGGTGCGCCGCCGGATCGGCTACGTCGGCCAGAACGGCGGCACCTGGCGGGAGGCCACCGCGCGCGAGGAACTCGTCCTGCAGGCCCGGCTGTACGGGGTGAGCAAGGCCGACGCGGTCCGGCGCGCGGCGCGCTCGATCGAGGCGTTCCAGCTCGACGCGTTCGCCGACCGCAAGACGGTGACCTACTCCGGCGGCCAGAAGCGCCGCGTCGACATCGCGCTCGGCCTGGTGCACGACCCGCGGCTGGTGTTCCTCGACGAGCCGACCACCGGCCTGGACCCGGCCAGCCGCAGCCACGTCTGGGACGAGGTGCGCCGGCTGCGCGCCGAGGGCATGACGGTCTTCCTGACCACCCACTACCTCGACGAGGCGGACGCGCTCTGCGACCAGATCTCCATCATGGACGGCGGCCTGATCGTCGCCGAGGGCACCGCCGACGAGCTCAAGCAGCAGGTCGAAGGCGACGTCATCACGCTCGGCTTCGGCCCGGACGGCACCGAGGCGGTCGCCGCCGCGGAGAAGCTGCTCACCGCGGAGCCGTACGCCCGCCGCGCCGAACGCGCCGACACCGAGCTGCGGCTGTACGTCGCCGGCGGCGCCACCGCGATGCCCCAGCTGATGCGGGTACTCGACGGCGCCGGCCTCACCGTAGAGACCGTCGAGCTGCACCGGCCCAGCCTCGACGACGTGTTCCTCGCCAAGACCGGCCGGTCGCTGCGCGACTGACCGGGCCGCGGCGGACGGGAGCCCGTCACCGGCACCGTCGCGCCGCGCGCGCCGAATCGCTTGCCTACAAGGAGAATCGTGATGCCATCGTTGGTCCGGGACACCTGGCTGGTGTTCCAACGATCGATGTTGTTGACCCTGCGCAACCCCACCTGGGTCGCCGTCGGCCTGGCCCAGCCGCTGTACTACCTGCTGCTGTTCGCGCCGCTGTTGAAGAACGTGCGGGCGCCCGGGATGGCCGGCGGCGATGCCGCCTTCGCCTTCTTCATCCCGGGGCTGCTCACCCAGCTGGCCCTGTTCGGCACGCTGTTCGTCGGCTTCGGGCTGATCGGCGAGCTGCGCGACGGCGTGATCGAGCGGATGCGGGTCACCCCGGTCAGCCGGTTCGCGCTGCTGCTCGGCCGCGCCCTGCGCGACGTGGTCACCCTGGTCGTCCAGGCGATCGTGCTGGTCGTGATCTCGATCCCGTTCGGCCTGTCCGTCCACTTCGGACCGCTGATCCTGGTGCTGTGCCTGATGGTGCTGCTGGCGCTGCTCGGCGCCTCGGTCTCGTACGCGGTGGCGCTGATCCTGAAGAGCGAGGACGCGCTGGCCCCGCTGGCCAACGGCGTCGCGATGCCGATCCTGCTGCTGTCCGGCGTGTTCCTGCCGATGGCCGCCGCCCCCGGCTGGCTGCAGGGCATCTCGCACGCCAACCCGCTGCGCTACGCGGTCGACGCCTCCCGCGACCTGTTCGCCGGTCACATCACCACCAACGCGGTGTACGAGGCAGCGATCATCCTGCTCGCCCTCACCGTCGCCTCGGTGATCTGGGCCGCCCGCCGCTTCGCCCGCAGCGTCTCCTGACCCGCCCTTACCCACGCAGCGCCCGGTCGGCACGAGGGGTCCGACCGGGCGCCGCGTTTACCGCCCCGACGGGACTTCGAGGTCGGTGTCGTTCGACACCGCGCTGGGCGGATCGATCGTCGACCGGGCGGCCTGGTCCGGGTTCTCCTACCAGACCACCAGCTACAGCGGCAGCGGCGGGAAGGCGGTGGCCCAGTCGATCACCACTCCGTGGCAGTCGTCGGCCACCGCGACCAAGACGCTGTCCGGGCTACCGGACCTGATCGCCCGGCACACCGACAGCTCCAAGACCGACACCCGGCAACTGCTGGCCGACGGGACCTGGCGCACCGCCGAAACCCTCACCACCCACGATGACGCCACCGGACTGCCGACCAAGGTCGACGACAAGGGCGAGATCGACGGCGACGGTGACCCGGTCGGCGGCAGCACCCCCGAGTCCTGCACCACCACCAGCTACGCCTCCGACCCGGCGCGCAACATGCTCGGGTTCGCCGCGCAGACCATCACCAACCAGGGCCCCTGCTCCACAGCGGTCAACACCACCACCATCGCCGCGTCACGTAACTACTACGACGGGTCCACCACGCTCGGCGAGCTGACCGGACCCGCCGAGGTCACCTCGTCCCAGTCGCTCAAGACGGCCGGCGCGGGTGGCGACGCGGTCTGGACGACACCGGCCCGCATGTCCTTCGACGCCTACGGCCGCACCCTGACCAGCACCGACCCGTTGGGCCGCACCGCCTCCACCAGCTACGGCACCACCGCCACCGACCGCAAGTACCTCCCGGTCAAGACCGTGGCGACCAACGCTGCCGGCTGGACGACCACCACCACGCTGGACCCCGGCCGGCAGCTGCCGCTGACCACCACCGACGTCAACGGCGGCGTGACCACCAACACCTACGACGGGCTCGGTCGGCTGACCGCCGTCTGGTCACCCGACCATCCACAAAGCGCGAACCCGACCCTGCCCTCGGCGAAGTACTCCTACCAGGTGTCGACCACCGCGCCGGTGGCGATCACCAGCCAGGCGCTGCTGGACACCCACAAGTATTCGGTGTCAATCTCGATCGACGATGCGCTGCTGCACGAGCGGCAGATCCAGTCCAGCCCGCTCAACGGCGCGGCCGGCGCCCGGCTGATCGGGATGGTCGACTACGACTCGCACGGCTGGACCACCAACACCGCCCAAGCGTTCTTCAACAAAGACAGTGCCCCCTCGGCGACACCGGTGTCGGTGGAGTCGGGCGAAATCCCCGCCGAGACCCGCGTCGGCTACGACGGTCAGGGCAGGCCGACCGGCTCCACCTTCTACTCCAACGGTGCTGCGCAATGGCAGACGGCCACCGCCTACCCGGGCGCCGACGAAACCGATGTCACTCCGCCGGCCGGTGGTACCCCGACCGCGGCGATCACCGACGCCCGCGGCCAGCAGACCCAGCTTCGGCAGTTCCACGGTGCGACACCGACCGGAACCTACGACGTCACGCACTACAACTACGACGCCGCCGGTCACCAGATCAGCATCGTGGGCCCGTTGGCGCAGACCGCTGACCCCAGCAGTTCCACCCTGCGTTGGACCAGCCGCTACGACGCACAGGGCAACATCGTCGCCTCCAGCGACCCGGACTCGGGCACCTCGACCAGCACCTTCGACGACGCCGGCCAGCAGATCTCCAGCACCGACGCCGCCGGCCAAACCATCACCACCGACTACGACCTGCTCGGCCGCCCGACCGGCACCCACAACGGCGACGCGTCCGGGCCGCTGCTCACCTCGCTGACCTACGACACCGCGACCCTCGGCAAGGGACTCCCGCAACCGCGACAGCCTATGCCGCCGACGGAACCACACCGACCTGGACCAGCAGCACCTCCGCCTACACCATCGATGGCAAGCCCATCGACCAGAAGGTGACCATCCCGGCCGGCGCCTACGGCAACACCCAGGCCATCAGCTACGGCACGCACACCGAATACACCGATGTGCTCGGTAACGTCTACAGCACCAAGATGACCGAGACCGGCGCCGGCGGCCTGATCGGGAACGAAACAGAATACTTCGGCTACAACCTCACAGGCCTGCCCACGTCGTCCGGCGGCATCGACTCCTACGAGACCAACACCAACTACGACCCCCACGGCCGCGTCACCCGCGCCACCAGCGGCGTGACCCCCAACCACATCGCCACCACCAACAACTGGGACGAGCCCACCGGCCGGCTGCTGGACACCACCGTGTCGGCGCAGTCCGGCGACAACTCCGCCGCCGCGGTCGACACCTACGACTACACCTACAACCCGGCTGGCAAGATCACCTCGTCCACCGACACCCGGGACGGCGGCGGCACCAGCAACGTCGACCGACAGTGCTACCTGTACGACCACCTCGGCCGCCTGTCCGACGTGTGGACCGACGCCGGCGGCGTCACCACCGCCCCAAGCCCATCGGTGCAGAACGTCGGCGGCTGCGACACGACCGACCCGAGCACGGCGTCGTTCTCGGGCCGGCGCCGTACTGGCGCAGCTACGCCTACGACCTGACCGGCAACCGGACCACCGCCACCGATCACGCGGTGACCGGCGGGGCGTTGACGACCACCACGACCACCGAAACCTTCGACACCCCCAACGCCGCGCACGCCGTCCACACCGCCACCACCGCGGTCGACGGCGCCACCAGCGGCAAGCAGACCTGGACCTACGACCCCGACGGCCGCCCCACCGGCATCGACAAGACCGGCGGCACCCAGGCCGACTCGACCCAGACACTGGCCTGGACTCCGACCGGGCAGCTGGCGAACCTGTCGACCGCTGAGAGCGGTAACCCGACCCACGACACCAGCTACGGCTACGACGCGACCGGCGGGTTGGTGGCTCGTACCGATGACGGTGTGACGACCTTGTATCTGGGGTCGGACACGATCACCGTCTCGGACGGGACGGTGTCGAAGGTGTCCCGGGCGTACGCGTTCCCGGGCGGCCCGACCGCGGTACGGGAGGCGACCACCGCCGGCACCACCTTGCATTGGCAGACCGCCGATCCGCAGGGCACGGGCCTGGACGACTTCACCGCCGACACTCTGTCGTTGACCCGACGCACCTACACCCCGTTCGGGCAAGACCGTGCTGCGGGCAACACCGGCACCGGCTGGGCCGGCGACAAGGGGTTCCTGGGCGGCGTCGCCGACGACACGACCGGCCTGACCAACCTCGGAGCCCGCGAGTACGCCCCGGCGCTGGGAAGGTTCCTCAACCCCGACCCCCTGCTGCAGCCAGGCAACCCGCAGCAGTTCAACGGCTACGCCTACGCCAACAACGACCCGGTCAACCAGTCTGACCCGACTGGGCAGGTTGCGTGTGCCGACCGTGGTGCCGTCTACGGGTGGACCGCACAGGACTTCAAGGATGCGGCCAAGCAGCGCGGCGACACCGTGGTGGTGGGCTCCAGCCCGCCGCCTCCGCCGGCGAAGCCTGCGCAGAAGAAGTGCGGCTGGTTGTCGTTCTGCAAGATCAAGCAGGTCGGGAACAGTGCGCTGCATTGGGCGCAGAAGCATCCCACGCTCGTCTCCACGATCGTGTCGATCGGGGTGGGTGTCGGCTGTGGCGCCGCGATCGGCTGGACCGGCGTGGGGGCGATCGCGTGCGGGGCGTTGTCCGGTGCCATCGGCGATGCAGTTTCGTATGGCTTGGAATGCTCAGCCGCCGGTGACTGTACTGGCGGAGGGTTCGCGAAGGCGGCGATTGTGGGAGCCGTCGCTGGGGCCGTAGGTGGAGCGATCGGTGGCGGCGCCGCCGGCAAGGTCATCCGCGCATTGGGCAAACGGGTCATCGCGAAAGCATTGAAGAAGGGCGCCACGGATGTCGTCGAAGACGCCGCAGAAACTGTCGGAAGTAAATCCGCCGAGGGGGCAGCTGAGACAGTAGAAGCAGGCGCAAGAGATGCGTCGACCTTGGAAGAGTCGGCAGGGAAAGAGTTGTTGCCATCGCCGTGGCCGCCGAATGATGGCTTCATGCACGAACCGGTCGATACCGTCTTAAAGCCCGGCTCCCGTATTGATCGATTCGGCCACGATGGCGGCCGGTTCGTTGCAAAAGAAGGAACCCCTCTCCCGCAACGAGCGATGAGGGTGGGAGCGGACAGGGCACCATACTCGATCTTTGAAGTTCAGGCCGACATGCAAGTCCGTGGCGGGATTACCGCGCCGGCATTCGGCCAGCCGGGTGGCGGAATCCAGTATACTTTGCCGGATTCCGTTGCAAATCTCCTGAAGGCTGGGACCATCCGAAGGGTCGGGTAATGGACCGAGAATCGTTCGAGGAAAGCGTGAGGGCTGAAGGAATTTCTTCTACCTCCTATATGATCGGCGGAGAGTTGGATGAAACATATTGCTTAACGCGATCCTCGGACGGCCAGTGGTCCGTGTTTTATTCCGAGCGTGGCCACCAGAGAGACAAGCGAACATTCGTAACAGAGGAGAGTGCCCGCGCGGATTTGTACGGGAGGCTCGTCTCGGACCCAACCACGCGAACTGGCTATATTGGCCCGGAGCTGCCTCGGGGGAGTGGCTGACAAACAAGAACCTGTCTTAACAGTCTCGCGATTGTGGATCATGGAGGCTTATTCACACAGTTGTGTAGAAATGAAGCCGGATCGCGGTTGAGATCGTTTCGGGGAACGTTGTGATC
Organism: Actinocatenispora thailandica; assembly: GCF_016865425.1. Lineage (NCBI taxonomy): Bacteria > Bacillati > Actinomycetota > Actinomycetes > Micromonosporales > Micromonosporaceae > Actinocatenispora > Actinocatenispora thailandica. The sequence goes on along the minus strand of NZ_AP023355.1, from coordinate 5,579,851 downwards.
GGCCGCCGGTAGACTGACCCGACCGCGCAGTATGACCAGTTCCAGGGTAAGAACGACTCGGGGCGACTCGTGCTACAACCTGGTGGCTTACAGCCCGCCGCCTCCGCCGCCGGCGAAGCCGGCGCCGAAGAAGTGTGACTGGCTGTCGTTCTGCAAGACCAAGCAGGTCGGTAACTCCGCGCTGCACTGGGCGCAGAACCACCCCACCGCGGGTCTCCACCGTGGTGTCGATCGGGGTGGGAGTCCGGCGTGATGCCGCGATCGGCTGGACCGGTCTGGGGATGGTGGCCTGCGGGGCGTTGCCCGGTGCGGTGGCCTCGGCTGTGTCTTACGGGCCGACGTGTTCGGCAGCCGGTGGCTGTAGCGCGAAGGCCCTGGTCAAAGAGACGGTGATCGGGAGCGATCACCGGCGCTGAGGCTGGTGCTGGTGCGTGTTCGATTCACAGTTTCACTGGCGATACGCCGGTGGTGATGGCTGATGGGTCGTCGCAGCCGATCGACACGCTCCAGGTCGGTGATCAGGTCGCCGACAGCAAGCCCGGCGGGCATGGCACCGAGAAGCATCGGGTCGACCGGGTGATCGTCACCCACACCGACCACGACTTCGTCGACCTGACCGTCACCACCACAAAGGCCTCCCGGTCGCGCCGGCTGCCGGCCGGTGTCGCCGGCCCGGTCGTACCCGCTGCCGCTCATGCGACCGCGACGCTGACTACCACGACCCATCATCCGTTCTGGGATGTCACCACCCACACCTGGACCCAAGCCGCCAGCCTCCACCCCGGCGACACCCTGCAAACCCCCACCGGCCGGGCCCAGGTCGTCGCCTTGCACCTTTACACCGCCACCCAGACCACCTACGACCTCACCATCCACCGCCTCCACACCTACTATGTGAAGGCCGGGGCCACACCAGTCCTCGTCCACAACTGTGGCTACGAGGCGGAGGCAACTGCTGCGCAGGGCCGTGCGCAAGACCTCGAGGCGCAGCGAGGTTGGAGCGGAGGAACCACGGCCGTTATGGGGGTTCGAAATGTGGAGACTGGCTCCGTGGCAATTCGAATCGCTATAAATGGAGACAGGGCAATGCCGAAGTCGTGGGAACTGGGGGCAGGCGAAGAATTCGTACGAGGCGCCGGGCATGCTGAGGAGACGATATTTAACAGCCTTGCGTCTAATGAGGAAGTTGTCTATGGCGGGACATCTCGAAATGTGTGCCAAGCCATATGTGCGAAATTTATGCGACCGAACTCATTGACTCTGGGCGGTCGGCCATTTATGGGTCGTGCCGACAAGACTGCGTTTCGGACATTCTGGCGGCCTTGGCGCTCTAGGAGGTAATAGTGCGTATTACGCAATATCTTGATATTGAAGCGGCGCTTGGATCTCTTGATGCCATACTTGTTGAGACTGATGTAAACGCCTTGCGCGCAGAACATCTCGCTGCACACTTTGTCTATGATGATGAGGACCTAGACCTCGTGTGTCCCGCCTTCGGTGTGCAGCCAGACGCAGTGAGGACGGCGTATCACGAGCTGAAAAACCCAGATGAGTGGCCAGTATTCCGGATTAAGATGTCAAATAACTGCTCAATGCTGGTGATATATCGGAATTTTGAGGATGATCCTGGTATCGACTTTGTTCTCCAATTTGCGGATGTGGCTCGGGAAGCTCGCATCTCTGCATTGGAGGGCCACTATCTTGGCCCTGGACTCTCCTCGGGCGAATATCTGTCATTGGATGCGGGGATTGACTCAACCTCATTCGAGATCCTTCTCTTAGTTCCGATCGTTGGTGAAGCCCAGCCTGTCAATAACTACTATGAGCACGTTCTGTCAAGGATCCGGCAGGTGAACGGTGATCCTCGTGCGGCTGCCGAATTGGCGCGTCAATGGTGTCATCACAGTCCTTTCTGGCCGATGCCGACGTGGCGTAAACTTGACTCTGGGGTATTGGTTTCGGACGGGCAGTATAGTCCGAGGAATCCGGAGAATCCAAATGCTCTTGATCCGACACTTATGAAACTAGTGAGTCGCACGTTAAATGATTTTTCTGGATGAGGATGTAACAGCCCATCGTTCGGCAAATGCTACTGATCGGAGTTCGCCATTCACCACGTCGAGTTGGGCCTGTATTACCTTATATGAGCCATGTCGATGGCGGGAACAAAATTCCAAGAACAAGAAGCACTACGATAATCGCCGCGTTGAGGTACATGGTTGGGCTCCGCCAATAGCGCTTGCTTAGCTCCGGGACGTACGTCATGGACAGCCCTTACGGCCATGCGGTTCCGAACAGTCCTACTTCGTGCCCATTTCATGACTCAGTTCGTTCGTCATAGTCGGGAAACTTTCACCGTCATCCGGATCGTTTCTCAGGCTCATTCTATTCGCAATAGTCTCCAATGGAGATATCCATCAGTAGGTCTGGTCTGCTCACCGCCGCGACCAGCCACGATGCGTCCCAACTTGCCGAACTGCCGAGCCGACAGACCCGTGAACACCGGGATCTACTGCGGCTGATCGGATCTGATCGTTCGCTCCGGCTAAGACCAACGACCGACTCCGCCCACGATTACGGGACAACCTTTAGGGGCGTTTATGGAGGGAGCCGTCCGGCCTGCAGATGTTTCCGGCGAGTCGCTCCTGGACGTACTCACGCAACCTGTCGTTGATCGCGAGCCTCGCCGTCTTCGGTCGCTTCGCCGCCCCGCTTCCAGGCCACGGTCGATGCGGTCCTGCCGCCGCCAGGTGTAGATCGACTGATCGCTGATGCCCAGATCCCGCGCCACATCGGCCACCGCCCGGCCCGCCTCCACCGGGTCCAGCACCCTGCGCCGAAACTCCGGCGGGTACCCACGCCGTCCCATACCACCCTCTCCTTCAACATCGAGCGGCACAAGAATCCAACAACTCGCCTCCGAAAACCCCGGGACATACCACCTATGCGCGACCGCACTATCATGGCCCCAATGGTGGGCATTACTTCTATGGAGAGCGCATATGGTAAATGATCTTCACGTGCTCAATGAACAGGAAGTCACCATGTTCTTGACCGGGTCGGGACTCAAGCTCAGCGGTCATGGGGAACTCGCAGCGTTATGGCTTCCTGCTGCTGGCGAAGACGAGCCTCTGATGTTTGAAGAGTTGAGTGGTGCATGGTGCCAATTCAATTGGTGGGCGATGGGAAGTTGGTTTTCGACTAAAACGAACCCCGACCCCGCAAAAAGTTTCTCGGAACGATATCCTGAGCTCGCCGTTAAGAGCGTGATTTCGAATTGTATGATGTCTATCCCTGGAGGACGGAGGCTCTGGGCAGAGTGGTGCTCTGTCGAACTCGGAGCTGACCAACTCTACGCTCAAATAAGGCAATTACGGACCAGCCATGGGAAAGGTAAGTGCCTATCAATTGCCCCGCTCGGTGCGATCGTTGAAAGTTGGTACGCATCATCGATGATGATGTTTTACCGCGCGGTGATGGCTGCGAGCGGCGGGCGATACATATCAGATTTCGATGCAATAAATAGGGCCATTATTGCTCGATATCTTTCGGGCTCTTTGGAGGGCGGTTTTTCCTGTGTGATTCCGCTGGATCTCCACCCCTGGGGTGGTTGCGTTATGGTAGCGAGTGAGCAGGTTGTGTTAACTTTGAAAACTGCGTTGCCGAATACCCGCAAGGGCTCGCACGCGTCAGTTGGGAAGAGGTACGGAGTCATGCGGGCGGTATTTCGGTTTGATATGAAGTGGTCAACTCTGGAGGCTATTGGTCCTGAACCAGAAGCCCATGGGCAGGCAGAAAGCATTGTGCGAGAGGCCTTGTTAAAATTGTCACCCTAATGCATGGTTCGTGCGATTACCGGAGGCGATCGCTACTGATTGAGTGAAAGTCGGGGCTAGGTGTCCCTGGCGGAAAACCGTAGGCCGGAATACCAATTCCACTAAAAAATTCCCAGCGTAACAATGCTCGCCGATACGAGAACTCCTGGTTCCGTGACGACTGAGCGAGCGGTGCTGGTGCGTGTTCGATTCACAGTTTCACTGGCGATACGCCGGTGGTGATGGCTGATGGGTCGTCGCAGCCGATCGACACGCTCCAGGTCGGTGATCAGGTCGCCGACAGCAAGCCCGGCGGGCATGGCACCGAGAAGCATCGGGTCGACCGGGTGATCGTCACCCACACCGACCACGACTTCGTCGACCTGACCGTCACCACCACAAAGGCCTCCCGGTCGCGCCGGCTGCCGGCCGGTGTCGCCGGCCCGGTCGTACCCGCTGCCGCTCATGCGACCGCGACGCTGACTACCACGACCCATCATCCGTTCTGGGATGTCACCACCCACACCTGGACCCAAGCCGCCAGCCTCCACCCCGGCGACACCCTGCAAACCCCCACCGGCCGGGCCCAGGTCGTCGCCTTGCACCTTTACACCGCCACCCAGACCACCTACGACCTCACCATCCACCGCCTCCACACCTACTATGTGAAGGCCGGGGCCACACCAGTTCTCGTCCACAACTGCGGAGACGCTCTGCCGGCGGCAGACCGCGAACCGCCGAATGCCGGTCCAGTTCTATCCAGGAATGCCGATCCTGGCGAAGAGTTCAACATGGTCTTGTCGCATGGACAGCCGGTGAGCCGGCCGGGTGGGTTCGGCACCTTCGATGACATCCCAAACCAGGCTTATGCAAGGAGTCAATTGGCGATCCGAAGCGACTGGAAGCCGGATGTTTCCGTAGTGCAGCGGTACCGGATCCCCGGTGGGGATCCCATCAGAATCCAGGAAAGTATGGTGGGTCCACAGTATGATCCCAGCACCGGGCAGATTCTCCCCGGCGGAGGTACTCAATTGGAAATCCTGAATAATGCGGACCGTGCCCGGCTCATCCCCGTGGGTTCCCCAGTGGCGCTGTCGCCCTGAAGGTGGTCAGAATTGGACTCTGAGATAGCTCTTGAATGGGACGAGGGAGAACCCGATGTGGCGTGGAAATACCGGGGGTCAGAGTAGAGAAGCGCTTTCCCGAGCCGCCGAGCAGTGTCGTCGTTTGGGCGAATCCTCCAAGCGTTATCGTTGTTGAGCCCATCGTGAGTGCTGGGCGACTAGATAACGCGATCGTATTCGCGCCAAGCGGAATGGAACGCCTGCGCCTCGTGCCTCCCGCAGTCACCAGTGAGCGGTCGTGGAGGCTGGGATACTACGCTGTTTTCGTCAGTGATGGTGTACTGACTGCCGTTTTTTCGACCAGGATCGGCGACTATTGGGGTGTGCCGAACCTCGAAACAGGCGAGTTGGAGCAAGTTGCGGAATGGCGTTAGCCCGACCCGGCGCCGATGGCACGTCCTACAGCTGACCCGACGCACCTACACCCCGTTCGGGCAAGACCGCACCGCCGGCAACAGCGGCACCGGCTGGGCCGGTGACAAGGGGTTCCTGGGCGGCGTCGCAGACGACACCACCGGTCTGACCAATCTCGGAGCCCGCGAGTACTGCCCGGGGCTGGGCCGGTTCCTGAATCCGGATCCCCTGCTGCAGCGAGATCCTGTCCTGGTTCGGCTACATCCCCGTCGCCGGATCCGTCGCTGACGCTGCCAACGCTGTTTGGTATGCGACCGAAGGGCGCTGGGCCGAGGCGGGGGAGTCTCTGGGCTTCGCGGTGATCGGCATCATTCCGGTCGGGAAGATCCTCAAGCTCGCGGGCAAGCCGCTGATCAAGGGCAGCGTCAAGGTCGCCAAGATTTTGACCAAGGGTGCCGAAGACGGCTCAAAGGCCGTCAAACCCGCAGTCAAGGACGCTGGAAAATCCCTGGCCAAAGACACCGCCGAAAGCGGCGGTAAGAAGGCGGCGAAAGGTGCAGGAAAGGATGCCGCAGAGGGTGTAGGGAAGTCGGCGAAGTCGGCCGAGTCCTCACATGGGGGTGGTCGCCCGAAGGGGTGCAACAGCTTCCCCGGAGACACGAGGGTCCTTCTCGCAGACGGCAGCTCGAAACCCATCGCCAAGCTTCACATCGGCGATCATGTCACCAACGAAAAACCAGACAAGCACGGCACGCAAAAGCACCGCGTCGATGGTGTCATCCGCACCACCACTGACCACGACTTCGTCCAGATCACGCTTCAGGACGGCCAGGGCCAACAGAAGATCACCGCGACCGCCCATCACCGCTTCTGGGACCACAGCAGCCACCGCTGGACTGAAGCTGTTGACCTGAAGAGCGGCGATGAACTCCAAACGACGCACGGCACGACACGCATTAGCACGCTCACGCGCTAAAGGTTGTCCCGTAATGATCTTGATGGGTTGATGCGGAAGGGCTTCACGGCCGAGCTGGACCAGTCATACGACCATGGTCAGGTTGCGCATCAACGCGATACCCGCGGCGGCGTACCAGACACCGTGTCGTTTGCGGCGGCAGTCACGCAGGATCTTCCAGGACTTCATGTGGGCGAAGCAGTGCTCGACGCGGGCGCGGATACGGCGGTGGACGGTGTTGAGGTCTGGTTTCCACTGCGGCAACGGCGGTTGGTCCTCGCGGGGGTTGCGGTAGGGCATGATCACGTCCGGGTTGCCCTGGTAGCCGCCGTCGGCGATCGCCGCCGCGCCGGCGCACTGCTGATCGATGCCGGAGTCGGTGTAGGCGGTGCAGTCGTTGCGGTTGCCGGGCAACGGATCTCCCACCGCGACGGTGATCCGGGTGTTGGCGTCGATGGCCACTTGCAGGTTGGTGGAGTACCGGTAGTTCTTCGACCGGGCCGACATGTCCCGGTCGCGGATGGGCACCAGCGTGCCGTCCACGATCAACACCGCCTCGGGCCGGTGCCGGCGGGTCTGGGGCACCAGGACCAGGTGTGGAGCGAGGTGATCGACGATGCGTCCGGCAGCGGACTTCGATACTCCGAACAGCGGGGCGATCTGGCGCAGGGTCAGGTTGGTGCGGTAGTAGGTGGCCACCAACAACACCCGGTCGGCCAGCGACAGGCCCCACCGGCGGCCAGCGCCGGTCTGCTCGCCGCCGCGACCAGCCACGATGGCCACCAACTTGCCGAACTGCCGCTCCGACAGCCCAGTGAACACCGGGATCCACTGCGGCTGATCGGCCCTGATCGTCTGTTCCACACCAAGATCAACGACCGAGCGGACCAACGATTACGGGACAACCTTTAGGGGCGTTTATGAAGGGAGGGAAGATGGGAGATATAAAACTTCTTGGGACTGCCCCGAGTTTGTTTGACACTCGGGGTTGGCGGGTGTCAGGCCGCGTGTGTGGTGGTGTAGATGGTCTCAAACTCGATCGGGGTCAGTCGTCCGAGGCGGGTTTGACGGCGACGCCGGTGATAGGTGGCTTCGATCCAGGTGACGATCGCGAGCTTCAGCTGGTGGCGGGTGGTCCAGCGGCGGCGGTTGAGGACGTTCTTTTGCAGCAGGGCGAAGAACGATTCCATGGCGGCGTTGTCGCCGCAGGCACCGACCCGTCCCATCGATCCGGTCAGCCCGGCCTGGTGCAGTGTGGTGACGTATTTCCGGGACCGGAATTGGCTGCCCCGGTCGGAATGTACGATCGTGCCACCTGGTTCGCGCACCGCGACGGCGTGCTGCAGCGCGGCGACGGCCAGGTCAGAGGTCATCCGGGAGTCGATGGAGTAGCCGACGATCCGGTTGGACCACAGGTCCTTGATCGCGCACAGATACAGCTTGCCTTCGGCGGTGGGGTGTTCGGTGATGTCGGTCAACCACACCCTGTTCGGTGCCGAGGCGGTGAAGTTCCGGCCACCTCCAGGACGCTTGAGCAGATCGTCATGCACCGGTGGCCCCGGCCTACGGCCCAGCTCCCGCTTGCGGGAGTGAGTCGAGAAGATCCGCTGGTCGCGGCACAGCCGCCAGACCCGGTTGTCGGAGGCGTGGTGGCCGGCGGCACGTAGTTCGTCGGCAACCAGCCGGTATCCGAACTCCGGATCGTCGGCATGGGCATCGATCGCGGCGTTGGTCAGATACGCATCCTGCACGTCGCGCTGGGACACCGGCTCGGCCAGCCACTGGTAGTAGGCCTGCCGGGAGAAGCCCAGCACCCGACACGTCACCGCGACCGGCACCCGGACAGGGGCGTCGGCCGCGGCCAGGTCACGGACGAGCGGGTAGGTCATTTTGGGTTGATGTCCCGGGCCAGATAGGCAGCGGCCCGGCGCAGGACCTCGTTTTCCTGCTCCAACAGCCGGATCCGCTTCTTCGCCTCACGCAGCTGTTCGGACTCCTCGCGGGTCACTCCCGGACGTTGGCCGTCTTCCACGTCCGCGGCACGCAGCCAGTTGGACAAGCACGACTCGGAGATCCCGAAGTCTTTCGCGATCTGCGTCAACGGCGCGCCGCCGGCACGGGCGACGGCGACCACATTGTCCCGAAACTCACGGGGATAGGGCTTGGGCACAGCAAACATCCTTCCAGCAAGGCCAGCAGCCTCACAGATCAGGTGTCAACCAAACCCTGGGCAGTCCCCGGCCAGGTATTTGGATGAGAACGGAGAGGCCCAGACGATCGTTGCCCGCTCATCAAAAGGTAGAGGCAACCATGCGGAGAATAAGATTTTGCGGATGGTAGATCCCGCGCCAATAACGGACCTCTACTCAGAACTCCAGCCCTGTGCACGGTTGTGTGCGAAGGCACTAGGTCAAAATCCACACATAAACGTGACGTGGAGTTGGGCCTGGACTACCTCCGCTGCCGGGGGGGGGGGCATCGCGAGCGGCGCAATCCGCGGCAGTTAGCTCCCTTTTCGGAAGGTCGTGACTATGGCGAGTCGGGTCGTGCGCAGAGCGATATTTCCGCTGGAATCAACAACGCGGCTCAATAGCCGTGATGCTCAGATGTTCTTGGCTAACGAAGGTTTGCCAGAGCAGGACCTCTTGGTTGAATACTGCGATTGGCAAAACGTTTCGTCAATTGATATCGGATCAAATAGTTTTCTTTCGATCGGCAATGCCGGAGATGAGATTTTAGGAATTGATACGACTACCGCACGGGTTGTGGCTATCTCTCGGATAGACGCCGACATCGCATATATTGCCAGCTCGGTGATCACATTTGCCGCCCTGCTGGAGGCGTTTACGAGGCGTTACCCGTTTCTTCCTGATAAGTCCGGCCCAGATGGATTCGTGCATGCAGCTGATGAATTCAAAAGCGAGTTGCAGAGGATCGATGCATCCGCGCTTTCGGAAGATCCCGGTTTTTGGAACGACCTATTGATGGATATCTCCATTGGAGATTATTGCGAATAGAATGAGCGTGACTATGACGAACGAACTGAGTCATGGAACGGGCACGAAGTAGGGCTGTTCGGAACCGCATTGCCGTAAGGACTATCAATGACATATGTCCTAGAGCTGAGAAAACGCTATTGGCGAAGTCCGACCATGTACCTCAACGCGGTGATCATGGCGGTGCTTCTTGTTCTTGGAATTTTATTCCCGCCGTCTGCGTGGCCTGTATACCTGCTTGCTCTTATCGTCTTCTCGGTGGTCATAGGTTCGGGTGTGCGCTTTGTTGGGCGAATGTGGATCCGGCTGGATCGGGGGCGCGTTTACGTTGATGACATGCAATGGGGGCGGCGCCAGATGGATCGAAGTCAGGTGGCGCAGATCGTTGTGGGTGGACGAGTCTGGCGTGTTGAGTCGAGAGATGGATCGATCTTACGGCTGCGGACGGAGTGGTCCGATGGCGAGTTGGACCTCTTGGCTCAGGAGCTTAAGGTCCCGTTGATCCGTCAGGCATGATTCCCGTTAAGACCGTGAGCCTTTTTCTTCGTGCGGGGAGTTCGTGTCGGTGGAGGACGTGGATGCTTTGGTCAGGCGTCCGGCTCGGTCGGGGCTGGAGCGGAGTTTCCGCAGGATGCGCCGGGTCTTGAGTTGAGAGTTGGCTCGTTCGCCGGGGCCGCGTGTCGTCGTGTGGGCGCAATTGGCGGTCTTCTGCGGTTCGGGGTGGTTGCGGCCCTTGTGGTGGCCTGGTCACTTCCGGGCCGGTACGGTGGTAGCCCATGTCGCCCAGGGCGATCAGCCCCGCTTGGTGTAGTGCGGGAAGGATGTTCCAGATCCGGGCCGCGGCGGTGTCATGCACGCTGCCGGGCAGCGGACGCGACACCCACACGATGCTCCCGTCGGGTGCTGAGATCACCTGCAGGTTCATCCCGTGCTTGCGGTGTTTGCCGGAGTAGAACGGCCGGTCGCTGGTTACCCTCGACGATCTCGTTGACATGCTGCCAGCACGTGGTCGTTGACACCTCGAACCCGGGCGTACGGCGCCGTACCCCCCGGTAGTACAGGTCGTCGGCAAGCCCTCGTCCAGCGGCGGTTGCCGCACCCGGGACACGTACTCCACGCCCACCAGTATCGCCGCCCGCCCGGTACGCGTCCGGTTGCCCACGAGACGTTCCCGCGCGCGGTCCGAGGCCATCGATCGAGCAGGTCGGAGCAACGATCCGAGCGTGGCCGGGCGGCCGTGCCGGGTGGTCGGAGCGGTTCCGTCCCGAGAAATCCGGTCGCACGGCCAGGAGGCCGTTGGCAGGGTCGGGGCATGGCGGGTGGGTTCGTGGCGGGGTTGGAGCTGTCCCGGGGGTTCTACCGGGAGGCGGTGCGGCCGATTCTGGACGCGGCGGTACCGGGAGTGGAGCACAGTGCGGCGCGGCTCGGGAGCGGGTCGGAGGTGTTGGGGTTCGACACGGCGCGGTCGGCGGACCACGAGTGGGGGCCGCGGGTACAGCTGTTCCTGAGCGCGCCGGATGTCGCGGAGCACGGGGCGCGGCTCGATGCGGTGTTCGCGGAGCTGCTGCCGAAGACGTTCCGCGGCTATGCGACGCACTTCGTCGCCGCCGGGGCGAACGGCATCGGGACGATGCAGGTCACCGACGGTCCGGTACGGCATCGGGTCGAGGTCACCGATCCGCACAGCTGGTTCGTCGGGCAGCTCGGGTTCGACCCGGCCGACGGGGTGACCACGGCGGACTGGCTGGCGGTGCCGACGCAGCGGCTCGCCGAGGTGACGGCGGGCGCGGTGTTCCACGACGGGCTCGGGGCGCTCGGGCCGGCGCGGGCGCGGCTCGACTGGTACCCGCACGACCTGTGGCTGCACGTGCTCGCCTGCCAGTGGCAGCGGATCTCGCAGGAGGAGGCGTTCGTCGGACGCTGCGGCGAGGTGGGTGACGAACTGGGGTCGGCGGTGGTCGCGGCCCGGCTGGTCCGCGACCTGATGCGGCTGTGGCTGCTGCTGCACCGGCGCTACCCGCCGTACGGGAAGTGGTTGGGCAGCGCGTTCGCCGGCGTGCCGGGGGCCGGTGCGCTCGGCCCGCACCTGAGGGCGGCGCTGGCGGCGACCGACTGGCACACCCGGGAACGGCACCTCGCTGCGGCGTACGAAACCGTTGCGGCGCAACACAACCGGCTCGGCCTCACGGATCCGGTCGATCCGGCGACCCGGCCGTACCACAGCCGCCCGTTCCGGGTGCTGCACGCGGAACGGTTCGCCGCCGCGCTCGCCGCCCGGATCACCGACCCGGAGGTGGCCGCGCTGCCGGCGGTCGGTGCCGTCGACCAGTTCGTCGACAACACCGACCTGCTCTGCCGCCCGGCCCTGACCCGTGCCGTCACCCGAGCCACCGTCGCCGAGCCGGGCTGACGCGACCATCCACAGTGGAGTCAGTGGGCGCGGCGGGCCGCGGCGATCTCGGGCTGATGCTGCACCGCCCAGTCGGCGAGCGCGGACAGCGGCACGAGCAGGGTTCGGCCGAGCGGGGTGAGGCTGTACTCGACGCTCGGCGGCACGGTCGGATGCACCTCCCGGTGCACCAGCCCGTCGGCTTCGAGGCCGCGGAGGGTGCGGGTCAGCATCCGCTGGCTGATCGTCTCGATCCCGCGGTGCAGTTCGTTGAACCGGTACGGGCGGGTGCCCAGCAGCACGATCACCAGCACCGACCACTTGTCGCCGACCCGGCGCAGCACGTCGGTGACCGGGCACTGCTCGTGCTCCGCGGCCGGCACCGGATTGGGCAGCGGGGTGCTGACCATGGAGGGCACACCGCTGTGCGTACCTGACATCGAACTGCCTTCTTCCGCGGGCCGCTCCGGTTACTCATGATTGCGGTAGGTACCAAGAGTAACTACCCAGGAGCGGCCGTCGTGTCCAACCGGAACCAACCCCGCGTCATCGTGGTCAGCGGCGGTACCGACGGGATGGGGCGGGCGCTGGCCCTCTCCCGGGCGGAGCGCGGCGATTGCGTGGTCGCGCTCGGCAGCAACCCCGGCAAGGGCGAGAAGCTGCTTGCCGAGGCCGACCGGATCGGCGCCGCCGGGCGGATCGACTTCCTCCAGGTCGATCTGTCCAGCGTTGCGCGGACCCGGGCCGCCATCGAACACGTCGCCGCTCGGCATGACGCCCTCGACGCACTGGTCCTGTTCGCGAACAGGCAGGCACCCCGGCGGATCGCCACGACCGAACGGCTCGAACAGACCTTCGCGCTGTACTACCTGAGCCGGTACCTGCTCAGTCACGAGCTCGCGCCGTTGCTGGCCCGCGGCCGGACCGGCGTGATCGTGAACGTTGCCGGGGTGGGGATCCGCAGGGGCGGGGTTCACTGGGACGATCTGCAGCTGCAGCGCGGCTACCGGATGGTCGCCGCCCAGCTGCAGGCCGGCCGCGCCAACGATCTGCTCGGGGTCGCGTTCGCGGCGCAGCACCCTTCCGTGCCCTACGTTCTCTACCACCCCGGGTTCACCAGGAGCGGCGATCTCAGCACCCTCCCGGTACCGATGCGGGCCTTGATCCGGCTCGCCGCACGGATGGCGGCACGACCGGTCACGACGTCGATCGAGCCCATCCACCGGCTCATCGACCACCCGCCGACCGCGCCGTTGACCGCGATCGACCGGGACCGGATGCTGCCGCTGACGCTGGACACGCTCGATCCCGCCAACGCCACCCGGCTCGACGCGGCGACGCGGACGCTGCTCGCGGCGCTCTGAGTACCCCGCGACCCGGTCAGGTGGGGCGCCGGGATCGCGTCCCGACGCCCCACCACTCAGCACCGGCGGCGGACGACGATGCGGTCCAGCCAGATCATGACGCGGCCGGGGCGACCGTCCCGCCAGGTGCCGACCAGGTACGCCCAGCCGGGTGTGTCGCACGGTTGGGTCCAGCGCACCGTCAGGACGTCGGTGCGCACGGCGAGCGGAGCGACGGCCGGGCTGATCGGTACCTGGTCGCCCGGCAGCGGCAGCACCCCCGAGGCGTACACGGCGCTCACCACCGGTCCGCCCGTGTCGCCGCCGGTGCGCTGGGCGGCTGCTCGCCTGTCGCGTTGCCCCACAACGGGTCGGGCAGCCCGCGCAGCCGCGCGACCGGTACCAGGTAGCTGCGTTCGTGGACGGTGCCGCCGTCGATCAGGTACCCGTCGAGCCACCGGTACCCCTCGATGCCGGGATCGCGGACGCCGAGCACCCGGTACGGCAGGTCCGGCAGCCACGCCGGCAGGCCCAGCAGGTCGCCGATCCGCGGCGGCCGGTCCATCAGCGCCGCCATGTCGGCACCCGCTCGGGTTCGAGCCGTTCGACCAGCCCCGGTGGCGCCCAGGTGACCCGGCCGTCGGTGCCGGTGATCTCGACCAGCCGCCCGTGATGCAGGTACGCCTCGGCCACGGTGACGGTGCGCCGGCCGATGCGCGCCCGGTCGCCGGGGATCACGACCATGGCGCACCACCCCGGCCGGCGGCGTGCGCGGGTACCCGCTCGCGGCGGCGTGCGGCCAGCTCCTGTGCCTGCTGGTACGGGTCGCGCAGTGTCGTCGCCGACCGGCGTCGGCGGCCGGCCTGCCGGTCGATCAGGTACGCGGCGACGATGGTGACCGCCGCCGCGCCGACGACGAACGCGGTGCCGAGCACCGCCGCGTACGTGATGGCGTTCATCGCCACCACCCGTCCGGGTCGACCGGCCGCGCGGCAACCTCGTCCCGCCAGTCCCGTATGCGCGCGCGGACCCGCCGCAACGCTCTCACGGTACGGTGATACAGCTCCATCGGTAGGGCTCCAATCCTTCGATGGGGCGGGGCGCGGTGCGAGCTTGCAGGCGAGGCACCGCGCCCCACCGTCTTTATGGGACCCGCCGTCGGGTACGGCGACGACGGGCCGTTCTGTGGCCGGTCGATGGTCGGTTCGCTCAGGTGAGTGCGCATTCCAGACCAACCGGCGTGGTCACGATGCGGCTGCTGAGTCTGAGAAGACCGCTCCGTGACGCACTCGTTCGTCACATCGCGTCATGCCCGAGATGCGTGCGGCGACCGATCAGTCGATTAGACACGGCAATAAATTAAATTTCAACCCTATCGACAAGGTTGGATTGACTTTCGCGATTGACTGTTCTGTGCCAGACTGGTCGGCATGGGAACCGGACCAACCGCTCAGCGTCGCCGTCTGGGCATACTGCTTCGCGAGATGCGCAATGCGGCCGGGAAGGACGGATCCGCTGCCGGTGCAGCAGTCGACCGCTCGGCCGCCTGGGTGAGCCATCTTGAGGCGGGAAGGGTCGGCATCCGGCCGAAGATGCTCGATGAGCTTCTGGCCTTCTACGGCGTCACCGACGACGAGATGCGGCGCGAGATGCATCAGCTCGCCGTTGGTGGCCGCGAGCGAGGCTGGTGGTCGAAGTACGCGAGCGTGCTCAGCACGCAGTACTCGGCCTACGTCGGCTACGAGAACGATGCGACCGGCCTGCAGATCTACGAGACGCTGATCGTTCACGGACTGCTCCAGACGCCGGAGTATGCCGAGGCTGTGGTGCGGGCAAGCCGACCTGGTGAGTCCTCGGCGACGATCCGCAAGTTGGTGGACGTCAGGCTGAACCGGCAACGTCGGCTGCAAGGTGAGAATCCGTTGCAGCTCATGGTGGTCATGGACGAGGCGGTGCTGCATCGCATCATCGGTGGGGACGTACAGGTCCACCTCGACCAGATGACCCGCCTGCTCGACGTGGCGAGGGGCGAACCGCACGTGCGCGTGCAGATCATCCCGTTCGACCACGCGATGTTTCCCGGCATGCTCAGTTCGTTCACGATCATGGGCTTCGCCCGTGACCCGGACATCGTTTATGTCGAGACGCTCACCGGCGACCGCTACGAAGATCCGCCCGAAGCCGATCGCTATACAGTGGCGTTCGGCGATTTGCGGGCGGCTGCCCTGTCCGAGTCCGCGTCGGTCGAGCTGATCGAAGCGGCAGTGGACCGGGCCGCCACGAAACTGAAGGGGGCAGCCCATGCCCATGGACTCACGGTGGCGGAAGAGTAGCCGTAGCGGCGGCAACGGATCCTGCGTCGAGGTTCGGCTCGTCGACGGCGTGGTCCAGGTTCGTGACACCAAGCTCGGCGAGGCGAGTCCGATCCTGGACTTCCCGGCCGCGCAGTGGGCCGCGTTCACCGCGGACGTCCACGCGGGTGCCCACGACCTCGCCTGATCAGTACCGAGACGAGCGGGCGGTCTGTTGATCGCCCGCTCGCCGCGCGTGCCGCGCCGATTGTCGGTGCGACAGGGCGCGGCCCCGAGAACGATCTCGGGGCCGCGCACCCTTTTATGGCCCGTATGTCCGGTCTAGGCTCGGCGTGGATCCGGGTGCCAGGAAGGAGCCGCGGAATGTTCTTTGCAGAGCTGGCGCAGGCACGGTGGCGCAAATCCAGCCGATCTGGCGGCAACGGCGGTCAGTGCGTTGAAGTGGCGAGCAATCTCCCCGGCGTCGTCGCCATCCGTGACAGTAAGGATCCGAGCGGCCCCGTGCTGGTCGTCGAGACGCCTGCTTTTCGGGCTTTCGCGGCGACGGTGAAGTCGCTGTAGCTGCATGCCGAACGACCCCCGAGCGCCGCTCGGGGTCGTTTCGTGTGGTCGGCGGGGGATGGGTGGGTCGCTGGCGGGTGGGCGGGCCACCTCGTGCTGCGCGTCGGCCTCGATGACGAAGCGGAACTCGCGCGCGTTGGGGTGCCAGATCTCCTCGGCCGGGCCCATCAGCGCACCGCGCCGATGGCCAGGGGGTAGGCGACCGACGGAGATTGTTCTAATATCGCACAGGTGGATGTGACTGGGCTCGGGGCTCGGCTCGCGTCGGCCAGGCGGCAAGCCGGCATGACGCAGGCCCAGCTTGCGACGATCGCTCACCTCGATCGTTCGGCGTTGGCCAAGATCGAGTCGGGCACTCGGCAGGTCTCGGCGTTGGAGTTGGCTCGGCTGGCAACGGCACTGGACGCGCGAATCGAGTGGTTCGTCGGGGACGAGCCGGCACCCTTGCTCTCCCGGCGCAACATGGCCGAGCCCGGGGCGCCAAGCCCGGCGGTGGATGCGACGGTCGAGCGCATCAGCCGCGGCGTGTTGTTCGTTCGAGAACACGATCCCCGCTTGTCGGCATCGGCGATCGAACCGAAGCCGTTTCCGACGACGTTGGCCGAGTGCGAGGCGCTGGCCGTGACGGTGCGAGACGAACTGGGTGTCGGCGCGGACGCGCCCTTGGACCGGTTGGCTGAACGAGGCGAGCGGCTTGGGCTGCTGACGTTCAGTTTGGATCTCGGCGGGTCCGCGAACGCAGCCGATGCAGCCACGATGCTGCTTGACACGGGCGGTGTGGCACTCATCAACGGGCAGCTCAAGGTCGGCCGGCGGCGGTTGGCCCTGGCGCACGAGATTGGCCATTTCCTGGTCGCGGACGATTACACGGTCGACTGGCGCATAGCGGCGGAGCAGAACGCCGAGCGACGTGAGCAACGGCTCGATCGATTCGCTCGCGCCCTGTTGCTTCCGGCCGGCGCCGTGCGTCAGCAGTGGGACGCCCTTCTCCGGGGACCGGAAGGAAGCCTGCGTACCGCAGCGGTCAAGCTTGCCAGCTCGTACCGGGTGGACATGTCGACGCTGGCGCGCCGGTTGCAGGAACTCAACATCGTCGATGGCAAGGCGGCCGGAATCGTGCGTGAGGTTCGGACGAAGAAGGCCGACATCGTCGACTTCGATCTTGTGGTCAGTCATGAACTGGCACCGCCGGAGTTGCCGGACAGCTACATCCGTGCCGTGCTCGGTCTGTACCGCAAGGAAACGATCAGCGCGCCGCGGGCACTGGATCTTCTTCTCGACACCTGGCCCGTTTCGGAACTTCCCGATCTGCCGGAGCGTGCCGAACAAGCGATCTGGCAGTACCTATGACGACATCGGTCGCCGACGAGCTCGTCTTCGACACCGGTCCGCTCTCCCACTTCGCCAGACAGGGATGGCTCGGCGCGCTTCGTTTCGTGCTGGACGGTCGAACGGCCGTCACCCCGGACACCGTGATCGCCGAGCTGCAGAGCGGACTGCGTGCGCACCCGTACCTGCAGCTGGTGCTGGATGCTTCGTGGATTGTCCAGCGTCCCCTGACCAGTGCCGCGGAGATCGGAGAATTCGCTCACTTCTCCGCCCTTCTGGTGGCGCGCGGGCGCAATGTGGGCGAGGCCGGAGCCCTCGCCTACGCCAAAGTCCACAATAGAACCGTCGTTCTCGACGACGGTGCGGCCCGTAAAGCGGCGCAGGCTGCCGGGATCAAGTGTCGCGGTACGTTGAGTCTGCGTGCGAGGCCGTCCGAAAGGGCCAACTGACCATGACGATGGTCTCTGCGCTGGTCGACGATCTTATCGAGGGCGAGTACCGCCTGCCGCTTCCTCCTGGCGGCTTCGAGAAGTGGGCACGCGACAACGGGCAGATCTGACCACCAGGCGGATGTGGAGGCGTTTCACCTGTGCGGGTCGATCAGCGCGCGGTCAGCGGGGATGGGTGGGTCGCCGGCGGGTGGGCGGGCCACCTCGTGCTGCGCGTCGGCCTCGATGACGAAGCGGAACTCGCGCGCGTTGGGGTGCCAGATCTCCTCGGCCGGGCCCATCAGCGCGCCGCCGATGCCCCGGCGGCGGGCCCACCCGGCGAGCCGCATCAGCACCCAGGCGGCGCCGCCGGCCACCACCGCCAACACCGCGAATCCGATCAGGTCCCGCATCGGCCGAGCCTAACCCGGGCCGGTACCGGGGTCGAGGACGCGGCGACCGTCGTCGGTGGGTCGTGACATCGTGGCGGCATGAGCATCGAGGTTCGTCCCGCGTCGGTCTTCCCCGACGTGCGTGCCGTGATCGGGCCGAAGTCACCGGCGGCCACCGTGTGCTGGTGCCTGAGCCACCGGGTCCCGGCCAAGCTCGACCACGAGCTGCGCGGGCCGGAGCGCGGTGCGTACGTCGAGGAGCTGTGCCGGGCCGATCCCGCACCCGGCGTGCTCGCCTACGACGGGGACGAGCCGGTCGGCTGGGCCGCGGTGGCGCCGCGGGCGAACACGTCCTACGCGCGTAGTCGCAGCATTCCGCGCCTCGACGACCTGCCGGTGTGGTCGCTGTGGTGCATCCGGATCCGGCCGGGGCACCGGAAGCAGGGCATCTCGCACGCGCTGATCGCCGGTGCGGTCGAGTTCGCCCGGACGCACGGTGCGCCCGTGCTGGAGGCGTACCCGCTGGACAGCGGGACGGCCCGGGTCGACACCACGATGGCCTACGTCGGGTTCCGGAAGAACTTCGAGCGGGCCGGCTTCGTGCACGCCGCGGACACCACCTCGGTGCTCGCCGGCCAGCCCCGCATCCTGATGCGCCGCACCCTGTAGCCCGCACGCTGTAGCCCGCACCCCGTGGGCCGTGCCCTCCGCGGCCGTGCACCCGGTGCCCCGCACGCCGTGGACGACCGCACTTCGTTGCGCCGCCCTGCCACCCGCACGCCGTGTACCGCGCGCTTCGGGGACACAGCCCGGCCAATGGCTGGCCGTGGGCGGCGCCGGCGCGCCATCGTGCCGCGGCGACGGTTCAGTGCACCCCGCGCAGCGCCTTGACCTGCGTTTCGTCCATCGTGGCGTCGGCCTTGCCGTCCGTGCCGTAGGACTGGACGACGACGAACCGGCCGACCCGGCTCCAGCAGGTGGTGCCCTGCTGCCAGTGCTCGCCCCGGGCGCAGAGCCGCTCGTCACCCGCGCCGGCGCCGACCCGGTGCGGCGCCTGCTGGTACCGGTAGTCGGTCGACATCCCGGGCAGCTTCCCCAGTACCGCGTGCGCCGCCGCCCGGTCGGCATAGGCGTAGACGGTGTCCTTGCCGTAGAAGACCGTGTCGACGCCGCTGTCCGCGAACGGCTCGTCCAGCAGCGGCTGCACGTTCAGGCCGTCGCGCCGGCCGCTGACCTGCAGCTGCGACTGGTACCAGCCGCCGGAGCTGATGATCGGGACGCTCGCGGTGCCCGGCATCCACGTCGCCGGCACCGGCTGGCTCCGCACCGTCTCGATCGCCCGGACCGCCTTGCGGGCGATCGCCAGCAGGGCATCGGCCTGCTCACCGCCGTCGGCCGAGCTGGCGCACCCGTTCGTGATGGACAGCGCGACCCTCCCGTCCACCACGGCATCCACCGCCACCGAGATCGGCTTGCCCGCCTTCGGCCGGCACGGTGCCGAGAGCGACTTTCCCTGCCAGGCGGAGACGTGGCTGGCGCCGTCGATCGCCGGCGACGACACCCGCCGCAGCGACTCCCCGGACCGGTCGTCGCGCAGGGCGGCGAGCGCGTCGCTCGACCGCCCGTACTCGCCGACGTGGATGTCGTCGCTGCCCTCGGCGCCGCTGTCGGTGGTGCCGGTGCTGGCGCTGGCGCTGCTGGTGCTGGTGCTGGTGCTGGTGCCGTGCGGGTAGACCGACAGGCCGGCGAGGTAGGAGCCTCGCCGGTGCTGGGCCGGCGACTCGCCGCGGCGCTGATCGGGATCGAACGTGTACTCCTGGTCGACCTGCTGCTGGCCCAGCCCGGTGACGACGCTGCGCCAGGCGATCTCGTACTGCTGGGCCCGCAGCACGCTGCGGACCTGGGGGTCGGTGCTGCGTACCGGCCGGATCCGGGCGCCGTCGGCCCACGGTGCGGGGTTGACGGGCGGGTGCGAGGTGGGGCCGAACAACCCGGTGACCGCGCCGATGCCCACCACTGCCGCCACCAGGACCAGCACCGCAAGCCCGACGATCAGCACGATCAGGCTCCGGCGGATCCGACGCCGGCCCGGTGCCCTACCCGGTGCCCCGCCCGGTGCCATGGTCATCGCTGCCTCCCTGGGACGTCCGGGTCGAGTGTGCAAAGCCGGGGCCAGACCGGCGGGTGGTGAGCCGCGCCGACCGTACCGCGGGCCGGCAGCACCGCCGGTGCGGGTCCGGGGACCTGTACCGACCGCCGGCAGTACGGTCCGGGCATGACCGTCGTGCGCTCGTTGTTGCTGTTCGTGCTCGCCGCGCTCGCCGAGATCGGCGGGGCCTGGCTGGTGTGGCAGGGCTGGCGGGAGCACCGCGGCGTGCTGTGGATCGCCGGCGGCATCATCGCCCTCGGCTGTTACGGGTTCGTCGCCACGTTCCAGCCCGACCCGCACTTCGGCCGGATCCTCGCCGCGTACGGCGGGATCTTCGTGGCCGGCTCGCTGGCCTGGGGCATGCTCGTGGACAGGTTCCGGCCGGATCGTTGGGACCTGATCGGCGCCGGCATCTGCCTGGTCGGCGTCGCGGTCATCATGTACATGCCCCGCCGCTGACCGTCCGTCGCTGCGACGCGCGACGCGCGCGGGATTCCGGCTGGTGCGCTCAGGTGTCCAGAGCAAAGGTGCGCGTACACCGCCTGGTGGTGCGCTCAGGTGTCCAGAGCAAAGGTGCGCGTACACCGCCTGGTGGTGCGCTCAGGTGTCCAGAGCAAAGGTGCGCGTACACCGCCTGGTGGTGCGCTCAGGTGTCCAGAGCAAAGGTGCGCGTACACCGCCTGGTGGTGCGCTCAGGTGTCCAGAGCAAAGGTGCGCGTACACCGCCTGGTGGTGCGCTCAGGTGTCCAGAGCAAAGGTGCGCGTACACCGCCTGGTGGTGCGCTCAGGTGTCCAGAGCAAAGGTGCGCGTACACCGCCTGGTGGTGCGCTCAGGCGTCCAGAGCAAAGGCGCGCGAACACCACCTGTCCCCAGACGCGAGTACCCGGCCACTCGCGGGTGCGGGTGGCCGGGTACCGGATGGGTCGTGCCGGCCGATCAGGCCGGGTAGATCTTGCGGGACAGCCAGCGGCGGCCGCGCTTGATGTTGTTGCCGAGCTTGCCCGAGTCGGCGACCCGGGTGTACTCGACCATCTTCTGGCCGTTCGGGTGGCCCCACTCGCCGATGTAGCGGAACTTCCAGGCGCCGAACCCGGCGACCCACTGCAGGTCGGACCGGAAGTACCAGAAGACGTTCTGCTCGCTCAGCAGCGGCCGGCCGCCCTTGCGGATCGCGGTGATCTTGTCCAGCTTGGTGCCCGGCGGCTGCTCGAAGAACGTCACGTAGAACTTGCCGCCCGGCCGCATCACGCGCGAGACCCGGTTGAGGCACAGCCGCATGTGGTTGAGCGACACGTGGGTGAACACCGACTGGGCGATCGCGTAGTCGAACTTGACACCGAAGTTCGCGTCGAACCGGTCGTTGGCCCGCAGGTTCTCGGTGGGCAGCTTGGTGCGCTGCTCGTCGCTGAGCTCGACCTCGTACCCGGTCTCGATCAGCGACAGGTTGGCGTCGATGCCGTAGTAGTGCCCAGGCTCCAGCAGGTCGACGAAGTGGCGCCCGGCGCGGAACGCGCCGCAGCCGACGTCGAGGAACTTGTGTTCGGGCCGCAGGCCGCGCTCGGTGAGGAACTCCACCTGGTGCTGGCCGTGCCCGTCCCAGTGGCCACCGATGAACTTGCGGTGCACGCCGTTGGCGATCTGCTCCTCGGTGAACTTCTTCCCCGAATAGTCGGGTGTGATGGCCCGCTCGGTTTCGACGCGATGTTCGATCACGGTCATCGTGGGGGTCGGCCCTTCCTTTCGACGGTCCGTCCGGTGGCCCGCTCCGGTGCCGGCAAGGTGCCGGGATGTGGGAATGAGCCGACCGGACCGTGACAGTTTGTAGAACTTGTGCCGGATATTCGGCCCACCCTAGGTAACGACGGCGAGATGCGCCAGTGATTGCGTCGCGGCGGACCGGACTGTGCTGGCACAACACGTTCGGCGTCGATGCCTGGTTGCCGCCCGTTCAGATCTTGTGCCGTGTGGTTGTGTGTGTTTAAGTGCACATACCCAACGCCGCCACGGCGATAACCGCACATACCTCCACACGCTTGATCGTCGTCAGCGGCAGCGGATCCCAGCACAGGTACGCGAAAGGACGGCTCATGCGAAGACTCCTCGCGTTGGCAGCGGTCGCCGCGCTCGCGATCGGCGGCGCCACCGTCGTCGGCACCGTCGCCCACCCGACCGAGGCGAAGGCCCTGGACAACGGCCTCGCGCTCACCCCGCCGATGGGCTTCAACGACTGGAACTCGTTCGGCTGCAACGTCGACGAGCAGCTCATCAAGCAGACCGCCGACTTCTTCGTGTCGAGCGGCCTCAAGGACGCCGGCTACGAGTACGTCAACATCGACGACTGCTGGTCGGAGCGGCAGCGCAGCGCCGACGGGCACCTGGTACCCGACCCGGTCAAGTTCCCCGACGGGATCAAGGGCACCGCCGACTACGTCCACTCCAAGGGACTCAAGCTCGGCATCTACTCCAGCGCCGGCGACAAGACCTGCGCCGGCTACCCGGCCAGCTTCGGCCACGAGACCACCGACGCCAACGACTTCGCCGCCTGGGGTGTCGACTACCTCAAGTACGACAACTGCGGCAGCCGCGACACCCCGGAAACCGAGGCCGGCTACATCGACCGGTACTCCCGGATGCGCGACGCCCTCGCCGCCACCGGCCGGCCGATGGTCTACTCGCTGTGCGAGTGGGGCAACTTCGACCCGGCGAACTGGGCCGGCGACGTCGGCAACCTGTGGCGCACCACCGGTGACATCAGCGACCACTGGTCCAGCCTGAAGAGCATCATCCGCAAGAACATGGGCCTGTACGCGGCGGCCAAGCCCGGCGCCTGGAACGACCCGGACATGCTCGAAGTCGGCAACGGCGGGATGACCGACACCGAGTACCGCACCCACTTCGGCCTCTGGTCGATGATGGCCTCGCCGCTGCTGATCGGCAGCGACCTGCGCAAGGCGACCCCGGCCACGATGGAGATCCTCAGCAACTCCGAGGTCATCGCGCTCGACCAGGACTCGCTGGGCAAGCAGGCCAAGCCGATCGCGGACAGCAACGGGCACGTGGTGTTCGCCAAGCCCCTCGCCAACGGCGACGTCGCGGTCGCGCTGTACAACGAGTCCGACAGTGCGGCGACCATCTCCACCACGGCCGACGCGGCCGGGCTGCCGCACGCCGCCGCGTACTCGCTGCGCGACGTCTGGCAGCACAGCAACACCGAGACCGCCGGCACCATCAGCGCCTCGGTACCCGCGCACGGCACCGCCATCTACCGGGTCTCGGTGGACCACCGGTGGAACTCGTACCCGCCGAGCACGTCGGCCGGGGTGGACGCCGGTACCGTCTACGCCGGTGCGCCCGCGGCGATCCTGACCCCGGGCAAGGCCAACGAGGTGACCACCACGGTCGCCAACAACGGCCGGGTCCCGGTGCACGCGGTCCAGGCCGGCCTGACCGGCCCGGACGGCTGGCAGCTCAAGGCCACGTCGGGCACCGAGGCGCCGGCGCTGCCGACCGGCAAGTCGCTGACCACGACCTGGCAGGTCACCCCGCCGGCGAACGTCGCGGCCGGTACCTACTCGCTCAAGCTGCACGGTACGTACCAGTGGAATGGACACGGCTACACCGCGGACGGTGGCACCTCGGTGCTGGTCGCGGTCGGGCCCACTGCCGGCACGCACTACCTCAGCGACCTGGACTGGCTGTCCGCCGACAACGACTGGGGTCCGGTGGAACGCGACTCCAGCAACGGCGAGACCGGCGCCGGTGACGGGCACACCATCACCATCAACGGCGTCACCTACGCCAAGGGGCTCGGCACCAACGCGCCCGCGACCATCACGTACTTCCTCGGCGGTACCTGCACGGCGTTGCACACCGACGTCGGTATCGACGACGAGAAGGACGGCAGCGTCGCGAACGCGTCGTTCGAGATCTGGGTGGACGGCAGCAAGGTCGCCGACTCGGGCCCGATGACCGCCGACGACGCGGCCCGGACCCTGACCGCCGACCTGACCGGTGCGCACGTGGTGCAACTGGTCGCGAACGACCAGGGCGACGCCAACTCCGATCACACCGACTGGGCCGGCGCCGCGATCACCTGCTCCTGACCGCTACCGCACCGTCCGCCGACCCACCGCTGCACCGTTGATCATGGGGTTATCCACTCGGCAAGCGCTTGCCGCCCGAGATAACCCCATGATCAACTTCTGCCGGCGGGGTCAGACCGTGCGGCTGGACCGGGCGCCGTCCAGACCCCACGAGATGATCCGGCGCGGCGTGATCGTGATGATCTCCCGGGAGAAGTACGGCAGCGGCGGCTCCTGATCGGTCAGCGCCACCGCCGAACCCCGAACCTCGATGCCGCGCGGCACCCACGGATCCACCGACGCGAGATCGTCCACCACGAACGACACCGTGCTGCCGCGCTGCACGTTCCGGAACTTCTTGGAGGCGCCCAGCGCGTGCCCACCGATCGTGATCGTGCCCGCGCCGGCATCCACGAAGAACCCCACCGGATTGTTCTGTACCTGCCCGTCCGGAGCCACCGTGGCCAGCCGCCCGAGGCGCTGGGTGCCCAGGTAGTCCAGCTCTGCTGGGGTGAAGACCATGCGAACCAGTCTGCCCGCCTGACACCGCTGTCGGTCGACCGAGCCGGAATCAGGTCGACCGAGCGGGAATCAGGTCCACCGGACGGTCGGGACTCAGGTCCACAGGGCGGTGACGGGGATGTCCAGATCGGCCAGCAGGGTACGCAGCAGAGGCAGGGAGACGCCGACCACGGTGCCCGGATCGCCGTCCACGCCGGACACGAACGGGCCGCCCCGGCCGTCGATGGTGAAGGCGCCGGCCACCGCCAGCGGCTCCCCGGTCGCCACGTACGCCTCGATCTCGGCGTCGCTGACCTCGGCGAACCGCACGGTGGTGGCCGCGACGGCGCCGACCGCGGCGTCGTTGCGGGTGTCGATCAGCCAGTGCCCGGTGTGCAGCACGCCGCTGTGCCCGCGCATCCGCCGCCAGCGCGCGACCGCGTCGGCCGGGCCGCTCGGCTTGCCCCACGTCTCCTGCTCGAACTCCAGCACCGAATCGCAGCCGAGCACCACCGCGCCGGCCGCGGTGTCGCGGGCCGCGACCGCCTCGCACTTGTGCCGGGCCAGGATGCCGGCGAGCGCCGCGGTGTCGGCCGCCCGGACCGCCGACTCGTCCACGCCGCTGACGATCACCTCGGGGTCGAACCCGGCGGCGCGCAGCGACGCCAGCCGGGCCGGGCTCTGCGACGCGAGCACGAACCGCACCTGATCAGCCATGCCGCCTGTCTACCCGACGCCGGGGCCGGCGGCCGGCCCGGGGTCGGCGGATTTCGGTGTTTCCCGCGGGCACTCGGGCGAATCGCCCTAGGATCGGCCACATCGAGCACGACGGATCCACGGAGGGCGACGTCGTGGGATCGTCACCGTCCAGGCGGGTCCGTCGGCGTTCGGCGCCGGTACCGCGCGGCCGGGCGCCCTGGGTGCTGAGCCGGCGTCGTCGACGGCTGCGAGCCAGCGCGGTCGGGCTGCCGTACGCGGTGGCCGGCGTCATCCTCGGCGTGCTGCTCCCGACCATCCACAGCGGACCGACGGTGAACGCCGACAAGGTGACCGGCATCCTGCAGGCGATGGCCGCTGGACTCGTCGCGCTGACCGGGCTGGTCTTCTCGCTGCTGTCGGTCGTGGTCCGGCACGTCAGTACCAACCTGTCGCCGCGGCTGATGCTGTTCCGCGACCACCCGCTGGTCTGGCACGCGCTGGGGCTGTTCGTCGGGGTGCTCCTGTTCTCCGTCAGTGCCTCGCTGCAGGTCAGTCACGATCGCCGGATGTCGCTGGTGGTCCCGGTCGTGGCGGTGCTGCTCGTGCTCTGCTGCATGGCCGTCGGCGGGCAGCTGCAGTTGCGGGCGCTGTCGGCGGTGCAGTTCGAGTCGGTCCTGCAGCGTGTCACCGGGGAGGGCCTGCAACTGCTCGCCCGGCTGTACCCGGCGAGCTACGACGCGGCGCCCGCCCCCGCCCCGCTGCCGCCGGTGTCGCGCGCGGTGAGCTGGCCCTACCGGTACGCGCTGCTGCAGCAGGTCGACCTGCCGGCGTTGAGCGCGCTCGCCGAGGACCACGGCTGCACGATCGTGCTGGGCTACCGGCCCGGTGTCACGATCCCGTTTCGCGGTACCGCGCTGCGGGTGCACGGCCCCGATCCGGGCGTGCCGGACGCGGAACTGCTGGGCGCCCTCGACGTCGGCGTGGACCGTACCTTCGACCAGGATCCGCTGCTGGCCTTCCGGCTGCTCAACGACATCGCGCTGCGGGCGCTGTCGACCGCCGTCAACGACCCGTACACGGCGGTCCGGGCCGTCGACGGGATGGCCGACCTGCTGCGCGCCGTCGCCGACCGGGACCTGGACATCGGTACGGTGCGAGACGACCGGGGCCGCCCGCTGGTGGTGGCCCCGCTGCCCGGCTGGCCGCGGTTCGTGGCCGCGGCGACCGAGATCCTGCCGTACCTGACGGCGGCGCCGATGGTGCGAGCCCGGGTGCTGCGGATGCTCGACGAGACCGCGGCGGCCGTACCGCCGGACCGCCGCGCCGAGCTGACCGCCGCAGCGGGCTCGCTCCGGTGAACGGGCGCGACCCACCGGACACGGCCCGGCCTCGGGCCGGCGGTCGGGACGGGCCCGGCGCCGGCCACCGGCCGGCGCTCGGGGCGAGCGGCGCCGCGTGACTCTCCGCAGCTCCGCTCGGTAGTTCACGGGGGTTCCCGTAGTTCACGGGGGTGCAAAGCAGCCGCCGCATCGGCGGCTGCCGTTCATACGACTGATGGGGGGAAAGAATGAAGGCGACCATGGCGTCCCGATGGGCGACGGTGATGGTGGCGGCAGCGGTGGTCGGTGCCGGGCTCGGCGCGCCGGGCGCGGCGCTCGCCGCACCGGGCGACAACGGCGACGTGAAGATCCACAACTCGGGTACTCCGGTCGACGACCCGAGCAACGAGCCGAAGGTCTGCGTCTTCTATCTGGACGCGTTCAACTTCGACGGGTTGCAGCAGGTCAGCTGGCACATCGACGAGCAGCCGCCGACCGGAACCAGCCAGGTCGGTCAGGGCACGATCACGCTCGACCCGGACGGCAACGGGCACACCCAGGACATGACGCTGCCGAACGGGCACTACAAGCTCGTCTGGAACTGGGAGGGCGAGAACGGCGCGGGCAAGTCCAAGGTGTTCACCGTCGAGTGCGCCAGCCCGTCGCCGTCGACCAGCCCGTCGGCGTCGACCAGCTCCTCGCCGTCGGCGAGTACCAGCCCGTCCGGTTCGGCGAGCGCCTCGACGTCGACCAGCCCGTCGACCCCGGCCAGCCCGTCCGGTTCGGCGAGCCCGACCTCGGCTGCGCCGGTGTCACCGCAGCCCAGCGGATCGGGCTCGGCCGGCCCGACGCTGCCGGTCACCGGCACCCCGCTGGGTGTGCTGGCCGCGATCGCCGGGGCACTCGTGGCCGGCGGCGTCGCCCTGCGGCTCCGGATGCGGCGCCGTAGCTGAGTGCTGCGGGCCGGCGGCCGGCCGCCTCCCGCGCGGGATGAGCGGCCGGCCGCCTCCCGCGCGGGATGAGCGGCCGGTCGCCGCACGCCGGGGCCGGACGGGCCCCGGCGTGCGGCGATCAGGGTTCCACGATGTTGAACTGCGGGTCGCCCGGATCGAGCAGGCCGAGGAGGGTCTGCAGCGCCTGACGATCGCCGTCCATGGTCAGGCCGGCCGCCGCCGCGGCGTCCAGGTCGCCGCTGGCCAGGCCGGCCAGCGCTGCCCGGGGCACGGTGAGGGTCAGGTCCACGTCGCCCTTGCCGTCCCGTACCCGGGTGAACACCCCGTTGTGCAGCACCGTCCGGAACCTCTCGCCGTGGTCCGGGAAGTGCCAGCCCAGCGCGAGCTCGGTGTCCCACGCGCGCGGCCCGTCGACCTGTACGGCGATCGAGTCGAAGAACATCTCCGGCGGCAACTGCGCGAGCATGTCCGGCGACGAGCTGGTGGTCGGGGTACCGAAGTTCTTCCCGCGCAGTTCCGTCGCGCCGGACAGGTAGAAGTTGCGCCAGATGCCGTTCTCGCAGCCGAACCCGAGCCGCTCCAGTACGTCGGCGAGCAGTGCCCGGCCCTCCTGGTGGTCGGGTTCGGCGAACACCACGTGGTCGAGCACCTGTGCCGCCCAGCGCAGGTCGCCCTCGTCGGCGGACTTCTTCGCCTTGGTCACCACCGCGTCGGCGCCGCCCATGAACTCGACGTAGCGGCGGGCCGACTCCTCCGGCGGGTGCGGCCAGAGCCGGGATGGCACCCCGTCGAACCAGCCCATGTACCGCTGGTAGATCGCCTTCACGTTGTGGCTGACCGAGCCGTAGTAGCCGTGCGTGTGCCAGACGTTCTGCAGCGCCGGCGGCAGCTCGATCCGTTCCGCGATCTCGATGCCGGTGTAGCCCTTGTTCAGCAGGCGCAGCGTCTGGTCGTGCAGGTACGCGTAGAGGTCGCGCTGCAGGCCCAGGAAGGTCCGGATCTTCTCGGTGCCCCAGGTGGGCCAGTGGTGCGAGGCGAAGGCCACGTCGGAGGAGTCGGCGAACAGCTCGATCGCCTCGGTCAGGTAGTTGGCCCAGGCGTGCGGGTCGCGCACCACGGCGCCGCGCAGCGTGAGCAGGTTGTGCAGGGTGTGGGTGGCGTTCTCGGCCATGCACAGGGCGCGCCGGTCCGGGAAGTGGAAGTGCATCTCGGCCGGCGCCTCGGTGTTCGGCGTCAGCTGGAACACGATCCGCACTCCGTCGACGGTCAGCTCCTGCCCGGTGTGGGTGATGTCGACGGTCGGTGGGATCAGGCTGACCTGGCCGGTGGAGGTGGTTTGTCCGAGGCCGGCGCCGACCGCGCCGTCCACGCCACGGGCCAGCGCCGCACCGAACATGTACCCGGAACGGCGGCCCATCGCGGTGCCGGCGTACATGTTCTCCGAGATCGCGTGCTCCACGAACCCGGCGGGGGCGATGACCGGCACCTGCCGGGCGTCGGCGTCCTCCTGGGACAGCACCCCCTTCACCCCGCCGAAGTGGTCGACGTGGCTGTGCGTGTAGATCACCCCGGTCACCGGCCGATCGCCACGGTGTTCGCGGTACAGCGCCAGCGCGGCGGCGGCGGTCTCCACCGAGATCAGCGGGTCGATCACGATGACGCCGGTGTCGCCCTCGACGAACGAGACGTTCGACAGGTCGAAGCCGCGCACCTGGTAGATCCCGTCGACGACCTCGAACAGGCCGTGCCGGGCCACCAGCCCGGACTGCCGCCAGAGACTGCCGTGCACCGAGTCCGGCCGCTCGCCGTCGAGGAACGCGTAGGAACCGGCGTCCCAGACGACCTGCCCCGCGTCGTTGGTGACCGTGGTGTCCTCCGCCGATCCGATGCGTCCCCGTTCCGCGTCGGCGAAATCGTCACGATCCTGGTAAGGGAATGTCGTCTGCGCCATGGCCGTCCCCCCGGTGAGCCGTTGCAGCCGTTCGTCGATAACGACACGCTATGCCGACGGGACGGAGTTCGTACCGGCAACGACGGCCGCGCCGGCGATCAGATCTGGATCGGGAACAGCGCCAACGTGACGATGCAGCCGATCAGCACGGTACCGGCCAGGATCGTGAAGAACAGCTGGAGGCGCCGCCCGTTCGCCTTGCTGGCCATGCCGGAGAAGAACAGTACGGTCGCCAGGGCCACGGCGGTCAGCACGTAGTTGTCGGACCGCTGGTTGGCGGATCGTGCCTTGGCGGCCAGTTTCCCGGCGCTGTCGACCAGCCGTTCGGAGCGGCGCTGCGCGGCCAGCCGGTACTGCGGCATGTCGAACGGCGTCGCCGGCGCGTCGGCATTGATCAGCGGGTGGGTCGCGAGCCAGGCGTTCACGGCCGGCCGGAACTCCGGCCGGAAACGTTCGAACAGGAACCCGGACACGGCCTGCTGGTTGGGCTTGTAGTTTCCCTTGGGGCGTACCGAGGGGTCGGCCACGATCTCCGCGTTCAACGCGTTGAGCCAGGCGGTGAACGAGACGACGTCGATCCCGCGTTGCTGGCCGGCCAGCGTCGCGGCCCGGCTCGCCTCGGCCCGGTCGGCGCCGGCCGAGGCGTAGGAGTTGGCCTGCACGCCACTCCACTTGGCGCTCTCGAACCCGGCCCAGGCGGTGCCGACCGCGGCCAGCGCCATGAACAGCGCCACCACCAGATCGAACCGGGTGTTCCGCGATTCTTCGGCCATGGTTCATCATGGTCCGGTCCGGACCGGCGACCGGGCGAAACCACGGATCCGGCCGGTCCATTGTGGACTCGGCCGGCTATCCGGTTGGTCGGCTCACGCGGCACCGGGCGCCGGGGTCGCCGCCGGCGGCGCCGCGGGCTCCGTCGCCCGGGCCAGGATCTCGACGACGAGGACGAGCACCAGCAGGCCGAGGCCGAACCCGATCGCGCTGCTCACCCCGGCGCCGGTCAGTACGAAGCCCAGCAGCGCCAGCACCAGCGCGGCGATGTCGATGGCGACGTGGTAGCGGCGCAGCACCCGGGGTACCGGCCCCAACGGCACGCCGGTACGGCCCAGCGCGGCGCCGGTGGCGTCCAGGCCGCGGCCGGTGAGGTGGCGCAGCCCGACCGCGGGCCGGGCCGGGCCGGCGAGCCAGCAGGCGATCGCGAGCAGCGCGCCCAGCACCGCGATCACCCGGTACGCCTGGTACGGGCGGGCGAGCACCTGGTCGAGGATGTGCGCGACCGCGTCCGGCGACTTGACCTGGGCCGGCAGGTTGTTCAGGTAGTAGGCGCGCAGCACGGCCATCGCCGCCAACACCAGCAACGCACCGACGGCGAGGAACACGCCGACCACGAGCAGGCCGCGACGGTGCGCCGGGGCCACCGCGACGCCGAGCGCGAGCAGTACCAGGCAGATCCACGGCAGCCAGGTCGCCACCGTGTTGAGCAGCGTCACGTAGTTGCGCAGCTTCGGCAGCTGGGCCGAGGAGAACAGCACGAACTCCACGTTCACCTTCGGGATCTTGCTGGCCAACCCGAACCCGCGGGCCTCCAGTCGCTGCTTGACCGTGGCGATGAGCGCACCGAGGTCGACCGACACGGTGGTGCCCTGGCTCTTGATCGCGGTGGAGCCGTGGCCGGTCAGTACCGCGTCGAGGTTCTTGTGTGCCGCCCGGATGGCCGCGTCCCACGCCTGCGCGAACGTGTCGCTGTGCACGATCGCGGTGATCTGCCGGGAGATGAACGACTCGGCGCCGTTCACCGCCGGGCCGACCAGCGAGTTCACCGCCGGCGGCGCGCCCTGCTTCTGCAGCCAGGCGGACGCGTCCCGGCCCAGCTTCTCCAGGTCGGCCCGCTGGGTCACCTCGGTGGTCAGCCGGCGC
This sequence comes from Actinocatenispora thailandica, assembly GCF_016865425.1. Taxonomy (NCBI): domain Bacteria; kingdom Bacillati; phylum Actinomycetota; class Actinomycetes; order Micromonosporales; family Micromonosporaceae; genus Actinocatenispora; species Actinocatenispora thailandica. The sequence goes on along the minus strand of NZ_AP023355.1, from coordinate 5,548,281 downwards.
GCGATGGCGTCCTGAACCACCGGGTCGCGGGCCAGCGGGGCCATGGTGGTGACGAACCGGTCGGTGTTCAGCAGCTGGTTGCGGGCGAACACCGCGAGGACCGACACCATCGCCAGCAACGCGGCGACGGTCACCAGCGCGATCGCGCCGACCCACCGCCCGGTCCGGGTACCGCGCCCCATCGACCGCACCGGTCGTTCCCCGTCGCTCATGCCCGCACCCTCCCGCCGGGCGGGCGTGGCCGGCCGGCGACGCCCGAGCACCTGAAGACAGCATGAGCGTACGGTCCCGGATCGGTCGCTGATCGTGGTTTCGGGCAACCGGTGAGACGGACGATTCCGGCCCACCGCTGCGTGTCGCCGAGATCCGACCGGCCCAGATCGTTAACCTCTGCGAGTCCAAGCGACTACGGAGAGTTGACTTCGATGGCGATAGCGGCGGTCAAGGCATCCACGGCGATGATCGGCGCCGCCGTCGCGGCAGGTGCCCTGTTGCTCGCGACATCGGCCATCGGCGTGCTGCTGCCGGGCGCGCGCGGCACCGCCGCACCGCCGGCGACGCCGTACGCCAGCAGCACCTGGGCCGAACTGCAACTCGACCCGACCGTGTACACCTCCGGAGTGTCCGGAAACTTGGCCGAACTCGCCGTGCGCGGTGACGGCGAGCAGGCGTGGGACATCGCCACCGGGCCCGGTTCGAACATCTCGCCGCACGTCCCGTCCGCGACCGGGACCGCCGAGGTCAACACCACCACCGCCCCGGCGTCCGCCCGCGCCCGCGCGGACGGCGCGTACACCCAACTGCTCGTCCCGCAGCCGGCCGACCCGACGGGCCCGGCCCAGGTGATCAACCAGTACGGCACGCCCAACGGCGATCTCACCCGGATCCTGCACGTCTCGACCTGGCAGAACAGCGTCAACTGCACCTACCCGTACGCGCCGATCTTCCTGACCAGCGCGGTCGACGTCCAGGTGCTCGGCCGGTCGATCGACGTGACGCAGCAGCTGCAGACCGAGACCTTCGACCTGCCCGGCGACTTCGGCCCGGGTGCCTCCGGTGTCCGGCTCGCCGTCACCAGCCAGCAGCTCCAGGAGATCGACGGGCTGCTGGGCCACGCCGAACTGGACCTGTCGGCCACCGCGCAGCTGCTGGACGAGGAGGGCGCCCCGACCGGCGCCGCCGATCCGCTGTTCGACCTGGTCCTCGGCGACGTCCGGATGGACTGCTCCGCGGTGAGCCCGACACCCACCGCCACCGGTACCGAGACGATCTCGCCGTCCGTCTCGCCCAGCGAGTCGCCGTCGGAGTCGCCGAGTCCCTCGCCGACCAGCACCGGCGCACCGAGCGAGTCCCCGAGTGCCGCACCGACCGAGTCCCCGAGTGTTTCGCCGAGCGAGTCGCCGTCGGACACCCCCTCCGGGAACCCGTCCGGGAACCCTTCCGGCAGCGCCAGCCCCTCCGCGCCGCCCAGCACCTCGGCCAGCGCGAGTACGCCGGTGGCGCCGGGCGGCGGTTCCGGCGCGGCCGGTGGTTCAGCCGGTTCCGGCGGCCAGCCGAGCCTGCCGATCACCGGCACCAGCCTGGCCGCGCTGGCCGGTACCGGCCTCGCGATCATCGGCGTCGCGGTCGCGCTGCTGGTCCTGGCCCGCCGCCGCCGGACCTGACGACCCGTTCGCCAGGCCGAGCCAGGGCACCGGTCGCCGCGCCGGGTTGGGCCGTTCCGGCCGCGGGGAGTTCCGCCGCCGCATACGCTGCACACGGGGGAAGGAGACCACCGATGGGCCGTGGTCCGATGGAGTTCGTGGTCGTCGAGTTTCCGACCACCACGATCGATCAACAGCTCGCCGAGCAGCTCCGCGAGGTCGTCGCGGCCGGCCTGGTCCGGGTCGTCGACGCGATGGTGATCCGGCGCGACGAGGCCGGCACCGTCACCATCCAGGAGTTCGCCGACCTAGCACCCGAGGCGGCCCGGCCGTACGCGGACGTCGTCGGCACGATCGAGGGGCTGATCGCGGACGAGGACGCCGCGGACATCGCCACCCGGGTGCAGCCCGGCACCAGCGCGCTGGTGGTGCTGCTGGAGCACCTGTGGCTGACCGGGCTGGCCGGCGCGATGGCGGCGGCCGGCGGCCGGGTCGTGTTCACGGAGCGGATCCCCGCCCCGGTGGTGGACCAGGTCCTCGCCGAACGCGCCGCCAGCTGACAGCCGGAGGGGGACGAGATGTTCATGCGCCCTGGATTGCGCCGCGGGCCCGGCCTGCTCGGCGCGGTCGCCCGCACCGCCGTGGTCGCCGGCACCGCCACCGCGGTGTCGCGCGGGGTGAACCGGTCGATGGAGAACCGGTCACAGCAGCGCGCCGAAGCCGCCGCCTACGAGCAGCAGGCCGCCCAGCAGCAGGCGCCCCCGCAGCAGGCGGCCCCGCCACCGGCCGCTGCGCAGGCGCCGGCCGGGCAGGACGATCTGATGGCCCAACTGCAACGGCTCGCGGACATGCGACAGCAGGGGCTGCTCGACGACCAGGAGTTCGCCGCGGCCAAGGCGAAGCTGCTCGGCTCGTGAGGCACCGGGCCGCCCGGTTCACAACCAGTCCCGGCGCTTGAAGGTGGCGTAGAGGCCGAGGAAACTGGCGACCAGGACCACGCAGCACAGCACGAAGCCCCACTCGCGGCCGATGCCGGGATAGGGCACGTTGATCCCGAAGAAGCCGGTGACCACCGCGGGCACCGCGACCAGCGCCGCCCAGCCGCTGACCTTCTTGCTGATCACCGTCATCCGGCTGTCGTGCAGCGACATGGTGGTCTGGGCGATCGAGGCGACCATCTCCCGCAGGCTCTCGGTCCAGTCCGACATGCGCCGCACCCGCTGGTGCACGCCGTGCAGGTACGGTTCCATCGCCGCGTCGTAGCGTGGCCGGGCCTCGCCGCCGAGCCCGTCCAGCGCCTCGTCGAACGGGAGGATCGCCCGGCGCAGCGACACCAGGCACCGGCGCAGCGACAACGACCGGCGCTGCGCCTCGTCGGACGAGGCGTAGTCGAAGATCTGCTCGGCCAGCTCGTCCAGCGCCTCGTCCAGCGCCCGGACGGCGTCCTCGGTGGTGCGCGACATGACCTCCAGCAGCCCGTACAGCAGGAAACCGACGCCGTGCCCGGCGAGTTCCGGCTCCTGGTCCCACTGGGCACGCAGGGCCTCGGCGGTCAGGATGCCGGGCCGGCGCACCGTGATCAGTGCGTTCGGGGTCAGGAAGGCGGAGACGACCTCGACCCGGAGCCGGGCCGGCTCCGGGTCGAACCGCGCCGTCGGGCCGGACAGGAAGTCGTGCGACGCGTACCGGGCGAAGGTGTGCGCCGGATGCGCCGTCAGCGCGTCGCGCACCGCGACCGCGTGCAGGTCGAGCTGCGCGGCGAGCGCCCGCAGCGCCGGCTCGTCGTCCGGCGTCAGGTCGATCCACACGCTGGTCCGCCGGCGGCCGATCAGCCGCGCCGCCTCGTCCACCGGCAGGTCGTCGTGCAGCACGCGGCCGTCGTGGTACACCCGGGTGTGCGTCATGCCGCCAGGGTACGAACCGGTTGCCGGGTCCGGCACGTCCAGCGTCGCAGCCGGGTCAGCGCTGCCGTCGCCGGGACCAGCGGGGCCGGGTCAGCGCTGCCGGCGCCGGGATCAGCGCGGCCGGGCGCTGGCGGCCCAGGCGAGCGGGCCGCGCCGGGCCACGCCGAGCCGAGCCGCCGGGTCCCGCCACAGCGACCGCGGCGCCGGTGTCGCGGCGGGCGCCCCGGCCGGTACCGCCGCGAGGGCGGTGACCAGCGCGGCGAGTTCCTCCGCGGTCGGCTCGCCGCGCACCACCCGCAGGATCGGTTCCTCCACGATGGACACTCCAGTTCCGTTGCTACAGCGGGATGTTGCCGTGCTTGCGTGGCGGGTTGGTCTCCCGCTTGCCGCGCAGCATCGCGAGGCCGCGGGAGATCGCCACCCGGGTCCGGGACGGCGGGATCACCGCGTCGACGTAGCCGCGCTCGGCCGCCTCGTACGGGTTGCAGAGGGTGTCCTCGTACTCGGTGATCAGCTCGGCGCGCTTCGCATCCGGGTCGTCGGCCGCCGCCAGGGTGCGCCGGTGCAGGATGTTCACCGCGCCCTGGGCGCCCATCACCGCGATCTGCGCGGTCGGCCAGGCGAAGTTCAGGTCCGCACCCAGGTGCTTGGACCCCATCACGTCGTACGCCCCGCCGTACGCCTTGCGGGTGATCACGGTGATCAGCGGGACGGTGGCCTCCGCGTACGCGTAGATCAGCTTGGCGCCGCGCCGGATGATGCCGTTCCACTCCTGGTCGGTACCGGGCAGGAAACCGGGCACGTCCACGAACGTCAGGATCGGCACGTTGAACGCGTCGCAGGTGCGCACGAACCGGGCCGCCTTCTCCGACGCGCCGATGTCCAGGCAGCCGGCGAACTGCATCGGCTGGTTCGCGACCACACCGACCGAATGCCCGTCGACCCGGCCGAAGCCGCACACGATGTTGCCCGCGTACAGCTCCTGCACCTCGCAGAACTCGCCGTCGTCGAGCACGTGCCGGATCACCGTGTGCATGTCGTACGGCTGGTTGTCGGAGTCCGGGATCAGCGTGTCGAGTTCCGCGTCGGCGTCGGTCACCGCGGCCGCCGGCTCGACCGGGTCGACCGGCGGCTCGTCCAGGTTGTTGCCCGGCAGGTACGACAGCAGCTGCTTGACGTAGTCGATCGCGTCCTGCTCGTCGCTCGCCAGGTAGTGCGCGTTGCCCGACTTCGTGTTGTGCGTGCGTGCCCCGCCGAGCTCCTCGAACCCGATGTCCTCGCCGGTCACCGTCTTGATCACGTCCGGCCCGGTGATGAACATGTGCGAGGTCTGGTCGACCATCACGGTGAAGTCGGTGATGGCGGGGGAGTAGACCGCGCCGCCGGCCGCCGGGCCGAGGATCAGCGAGATCTGCGGGATCACCCCGGACGCCTTGACGTTGCGCCGGAAGATCTCCGCGAACAGGCCGAGCGCGACCACCCCCTCCTGGATCCGCGCGCCGCCGCCGTCGTTGATGCCGACGATCGGGCAGCCGGTCTTCGCGGCCAGGTCCATCACCTTGCAGATCTTCTCGCCGTACACCTCGCCCAGCGAGCCGCCGAACACGGTGAAGTCCTGGCTGAACACCGCGACCGGCCGGCCGTCGACGGTGCCGTACCCGGTGACGACGCCGTCCCCGTACGGCCGGTTGGCGGCGATGCCGAAGTTGACCGAACGGTGCCGGGCAAGCTCGTCCAGCTCGGTGAAGGAGCCCGGATCCAGCAGCATGTCGATCCGCTCCCGGGCGGTCTTCTTGCCCTTCGCGTGCTGTTTCTCCACCGCCCGCGCCGAGCCCGCGTGCACCGCCTCGTCGGTACGGCGGGACAGGTCGGCGAGTTTGCCCGCGGTGGTGTGGATGTCCGGCCCCGGTTCGCTCACGTCTGCACTCACGCCGGGCAGCCTAACGCCGGCCGCCTTCCGGCCCGCCGGGCCGGCCGGTGGTGCGTGATTTGCGGGGGAAAGAAAAAGGGCGCCCGAATCCGGTGCGCCCCTTGCCCCACTCTCATTTTATACCCGAAAAGTGCCGCTCATGGCCAGCCGATTTCTGCGTCATAATCGGCCGCCACGTGCTGGAACACCATTGAGGAGCGGGCGGAATTGGCATACGTGTCGAGCCTTCACGACATCGACCGGACGCAGCGGGGTCGCGCCGGCGGTAAGGGCGCGCACCTGGGGGAACTCACCCGGATCGACGGCGTCCAGGTACCGGACGGCTTCTGCGTGACGACCGACGCCTTCGACCGGGCGCTGTCCACGGCGCCGTCGGTCGGGGCGGGAATCGAGCGGCTGGCCCGGCTGGGACCGGGGGACCAGGACGGCATCCGCGCGCTGAGCGCGGAGATCCGGCGAGAAATCGAGAAGATCACCGTGCCGGCCGAGGTGGCGGCGGCGATCGAGGCGCGACTCGTCCGGCTCGGCGACCGGGCCGGCTACGCCGTGCGGTCCAGCGCGACGGCGGAGGACTCGCCGACCGCGTCGTTCGCCGGCCAGCAGGACAGCTACCTGAACATCGCCGGCCCGGAGGTGCTCCGGCACGTCGCCCGGTGCTGGGCGTCCCTGTTCACCGAGCGGGCGGTCACCTACCGGCTGCGCAACGGGTTCGGCGACCGGACGGTTCGGATGGCGGTGGTGGTCCAGCGGATGGTCGCCGCCCAGGCGGCCGGGGTGCTGTTCACCGCCGACCCGATCACCGGCAACCGGAAGGTGATCTCGATCGAGGCCACCCTCGGCCTCGGCGAGGCGCTGGTGTCCGGCCAGGCGAACGCGGACCGCTACACCGTGCGGGACGGCGAGGTGCTGGACCGCACGATCGCCACCAAACAGCACGCGCTGCACGCCACGTCGGCCGGCGGCACCGAGGAACGGGAGGTCGAGCCGGGCCGGCGGCACCAACCGGTACTCACCGACGAGCAGGTGCTGCGGCTGGCCCGGCTCGGCCGGCGGATCGAGGCACACTTCGGCTGCCCGCAGGACATCGAATGGTGCCTCACCGACGGTGCCGGCTCGGTCGGCGCCGCCGACGGTGTCGGCGGCGCCGACAGTGCCAGCTCGGTCGGTCCCGAGGGTGACTTCCAGGTCGTGCAGAGCCGGCCCATCACCACGCTGTTCCCCATCCCCGCGGTGGCCGGAGACGGCGCGAACCACGTCTTCCTGTCCGTCGGGCACCAGCAGATGATGACCGATGCCTGGAAGCCGCTGGGCATCTCGATGTGGCAGCTGACCGCGGCCGGGCCGATGCACGAGGCCGGGGGTCGGCTGTTCGTGGACGCCACCCGCATCCTGGCGGCGCCGGACGGCGCCACGGTGGCGATGGTCAGCCGGTCCGACCCGCTGACCGGCGACGCGCTGCGCACCATCCTGGACCGCGGCGACTTCGTCCCGCCGGCGCCGGCCGCCAAGCCCACCGACCCGCCGCCGGCCCCTGCCGAGCCGCCCGCCCCGCTGCCCACCGATCCGGCCGTCGTGGACGAACTGGTCGAGCGGAGCCGCCGGTCGATCGAGGAGTTGCGGCGCGAGATCCCGACCCGGACCGGGCCGGAACTGTTCGACTTCATCAGGACCGACCTGACGGGCGAGCTGAAACCGACCCTGTTCGGGCCGCGCAGCCATCAGGTGATCATGGCCGCGATGGAGGCCGCCTGGTGGCTCAACGACCACCTGGCCGACTGGCTCGGCGTCACGAACGCGGCCGACACGCTCAGCCAGTCGGTACCCGGCAACGTGACCGCCGAGATGGGGCTGGCGCTGCTGGACGTCGCCGACGTGATCCGGGCTCACCCCGAGGTGGTGGCGTTCCTGGAGCAGGTCGACGACGACGGCTTCCTGGCCGAACTGCCGGCGCTGCCCGGCGGCCGGGACGCGTACGACGCCATCCGCGGTTTCCTCGACCGGTACGGGATGCGCTGCCCCGGCGAGGTGGACATCACCCGGCCGCGGTGGAGCGAACGGCCGAGCATGCTGATCGCCGCGATCCTCGCCAACGTCCGCGGGTTCGAACCGGGCGCCGGTGCGCGGCGGTTCGAGCAGGGGCGGCGGGAGGCGGCGGAGTTCGAGCGGGACGTGCTGGCCCGGCTGCGCGCGCTGCCGGACGGGGCCGAACGCGCCGCCGAGACCAAGCGGATGATCGACCGGGTCCGCACCTTCACCGGCTACCGGGAGTACCCGAAGTACGCGATGGTCAGCCGCTACCTGCTGTACAAGCGGGCGATCATGCGGGAGGCCGACCGGCTGGTCGACGCCGGCGTGCTGCCCGACGCGACGGACGCCCACTACCTCACGGTCGCCGAGTTGCAGGAGGTGGTGCGCACCCACCGGGCCGACGCCGAGCTGATCCGGCAGCGCAAGGCGGACTTCGCGCGGTACCAGGCACTCACCCCGCCACGGGTGCTCACCTCGGACGGCGAGGCCGTCGCCGGGGCGTACCGCCGGGACGACGTGCCGGCCGACGCGCTCGCCGGCATCGCGGTCTCCGCCGGCACCGTGGAAGGGCGGGCCCGGGTCGTGCTGGACATGGCGCAGGCCGACCTCGCCGCCGGCGACATCCTGGTCACCACGTTCACCGACCCCAGCTGGGTACCGGTGTTCGTCGGGATCGGTGGCCTGGTGACCGAGGTCGGTGGGCTGATGACGCACGGCGCGGTGATCGCCCGGGAGTACGGCCTGCCGGCCGTCGTCGGGGTCCAGGACGCCACCCGCCTGATCCGCGACGGGCAACGCATCCGGGTGCACGGCACCGACGGCTACGTCGAACTGCTCGACTGACCGCCGCGCCGATCGGGTCCCCGGCCCGTTCCCGTTGCCGATCGAGGGGGTCGTGCCCGCCCGCCTCGCCGATCGAGGGCCGTGCCCGCGTTCCGGGCGCGAAGCCAAGCCGCCGATCGAGGGTCGTGCCCGCGTTCCGGGCGCGAAGCCAAGATCGGCGGCGGCCCGGCCCGGGACGGGTCGTAGCCTGGGCGGATGAGTTCGGCGTACTCGGATCTGGGACGGCCGCCGCTGTCGGCGGAGGCGTTGGCGCGGGTGCTGGTGCGCCCCGGCGGGCTGTGGACCGAGGTACGGGTGGTGCCGAGCACCGGCTCGACCAACACCGACGTGGCCGCCGCCGCGGCCGGCGGGGCGCCCGAGGGGCTGGTGCTGGTCGCCGAGCAGCAGGTCGCCGGGAAGGGCCGGCTGGGGCGCACCTGGACCTCGCCGGCGCGGGCCGGACTGCACGTCAGCGTGCTGCTCCGGCCCGGCCGCACCGACCCGGACGGCCACCGGCCCGTGCCGCCGGCCCGGTACGGCTGGCTCACCCTGCTCGCCGCGGTCGCGCTGCGCGACACGGTGCACCGGCTGGCGGCGGTGTCGGCCGCGGTGAAGTGGCCGAACGACCTGCTCGTCGGGCCGGCGGGGGAGCCGGCGACGGGCAAGTGCGCCGGCATCCTCGCCGAGATGGTGCCGGACCCGGCCGGCGACGGCCCGGCGGTGGTGCTCGGCATCGGGCTCAACGTGACGCTGCGCGCCGACGAGTTGCCGCGCGCCGACGCGACCTCGCTCGCGCTCGCCGGCGGTACCTGCACCGACCGGGATCCGCTGCTGCGAGCGCTGCTGCGCGGGCTGGCCGACTGGTACGGGCGGTACCGGGCGGCCGACGGTGATCCGGTCGGCAGCGGCCTCGCCGCCGCGTACCGGCAGGCCAGCGGCACGCTCGGCAGCCAGGTACGGGTGGCGCTGCCGGACGGCGACACCCTGGTCGGCCGGGCCGTCGACGTCGACGACGACGGCCGGTTGGTCGTCACCGCCGAGGACGGTCGCACGGTCCCGCTCGCCGCCGGCGACGTCACTCACGTTCGCCCCGCCACCCCCTGACCCCGTCGCTCACGGCGCGCTCCGCTCCCACGGCGCGCTCCGCCGGTGACAGCGCGCTCCGGCTCGGCCGGACCACCCGTCCTGGGCGGCAATTGCTGGATTCGGCCGCGTCGCCTGCGGAAATGGATCACGCTGGTACCAACCTGCCGTGACACGGGAACGGCCGGGCCGCGGCGGCGAGGAGGAGTGATGTCCCACCGGCAGTACGCCTTCCTGGTCGGGCTGTTGATCGCCTGGCTGTGGGCGAGCGTCGGCTTCCTCGTCGCGGTCGGCGGGGTCGCCGCCGGGCTCGTCGGCTACGTGATCGTGCGGGTACTGGAAGGCGACATCAGCCTCGGTGACCTGACCGACCGGTTCGGCTCGTCGAAGCGGCCCCGCTGACGGTTCGATCGTGCCGGGTGGGCCCGGCATCTCGACCGGTGGCGGGCCAGATGTGGCAACGGATGTGGTAGGCGACGGGAAGGGGTCCGGTGATGGCGAGCAGTTCGTCGACCACGGCGGCGGAGCGGGACGGTGGCGGCGCGGGCACCGGTGCGGGCAGCGGCGCCACGGGCGGGCCGCGGCGCACCGGATCGGCGCCGGGCGCGCCCCCCAGCCATGCCGCGCTGACCACCGAGCACGGCCAGACGCGGATCGCGGACGGGGTGGTCGCGAAGATCGCCGGCTTGTCCGCCCGGGAGATACCCGGCGTGTACTCGATGGGAACCGGGTTCGCGCGCCGGATGGGGCAGTTGCGCTCCCTGGTGCCCGGCAGCAACGAGGTCGACGCCGCCGCGCAGGGCGTGTCCGTGGAGGTCGGCGAGCGGGAGACCGCGGTCGACCTGGACCTGGTCACCTGGTACGGGCAGAACATCGTCGAGGTGACCGAGGCGGTGCGCAACAACGTGATCGAACGGGTCGAGGGAATGACCGGGCTGCGCGTGGTCGAGGTGAACATCAACGTCGACGACATCTACGTCGAGGGCCAGGAGACCAGCGAGCCCAGCCAGCCGCGGGTGCAGTGACGTGGTCGGTTCGGATCGGGTCGCGCTGGCCCGTGCCGTCGCCGCCGCTGCCGGTGCCACGCCGGGGGTGTCGCGGCTGGTCGCCGGCGGGCTGATCCCGGCGGTCACGCACGTTCCCGGCGGGACCGTGCCCGGCGTGCGGCTCGGCAGCACCGCGGTGTCGGTGCACATCGCGGTCGACCGGTTCCCGCTGGAGCCGGTGATCACCGGCGTGGTGCACGCGGTCGGCGCGGTGCTGTCCGGCGCCGACGACCGGCGCCGGGTCGAGGTCGTCGTCGAGGACGTGGAGGACAGCGCGCTGCGTTCCGGCCCGTTCGGTACCGGGGCGTCGTGATGCGGCTGGTCAACCGGCTGCTGGCGCTGTTGTTCGGGCTGGCGCTGCTGGCCGGTGGCCTGCTGCTCGCCGCAGAGGCGGTGCTGGCCGCGGTCGGTCGCCCGCCGTGGCTGATCCGGTTCGACACCTGGCTGGCCCCGTTGCAGCGCAGCACGCTGGGCGATCCGATCGTGCTGGCCATCGCCTTCGCGGTCGCCGCGGTCGGCCTGTTGCTGCTGTTCGTGCAGGTACGGCCGTGGGCGCCGCGGCTGCTCGCGATCCGCCGCCGCACCGGGACCGAGCCGGTGCGCTGGTCGGTGTACCGGCGCTCGGTGGAGCGCCAGCTGTGCGTCGCGGTCGATGCCGTCGCAGGGGTCGGCGAGACCACCGCGCGGTTGCGCGGCAAGCGATCCCGGTGGCGGCTGACGGTCAGCCCGCGCGGGCGCGGCGACTCGCGCGGCCAGGTACGCGAGGTGGTGGCGGGCCAGCTGGACCGGATCGCGGCGCCGCTGCCGGTGAAGCTGCGGGTGTCGATGCGCCGGCCCCGGCGGGTGGCGTGATGGACCGCGGCAACCGGGTCCTGTTCGCGATCGTCGGGGCCGTACTGCTGGTCGGTGGGCTCGCCGTCGGTGTCGCCGGACTCGGCCTGGTACCCGCCGTCGACTCGTCGACCCGGCTGCTGCCCGCCGCGGTGCGCGACCGCTGGCACGACTGGGGCACCACCGCCTGGATCGTCACCGCCCTCGCCGGCGTACTGCTGGCCGCGCTCGGGGTGCTGCTGGTGCGCGCGCAACTCGTCTCCGGCCGCGGCCGTCCGATGCCGGACCTGTTGCTCACCGATCCCGTGGTGGGCGCCGACGCGCCGGATGATGTCGGCCGCGGCGCCGATGCGCCGGATGGTGTCGGCCGCGGCGCCGATGCGCCGGGCGGGCCGGGGCCCGGCGAGGAAGCGGTCGCGCCGGGGGCGGGTGCCGGTGCCGACGGCAGCGGGAACGGGCGGGCCCCCGGGCCGGGGCGCACCCGGGTACGGGCGGTGGCGCTGGTGCACGGCATCGAGCGCGACCTGGCCCGGCACCCGAAGGTACGGCGGGTCAGCGTGGCACTCGGCGGCGACGCCGCCGAACCTCGGGTGTACGCCCGGCTGGAGCTGCGTGCCGACGCCGACGTGCCGCACGTGCAGGCGTACCTGTCGGAGAGCCTGGCCCGGTTCACCCGGACGACCGGGCTGGCGCCGACCGACGTCGACGTCGTCCTCCAGCTCACCGGGCACGACCAGCTCCGGGTGCACTGACCGTACCCGGGCGCTCGCCGGGCGGCACTGGCGCGAGTCGACTAGATTTCCCGGGGAATCGGTCGGTGCGGCAGGAGGTCGTCGTGGGTTTCCCGGAGAACTTGCTCGTCGCCGAGGAGCGGGTCGCGCTGCGGTTGCATCCGCACTGGAAGCGCCTGGTCGGTGCGTTCCTGTTCACGCTGCTCGTGCTGGCCGCCGCGATCGCCGGCGTGGTGTACGCGCCGTGGCAGATCCTGCGCTACATCATCCTCGGGCTGGCGGTGCTGCTGCTCGTCATTTACCCGCTGCGGCGGCTGATCACCTGGGCCACCACGCACTACGTGTTCACCACGCACCGGATCCTGCTGCGTTCCGGGGTGATCTCGCGCAAGGGCCGCGACATCCCGCTGGACCGGATCAACGATGTGTCGTTCGAGCACAACCTGTTCGAGCGGATGCTCGGCTGCGGCACGCTGGTGATCGAGTCGGCCGGCGAGCACGGCCAGATCGTGCTCAAGGACGTCCCGCACGTCGAGCGTACCCACGGCGTGCTCTACCAGCTGGTCGAGCAGGACGACAGCCGCGCCGACGCCTGAGCGGCCGTCGGGGAGTCGCCCGCTCGGCGGCGCCGGCCCCGTCGCCGCGCGGCGTTCCGGGCGGGCGTCAGGCGTCCACCGGCTGGCCGGCGATCAGGTCGATCAGCGCGGCGTGCGTCCCGGCGTCCGCGGCCGCGACCAGGCCACCGATCCCGCTGCCGAGCGGGGCACCGTCGAGCCCGGTGACCACGCAGCCGGCCGCCTGGCACAGCGCGACACCGGCGGCACCGTGCACCCCGGACGCCAGCCCGCCGTCCGTCACGTACCCGGCGCGCCGGCCGGCCGCCACCCAGGTCAGCGGCAGGCTGGTGGACAGCACCCGCGGGCGGAAGCGTTCGGCGAAGCCGGCATCGGCGAGCAGCCGGACCGCGCGGAACCGCGCCCCGTTCGGGAACGGCGGATCCAGGTTGACGTCCACCAGCCGCGATTCGCCGGACGGGGCCAGCGGTTCGTCACCGCCGGCCCGGCGCACCGCGGCGCGGCGGCCGTCGGTCCAGAACACCTCGTCGGTGAACGGATCGGCCACCGCCGCGATCGTCGCGCCGGCGGTTCGCAGTGCGACGTTCACCGCGACCAGCATGGTGCCGGCGGCGTAGTTGAGGGTGCCGCACAGCGGATCGACCAGCCAGCGGCGTTCGGCGCCGGCGGGGCCGCTGTCACCGGACTCCTCCCCGGTGACCGCGTCGTCCGGCCGGGCCGACCGCAGCATGTCCAGGATCGCCCGCTCGGCCTCGATGTCGGCGGCCGTCGCGAAGTCGCCGCCGCCCTTGTCGTGCCGGGCCAGCGCCGTCCCGTACCGCTCGCGGACGATCAGGGCACCGGCCTGCGCCGCCGCCACCGCCAACTCCGCATCGCCGATCGCCATCCGCTCACCCTATGCAGGCTCGGTCCGCGCCGACCAGGGACCTGCCTCGCTCCCGCGCTGCGGGCGGGTGGGGCGGCGGGGTCAGCTCGGGCGGCGGGTGAACCAGCCGCGGAAGCGCAGCAGCAGCACCGGTACGTCGGGCTCGCCGCCGGTGCCCCGGCGAGACAGCGACCCGGCGAGCTGGACGGTACCGAGGTCGGGCCGGGTCGCGGAGGGGGAGCGGTCCAGCACGTGCAGCTCACCGGTCAGCGTGTCGCCGGCGCGTACCGGCGCCTTCCAGCGCAGCTCCTCCAGGCCCGGGGAGGCAGCGGCGGCGGCGCGGGACAGTACCCGGTCGACGTAGCCGCGCATGAACAGCGAGGCGGTGAACCACCCGCTCGCGATCAGCCCGCCGTACTCGCTGTCCGCGGCGAGCCTCTCGTCGACGTGGTACCACTGCGGGTCGAAGCGCTGCGCGAACGCGAGCATCTCGGTGCCGTCCACGACGGTCTCGCCGAGGTCGAAGCTACGGCCGGGGACGAGGTCCTCGTAGTACCACTCGGGCACCTGGCCGGTGCCGGAACGTGCTGCGGTCACTGCTACTCCGGGCTTGCGACTCGGCGCGACCGGCCCTCGGCCGGCCGCCGACCGGGCTGGTCGGCCCGCTCGGCGTCGGTCGGTTCCTGGTCGCTATTCGGGCTGGCTTCCGTGCTCGCCGTCGGCCGGCTCCGGCAGGCCGGTCGCCGGGTCGACGCCCGGGTCGTGGGCCGGTAGGAACACCCACTTGCGGTAGGCGAAGAACCGGAACAGCGTACCCAGCGCGGTACCCACGATCGAACCGGAGATGTTGTTCGCCAGCGTGGTCCGGAACACCGCCGGCCACTGCTCGCCGAGGACGTAGTAGCTGAAGCCCAGGCACAGCAGGGAGATCAGCAGGCCGACCGCGTTCATCACGAAGTAGAGGAAGTACTCGCGGGCCAGGTTGGTGCGCGGCCGGTTGCGCCACGTCCAGTACCGGTTGCCGACGAACGCGAGGGTGGCCGCCACGGTCACCGAGATCGTCTTGGAGGTCAGCGGGCCCAGCCCGAGCAGCGACTCGCAGACGTTGTAGAGGCCGATGTCGACGAAGAAGTTGACCCCGCCCACGACGCCGAACTTGGCGACCTCGTGGATCAGCTGGCGGAACCGGGCATACAGCCCGCGCAGCCCACCCATCGCCGGGGCTGCTGCCGCGCCCTCCGCTCGCGACTCCGCCACCCGGCCGAGAGTACCGACCGGCCGGGGCCGCCCCGCCGTGAGCACGAGAATCCCGCCGGCACGTCCCGGTGCGGTTCACCCGGCCGGCCGATCCGCCAGGAAGTATCGCCCTGGGTGTCGTGTTGACTACCCTGGGGGCGTCTTCCCGGCTCTGCCCGCGTCGGCGGGCCGGCGCAGCCGACTGGCTGGCCGTGCCGGCGGGGGAGCCCCCGGCGGGTCGGCGCACCCGGCCAGCTGCGGTGACCGGTGGCCGGCGGTGACGGCGCCGCTCGGCGGCGGCACCCGGCCCCGGTTCACCAGTGCCGGGTGCCGGGCTGCGGATCAGCCGGGCCGGCCGGTCAGCTGACCGGCCCGGCGATGGCCAGGGCGCCGACGTAGAACTTGTCCTGGCCGGTGCTGAAGGTCAGTTCGCCGTCGCCGGCCACCGGCGCGGAGCGGGTGGCGACGTCGGTACCGAGCAGGTTCCAGTTCGGGTCGGCGGCCGACTCCGGTGCGCTGGCCGACGCGCTGTGCCCGACGTCGGAGACGGTGCTGGAGCCGAGGCGCAGGGTGTCGTCGCCGAGCTGGTTGCCCTGCCGGCGGTCGCCGTCCCACAGCGTCGAACCGACCTGGGCGGTACCTGCGGTGCCGGCGCCGAGCCGCGCGACGAGCTGCTGCCCGACCTGCTGGGCGCCGTCGAACACCGCGACGTTGCGCTCCGGGCCGCTCGGCAGGGTGACCACCACCTGCAGGCTCCAGCCGTCGAACACGCCGCCGACGGCGGTACCGGTGAACAGGTCGTCGGCGGCGAACGTCCAGGTACCGCCGCCACCGTTGGCGATCAGCGAGGTGACGTCCGCGCTGTACTGGCGTCCCGCGGTGAGGGTGGTGGCCGCTCCGGTGATCCCGTGCGTCCCGCCGGACGGGTCGACCAGCCGGACCGCGGCCGGCAGCGAGCCCTTGCTGCCGCGACCGGCCCAGGTCAGCCGCGCGTACGAGACGTGCGCGCCGGCCGGCAGGCTCAGCCGGGCCCGGCTGCGGGCACCGGAACTGGCCGCGTACGCACCGCCGTCCCCGTGGTAGGGCACGACCGAGCACTCGTCGTTGATCGCGCACGGGCCGCGATGCCCGATGGGCAGCGGGATCGGCAGGATCCCGATGCCGCGGCTGGCGGTACCGCGGATCAGCGTGTTGCCGGCCGACACCAGCTGTGCCCGCCCGGTCGCCGCGTACACGGTGCGCATCTGCTGCGGCGCGACCACCACCGGGAAGCGCTCCGACACGGCCTGGCCCGGCACCGCCACCCGCACCCGGACCGGCTGGAACCCGGCCACCGAACCGACGTCGACGTGGGGTTTCAGGGTGCTGCTGGCGCCGGCCGGCAGCAGCGCGTGGGTGCAGGTGATGGTGGCCTCGGCTCCGGTGCAGTCCCAGCCGTTGCCGGCCGAGCCGGTGCTGCCGGCGGTCATCGGCGACGGCAGCGTGATGGTCACGGTCAGTTTCCCGGCCGGGGACGGGCTGGGCGACGCCGACGCCGACGGCGAGGCGCTGGCCGACGGCGTGCCGCCGGGGGTGTCGTACCCGCCGGCCGGTCGTTGTGCGGGCGCCACCGTGCTTCCGGTCGGGGCCGTGGTGGGCAGCGGTGGGCCGGGCGCCGGATGCGGTGTCGCCGGGTCGGCGGGATGCGGTGTGGCGGTGCCGCTGGGTGCCGCGGTCGGGTCGGCGAGCGGGATCAGCCCCTCGCCGTCGCCGCCGCCCCCACCGCCGGCCGGGTTGCTGATCGTGATCGGCAGTGCCGAGTTGGTGTCGCCGACCGACAGCGTGCCGGTGCTCAGCTTCGGCGGCGTCACCCGGTACGGCGGCTGCGCCGGCGCCGGCTGGTGCTTCGTCGGCGGCGCCGGGTGGTGCTGCGTGGTGGTGGGCCCGGCGGTCGGGTGCTGGGTGGCCGGCGGCGCCCCGGCGGCTGGCTTGCTGGCGGCTGACCGCCGGGCGGGGCGCCGGGCGGCGCGGCGGGCTGCGAGCCGGCGGCGCGCGGCCGGTGCGACGGCGGGGCGCCGAGCCGGAGGTGAGCAGCAGGCCGATGACCACGGCGACGGCGACCGCGGCGCCGCCACCGATCGCGGCGTTGCGCGGGCCGATCTTCGTCCACAGGCCCTTGAGCCAGAGCAGCACGCCGTGCCAGGCGTGCTGGAACCACACGACGACGCCGGTGCCGGCGACCGCGGCGGCCTTGCCGGCGCTGCCCAGGCCGAGATAGGCCGACCAGGTCGTACCGGCGATGACCGGGGCGATCAGCTCGCGCAGGCCGGAGTTGATCTCGCCCAGTTCGGTGTAGAGCAGGGTGCACTTGGCGCAGGCGGCGAGGTGCTCGTCGACCTTGTGCCGCTCGCGCCGGGACAGCCCGTCCCGGACCCGGGTACCGAGCCGTTCGGCCGCCCAGCGGCAGGCGGTGTCGGTCTCCCCGGCGATGTGTTCCTGCAGGTACATCTGCTTGAGGCGTTCCCGGGCCCGGTACGCGAGGGCGGAGACGCCGTTCGCGGTCAGCCCGAGCAGCGGCGCCACGTCGGCCGGGCTCTCGCCCTCGATCTCGGTGTGCCACAGCACCGTCTGCCAGCGTTCCGGCAACCGGCGGAACGCGCGGGCGGCGAGGCTGCGTTCCAGCCCCTCGCTGGCGGTGTCGGTGAACGGAACGCCCGTCTCGTACTTCCCGATGTCGTCGGTGACGGTCAGCCGCCGGTCCCGGCGCACCTGGTCGTAGAACAGGTTGCGCAGGCTGGTCAGCAGGTAGGCGCGGAACGCCTCGGTCGGGCCGTGCCCGGCCCGCAGCGTCGACAGCACCTTCGCGAACGCCTCGGCGACCAGGTCGTCGACCGCCGAGGAGTCCCGGACCAGCGTTCGGGCGAGGCGCTGGGCGGCGTCGACGTGGCGCAGGTACAGCAGGCCGAACGCGACCGCGTCCCCGTCGCGGGTGGCCGCGATCAGTTCGGCGTCGCTGCGTTCGACCGCGGCCGACGCGGTCGACCCCGGATCGGGTGAGGTAGTCATTACGTGCCGTTCTCTGGTGGGAGCGGTGCGTTGACCGACAAAACACGCTTACCGGTTCAACGGACCAGCTCGATCTTGGTGACGGCGCAGTCACGCACCATCTGCGCCGTTGCGTGTCGACAGTCCCAAAATCTCTGTCAAATCCGCGTCATGATCCTTGCGCTGCCGCGTCACTCCATCGGGGTCACGCGCGCTGCGGTGGGGGCTGCCGTCCGGCAGGTGCCGGCAGCGTCGTGTCCGGCCCCCACAGGTGCCGTAGACGAGGGAGACGGTGTGGCAGGCAGCCACCGCAGGTTGACCAGCGTGCCCGGGGTGCCGGGCAACTGGAGTTACGGGCGCAACCTGGAGCAGATCCGCCAGACCTGGCGTCGGGAGTCCGTCGCGGCCGGCTGGAGCCGCCCGCACGACTGGTGGGTACCGGAGGTCGACGTGCTGGCCGCGGCGCTGAGCCGGGCCAGCACGACGTTCACCCCCGGCGCCGGGAGGGCCCCGATCCCGGACGGCGCGGGACGGGTCGGCGCCGCGGTACCGGCCTGCGCCGGGCTCGGGCAGGCGCGCGCCGAGGCCGGGGTCGGCCTCGCCGAGGCGCTCGACGACCTCGCGGCGCTCTACCGCACGCTGCCGGTCGGCACACCACCGCTGCCGGCGGTACGGGCGTTCGTGGAGTCGTGGGCGGACGTGTGGCTGCGGGTGGTGGCCGACGCCGGCTGCGTCGATCCGATCACCGAACTGGCCAGCCGCGGCTACCTGCGGGCCCGGCTGACCGAGCTGTACCGCGCCAGCGAGCAGACCGGCGAGCCGGTCCCGGACCGGTACCGGCTGGTGCTGGTCACGCTGGATGCGCCGGACCGGCCGGACGGGCGGCCCGGCTGGCGGCTGCTGCTGCGCCGGGTCGCGGTCGCCGAGGCGCTGCGGGCGGCGTTCCCGGGCGGCGAGACGCTCGCCGCGGTCGCGCCGGACCGTGCGGTCGCGATCGTGGACCGGCGGCTGCCCGACCCGGTGCACCGGCTGCGCGACGTACTGGCCGGCCGGCCCGGCATCGCCCCGGTCCAGGTGCACACCGCCGACCTGCCCGAGCGAATCGGTGGCCTGGCCGGGCTGCTGACCCGGCTGGGCGAATGACGTTGCCCGGCCCCGGGGGTGGGGCGGGTGGTGTGGGACGGTCACGGGGCCGCCCCACACCACCCGAGTGCCGCGCCCGGCCTGCCGCGCACCCGGCGGCGGGCGGGCCGCGCGAACCGGGCGCCGATCCGTACCCCGGGGTGGAGCCGGGGACATACCCGGCGCCCGGGCGGAGCCGCCGACCGGTGCGTACGGCGCGGCCCATAGGCTGGGCGCCGATGGACACGCGCACCAACCTCCCCGTGGTCGGCATGGTCGGCGCCGGGCAGCTCGCCCGGATGACCCACCAGGCCGCGATCGCCCTCGGCCAGTCCCTGCGGATCCTCGCCGCGAACGCCGACGACGGCGCCGCGCTCGTCGCCAGCGACGTCCTGGTCGGGTCGCACACCGACCTGGCCGCGCTGCGCGAGCTGGCCGCCGGCGCCGACGTGGTCACCTTCGACCACGAGCACGTGCCGGGCGAGCACATCCGCGCCCTGCTCGCCGAGGGGTACAAGGTGTTCCCCGGCCCGGACGCGTTGATCTGCGCGCAGGACAAGCAGGTGATGCGGGAGCGGCTGAGCAAGCTCGGCGCACCGTGCCCGCGCTGGGCGCCGGTCGACACCCCGCAGGACCTGCTGGACTTCGCCGCCGGGAGCTGGCCGGTGGTGCTCAAGGCGGCCCGCGGTGGGTACGACGGGAAGGGCGTCTGGCTGGTCGGCTCGGCCGACGAGGGGCAGCGGCTGGTCACCGAGCTGCGCGCGGCCGGTACCCCGCTGATCGTGGAGGAGCGGGTCGCGCTGCGCCGGGAGATCGCCGCGGTGGTGGCCCGGTCGCCGTTCGGGCAGGTCGCCGCGTACCCGGTGGTGGAGACCGTGCAGGTGGACGGGATCTGCGTGGAGGTGATCGCACCGGCGCCGGGGCTGCCCGAGCCGCGCGCGATCGAGGCACAGCAGCTGGCCATCCGGATCGCCAACGAGCTCGGCGTGGTCGGCGTGCTCGCGGTCGAGCTGTTCGAGACCGACCCGGGTTCGGACGGGGCGGCCGACGCCGGGCTGGTGGTCAACGAGCTGGCGATGCGACCGCACAACTCGGCGCACTGGACCATCGAGGGTGCCCGTACCTCGCAGTTCGAGCAGCACCTGCGGGCGGTACTGGACTACCCGCTGGGTGCCACCGGGCTGACCGCGCCGTGGGTGGTGATGGCCAACGTGCTCGGCGGCCAGCCGGGCGGGATGGGCATCGACGAGCGGCTGCATCACCTGATGGCCGAGCTGCCGGACGCGAAGGTCCACCTGTACGGCAAGCAGGTACGGCCGGGCCGCAAGATCGGGCACGTCACGGTGCTCGGCGACGACCTGGCCGCGGTACGCGACCGGGCGGCCCGCGCCGCGGCCTGGATCCGCGACGGCGGCTGAAACCCCGGTAGCGCAGCGGCGTGACGGCGGCCGGCCGCGGTGACGCCGGAACCGGCCGCCGGGGCCACCGATCGACGACAGGAGAGGTACTCGTGGCGGAGCAGGCGGCACCCACGGTCGGCGTGATCATGGGCAGCGACTCGGACTGGCCGACGATGCAGGCGGCCACCGACGCGCTCACCGAGTTCGACGTCGACTTCGAGGTGCGGGTGGTGTCGGCGCACCGCACCCCGGCGCTGATGCTCGACTACGCGCGACAGGCGGCCGACCGTGGCCTGCGGGTGATCATCGCCGGTGCCGGCGGCGCGGCGCACCTGCCGGGCATGGTCGCCTCGGCCACGGCGCTGCCGGTGATCGGCGTACCGGTGCCGCTCAAGCACCTGGACGGCCTCGACTCGCTGCTGTCGATCGTGCAGATGCCGGCCGGCATCCCGGTCGCGACGGTCTCGGTCGGCGGCGCCCGGAACGCGGGGCTGCTCGCGGTGCGCATCCTCGCCGCCTCCGACGCCGGGCTGCGCGACCGGATCGTCGCGTTCCAGCGTGACCTGGAGCGGATGGTCGCCGACAAGGACGCCAAGCTGCAGGAACGCCTGCGCGCCTGAACATCGGACGCCGGGCTGCCGGCATCGTGGCGCCGCAACGGGCGGGCGCGGCGGGTCCGGAACGGCGGGCTCAGCGCAGCAGCGCGGTGCGGCGTCGTGCCGCGGTGCGCGGCCACAGCTCGGTGAGATCGGCCGGCCACTCGGTGCTGCCCCGGCGGTCCCGGATCGCCAGCGCCGTCGCGTACAGCTGGACGTCGCGCAGGTCGAGACCGTGCCCGGCGGTACGCAGCCGCGCCAGGACCGGCGCGACCTCGTCGGCCCACCAGTCCGCGGCCAGCTCCTCCCGGTCGGTGGGGGCCTGCCCGGCGAGGGTACGGTCCAGCGCCCACGCCTGGGCGGCGTCGGCGAGCCGCAGCCATTCGGCCGGGGTGTCCAGCCACAGGTCGGTGCGCACCGGTTCGGGCAGCGGGACCCGCCGCAGGAACTCCAGCTCGGCCCGCTTGCTCGCCAGGTGCACGGCGCGCAGGCACGCCATCCCGTACGCGATGGTGCAGATCCGGCGGACCCGGGCGGTGATCACCAGCCGGCCCAGCTCGCGCGCCACCGAGACGCGGTGGTGGCCGTCGGCCACGAAGTACAGCTCGCCGAGCTGGACGAGGTCGACCGGCGGCGGTTCGACGCCGGCCGCCATGGCCCGCGCCAGGCTCCGCCAGCGGCCCTGCAGGTGGGCGTTGACCAGGCGAAACTCCTGGTCGAAGTCGTCCGGCCGGTCGACCGTACCGACCACCTGGGCGAGCGGCACGTCGGCGACCCGACGCTCCATCACCCCGTCCGCGCCCAGCGCCGCCAGCGCGTCGTCGAACCGCATCAGCCTGGGCCGCGACCGCCCGCCGAACATCCGCATGTAACCACCAACCAGGCTACGACGGTGTTCATTCCGGTGTGGGCGGCTTGGACGGGGAGGGCGAACCGCGGTTGCGCCGGTCAGGGCCGGGCCGAACCAGCCGGGCGGCCCCGCGCCTTCACTGCCCGGAGCGGGACCATTCGATGGCCGGGCAGGTGTCCATCACGACGGCGAGGCCGGCTGCGGCGGCCCGGTCGGCCGCCGCCTCGTCGACGACGCCCAACTGCAGCCAGACCGCCGTGGCGCCGGCGGCGATCGCCTCGTCGACGTGCGCGCCGGCCTGCTCGGAGCGGCGGAAGACGTCCACCACGTCGATCTGCTCGTCGATCTCGGCCAGCGTCCGGACGCCCGGGCAGCCGAGCACCGGCTCGCCGCGCGGGTTGACGGCGATCACGTGCTTGCCGCGGTCCAGCAGCACCTGCGCGATCCGGTACGCGGTGCGGGCCGGGTTGTCGGTGAGCCCGACCACCGCCCAGGTGCGCAGGTCGAGCACCCGGGCGATGGTGGCGGGGTCCTGGTACCGCGAGGTCACAGGATCGGCCGCCCCATGCCGCGGTAGTCCCAGCCAGCGGCGATCCACGAGGCGTGGTCGAGACAGTTCATCCCGTCGATGATCCGGCGCGCGTTGGCCAGCTCGCCGATCGCGTGCGGGTCGGCCCGGCGGAACTCGTCCCACGCGGTGACCACGCAGGTCAGGTCGGCGCCGGTGACCGCCTCGGTGAGCGAGGTGACGTACTCGACGTCGGGCAGCTCGCGGTGCGCGTTCTTCGTCGCCTCCGGGTCGTAGATGACGATCTCCGCGTTGGCCTTGGCCAGCGCCTTGGCCACGGCCAGCCCGGGCGAGTTGCGCACGTCGTCGGTGTTCGGCTTGAACGCGGCGCCGAGCACCGCGATCTTGGCGCCGGCGAGGTCCGGGCCGGCCGGCCCGAGCGGCCGGTCGAGCAGGTCCGCGGCGAGCGCCAGCACCCGGTTGCGGCGCCGCTGGTTGACCAGGTCGACCTCGTGCAGGAACCGCAGCGCCTCGCCGGCACCGATCTCCTGGGCGCGGGCCTGGAACGCGCGGATGTCCTTGGGCAGGCAGCCGCCGCCGAAACCGATCCCGGCGCGGAGGAACTTGTTGCCGATCCGGGAGTCGTACCCGATCGACTTGGCCAGCAGGGTCACGTCGGCACCGGCCGCCTCGCACACCTCGGCCATCGCGTTGATGAACGAGATCTTGGTGGCGAGGAACGCGTTCGCGGCGACCTTGACCAGCTCGGCGGTGGCGTAGTCGGTGACCACGACCGGCACCTCGCGGTCCTCGGTGGCGGCCAGCTCGAACAGCGCCTTGTGCGACGCGTACAGCATCTGGCGGGCCCAGTCGGACTTCACCCCGAACACGACCCGGTTGGGGCGCAGCACGTCCTCGCAGGCGAACCCCTCGCGCAGGAACTCGGGGCTCCAGGCGATCTGCACGTCCACCCCGTCCGGCGCGTGCTTGCAGGCCAGCTCCTCGACCCAGTTCGCGGTACCGACCGGGACGGTGGACTTGCCGACGATCAGGGTGCGGCGGGTCAGGTGCGGCGCCAGGGTGGTGACGACCGACTCCACGTACGACAGGTCGGCGGCCTCACCGTCGGCGCGCTGCGGCGTGTCGACGCAGATGAAGTGCACGTCGCCGAACTCGGCCGCCTCCGCGTACGAGGTGGTGAACTTGAGCCGGCCGCTCTCCAGGTTGTGTTTGAGCAGCTCGTCGAGGCCCGGCTCGTGGATCGGGTTCTCCCCGGCGGACAGCTTGGCGATCTTCGCCTCGTCGATGTCCACGCCGAGCACCTCGTAGCCCAGCTCGGCGAAGCACGCCGCGTAGGTCGAGCCGAGGTAGCCGCAGCCGAGGAAGGTCAGCCGCGGCTTCGGCGCGCCGGACGGCGGGGTGCTCGTCGCTTGCGGCTGCACCGGTGACGTGCTGGGGTACTGGACGGTCACGTTGTCTCCGCTCCGCGAGGGCGCTCCGACGCCGGGTCATCGTGGCAGATCGTTGCTGTTTTTCGGATATATCCTGGCCGTTTCGGCCCGCTTGACGCTGCCCCGGCGAGGATAGCGCTCCGAGCTCGGAGCTGACCGACGGCGGATGCTACTCGTCGGTATCCTCACAGGGGTCAATGTGGATGCGGTGGCCTGCGATCGCCTTGGGCCAGTCGGGAGCGAGTCATGAGCCTGAACAATCCGGATTTCGCGGTGTACGAGCTGCCCGAGGAGCACCAGACGATCCGTGAGGCGGTGCGTGCCGTCTGTGACGGCAAGGTCGCCCCACACGCCGCCGAGGTCGACGAGAAGTCCGTCTTTCCGCAAGAAGCGTACGACGCGCTGCGAGCCAGCGACTTCCATGCGCCGCACATTCCCACCGAGTACGGCGGGGCCGGCGCCGACGCGCTCGCCACCGCGATCGTGATCGAGGAGGTGGCGCGCGCCTGCGCGTCCTCCTCGCTGATCCCGGCGGTCAACAAGCTCGGCACCATGCCACTGCTGCTGGCCGGCAGCGACGAGCTGAAGCAGGCGTACCTGCCGCCGGTGGCGCGCGGCGACGCGATGTTCTCCTACTGCCTGTCCGAGCCGGAGGCGGGCTCCGACGCGGCGTCGATGAAGACCCGCGCGGTGCGCGACGGTGACTTCTGGGTGCTCGACGGCGCCAAGCGGTGGATCACCAACGCCGGCGTCTCCGAGTACTACACGGTCTTCGCGGTGACCGACCCGGAGAAGCGGTCGAAGGGCATCTCCGCGTTCGTGGTGGAGAAGGGCGACGAGGGCGTCAGCTTCGGCGCACCGGAGCACAAACTGGGCATCAAGGGTTCGCCGACCCGCGAGGTCTACTTCGACAACGTCCGGATCCCGGCCGACCGGATCATCGGCGCCGAGGGCGAGGGGTTCAAGACCGCGATGCGCACCCTCGACCACACCCGGGTCACGATCGCCGCGCAGGCGCTCGGCATCGCGCAGGGCGCGCTGGACTACGCCGCCGGCTACGTCAAGGAGCGCAAGCAGTTCGGCAAGCCGATCGCCGACTTCCAGGGCATCCAGTTCATGCTCGCCGACATGGCGATGAAGCTGGAGGCGGCCCGGCAGATCACCTATGCCGCGGCCGGCAAGTCCGAGCGCGGCGACGACGATCTGACCTTCTTCGGCGCCGCCGCCAAGTGCTACGCCTCGGACGCCGCGATGGAGATCACCACCGACGCGGTGCAGCTGCTCGGCGGGTACGGCTACACCAAGGACTACCCGCTGGAGCGGATGATGCGCGACGCCAAGATCACCCAGATCTACGAGGGAACCAACCAGGTGCAGCGCGTCGTGATGGCCCGCCAGGTCCTCGCCCGGCACTGACGTCGGCCTCGCCCGGGCGGGCGCGCGATCGAATCCCCCTGCCGCACCGTGTCGGCAGGGCCGGGCGGCTTCGTGCTGTCTCGGTCTCTCGGGGGCCGAGACTCCTCGTACCGGAAATGTCAAGAAGAAGCGACGATCGACACTTGTCGATCGCATGCCCGGTCCGGCCGAATGTATGTACTTAACGTGACGATATGACTCCCCTCAGTTGTATTGCGTCGGGCATCGTCGGCCGCCCACCGAACGCGCCGGTACCCCACTGTCCGGGTCGGGGCCATGCGCGCGAGCCCCGGGCAGTCCGCGGATGGTGAGTTCGCCGGCCGGCACGAGCGGGTGGTCCTGCTCTGCCGAGGGTGCCCGCTGACCGAAGCGCTGGCGGCCGGACTCCGGCTGTGCGGCTGGCGAACCTCCGTGCTCGGACACCCCACCGAGCTGGCCGCTCGGGATACTCACCCGCTGGTTCTCGTCGAGGACGAGAGCGGGGAACTGCCGTCCGTCGTGGCCGCCGGCAGGGTCGTCGCGGTTGCCGGTGTCGGCGCCGTCGACGCGCTCCGGGCTGCGGTCGCCGCTGGTGCCCGGGCGGTCAACGCGCAGCTCCCGTACCGCGTTCTGCTCGCCGAGGTGCGAGCGGCGCTGTCGCTGCCGGTACCCAGCCCGGCGCAGCGCCAGCAGACGCTGCTCGACCTGCGGGCGCGCACCGCCGCGGCGCGTTGCTTCTGGAGCCTGACCGACCGAGAACGGGCGGTGCTGGTCGACGTCGCCTCCGGACTGCGGGCCGAGGCCATCGCCGCCCGCCGAACCGTCTCGCTGCCGACCGTTCGCAGCCAGATCGCCGCCATCCTGCACAAGCTCGGGGTTCGCTCGCAGCCCGCCGCGGTCGCGCTGCTGCTCGCGGCGTGCCCGGACCCACGCATCACCGACGCGCTCGCGCGGTTTCATCAAAATTATCGATGATTCGATCATGTTCGGAAAGTGACGATGAATGCGTCATGCAGGCCCCGAAAGATCGGAGAGGAAATGACGACCATCACCGTCGACCAGTTCGCCGTCGCCAGCACGCAGTGGGCGCGCCTGAGGAACGGCCAGTTCGCCCGGAACTGGCCGGTGAAAGGAGGGTGGGAGGGCTGGGTCCAGGTGGACCTGACCGCACACATCATCGCGGCCGACTCGCGGATCGACATTCTCCGGGAGCAGCCGGTCTACGCCAACAACCGGCAACGGTGCGACCTGCTGCTCAATGCGGACGAGGTGCCGGCCGATCAGATTCCGGTGGAGATCAAGGCCGAGTCGTTCGACAACCGGGGTCGGTTCATCAACGGCGTCGAGGAGGATCTGGACAAGTTCGACGGCCGCGACGGCGCGTACCTGAATTCCACCTGCGTGATGCTGGCGATTCCGTTCAGCCAGGGCGGTTACGACGAGTTGCTCGCCCTGCAACGCGGGGGCCACCGTATCTTCCACAGCATCTTCATCGGGGAGGTGGCGTGCGTGATGGCGGTCTGGATGCCGGGTCGAGGCTGGCTGAGCCCGACCCAGGTGCCCGCCGCGGAGGCCACCGGGAAGCTTGCGCGGCCCGAGTCGCCGTGACCGCGGCGGTCGACACCGGAACCCGCAACCGAGTCGGAAACAGGAGAGGAACCGAACATGAGCAACAGCATCGTCACCCCCGAACTGACCGTCGCCGAGCGCAAGCTCGCCATCGCCAACGCGTCGAACTACCTCGATGCGCTGCTGCTCGACGACGAGTACGACCCGAACATCGCCGACAGCGACGGGCTGGTCAGCTACATCAACGCCACCACCAACCCGCCGCCGCCGGAACTCGTCGAGGAGCGCAAGGAGGTCGCCCGGGTACTGGAGGGGCTGACCGGGATCGTGGCCGCGGGGGCGCTCGCGGCAGCTGGCGGCGATCAGGCGGCCAAACATCAGCCAGATCTGTGGAAGGCGCCGGTCATGTACGGTTTGGCGCCGTTCACCAGCGGTTATCTGTCGGAGGTGACAACCTACAAACGAACCGTCGTCGGCGTCGAGGTGGCCGTGCAGTTCCTGAACATTTTGCTGGACGCGGTGGCCAGTCAGGGCGCCGCGCTCGCCTCGTTCGCCAAGTTCCTGGCCGGTCAGGGCCAGACCATCCGAATGAACGGTTCGAACACCCAGGAAGGCTACAAGTACGCCTGCATCGGAATGGTGCACGAGCTCTTCCAGGTGGAGAACGGTGAATGGATCTACACGCCGAAGATCCGGATGTACTTCACCCACTTCACTCGGAAGACGTTCGTCGTCTCCACCTCCTGCTCGTCCTACCAGAAGGTCAGTTTCGACTTCATGATCGACAAGTTCGTCGCCCCATTCAAGATCGAGACCTGGCGTAAGGACGAGACGTTCCGCCAAGAGGTCGACTCGTTCATCAAGCGCTACACCAAGGCGCAGATCGACCGCTCCAAGAACTACTTCGACGACATCTTCCAGTCCGCGAAGGGCAAGCCTGTCGCGGGCTGAGCGTGCCGCCACGGTCACCGGCCCGGGCCGCCTGTCCCCCTGCAGGCGGTCCGGGCCGGCTCCGTCAGCCGGCGTTGTCGGCCGCCGGCACGAGCTGGGGCGGCAGGATCGCCTCGGACAGCGTGGCCGGGCCGAACGGGGCCGGGTCCTCGCCGAGGAAGATCTTGCGCACCACCCGCTCCGCGGCGTACCCGTCGTCGTACGGGCAGAACCGGGCACGGAAGCTCCGGCGGACGGCGGCCAGCTCCGCCGAGTCGTACGAGCCGGTGCGCAGCGCGGCGCACAGCTCGCCGGCGGCGCGGGTGACGAGGCCGGGCGCCTCGGCAAGCAGGTCGAAGTACGTGCCGCGCACCGTCCGGTACACCTCCCAGTCCGGTGCGAACAGCACGATCGGCCGGTCCAGTACGAGGTAGTCGAACATCGCCGACGAGTAGTCGGTCACGAGCACGTCGGCGACCTGGTAGAGCTCCCGGATGTCGCCGTGCTCGGAGACGTCCAGGATCCGGCCGTCCTCGACGGTCGCGCCGGCACCGCGGTCCAGGTGGTGCCCGCGGATCAACAGCCGGCAGCCGGGCCCGAGCGCCGCGGCGAGTTCGCGGTGGTCGATCAGCGGATCGCCGCCCGCGCGGTACTCGCGGAAGGTCGGCGCGTAGAGCACCACCCGCTCGTCGGCGCCGATGCCGAACTCGGCCCGCAGCCGGGCGGCCGACTCCGCGGTGGCGGTCGCCAGCGCGTCGTTGCGCGGGGAACCGTACTCCAGCGTCCGGACGCTGATCGGGTACGCGCGTTCCCAGACCTCGCTGCAGTACGGGCTGGTCGAGATGCTGTAGTCCCACCGGTCGCACTTGCCCAGCAACGCGGCGAAGTCGTTCTGCCGGGCGAGGATCGGGGAGTTCCGCATGTCGACGCCCATCGCCTTGAGCGGCGTGCCGTGATGGGTCTGCACGTGCACGCTGCCCGGCCGCTTCGGCGTCGACACCGGGAAGTTGACGTTGTTGAACAGGTACTTGGCCCGGGCCAGCGCCCGGTAGTAGGCGGCGGTGCCGTGCACCGCGTACTCGACCCCCGGTGGCAGGCTCGCGACCGCGTCCGGTTTGACCAGCCAGATCCCCCGGACGTTCGGGGCGATCGCGCGCGCTGTCTCGTAGATGGCCCGGTTGTGGCAGCCGTAGCCGGCACCCCAGTAGATCTCGTACACGGCGAGGTTCCGGTCCACCGGGAGCCGCCGCTGCAGCAGGTGGTAGCGGTAGAGCAGGGACCGCTTCGCGCGGTACCTGAGCCGGCCGGCGCGCCGGCGCAGCCCGCGTACCTTGCCGCGCGCGGTCCGGAGCACCCGCAGGGCGGTGCGGGGCAGGCTGAACCGGGCCCAGGAGCCCTGGACGAGCAGCCGGTACCGGAGCCGGCCGATGTCCCGCGGTGGCGCCCAGCCGGCCGGTTCGTGCGCCCGGCACAGCCGGGCCGCGGCCAGGAAGAACCGCCGCCGCAACGCGTTGCCCGGATGGTCGGGGCCGAGCCGGTTGCTGGTGCCCAGCAGCACCAGCAGGTGATCGACCATCCGCGCGTACACGGCGGGCAGCACCGGCGCGGCCCGGTCACCGAGGGCGGCGAGCCGTTCGAAGACCAGCTGGTACTGGTCGATCATGACCAGGTGCTTCGCGCCGCTGGTGCGCAGGATCGAGCCGTGCCGCCGCTGCCGGTAGTGCACGACGACCTGGTCGAGGATCGCGATCCGGTCCGCGGCGCACAGCAGCGGGTAGCTGAACGGCAGGTCCTCGTAGTACCCGGGCGGGAAGTCGAGGTCGTGCCGGAGCAGGAACTCGCGGCGCACGATCTTCGTCCAGGCGCACGGGAACACCCGCAGCAGCTGCGGGAACTCGCCGATGCGGAACACCTCGGGTGCGCCGGCGAGCAGCTCGGCCGTCGAGTTGCGCACCGTACGGCCGTCCCAGTACGTGCGCGCGTAGTCGACGACGAGGACGTCGGGTGCGGTGGCGGCGATGCGTTCGGCGATCGCGGCCAGCGAGTCGGGTGCGATCGAGTCGTCGGAGTCGACGAACCAGACGTACTCGCCGGTGGCGAGTTTCAACCCGGCGTTGCGCGCCGGGCCGAGCCCGCCGTTCACCGGCAGGTGCACCGCCGTGACCCGGGAGTCGGCCGCCGCGTACTCGTCGATGATCGCGCCGCAGTGGTCCGGCGAACGGTCGTCGACGGCGATCACCTCGATGTCGCGGAACCGTTGGTTCAGCAGGGAGTCCAGGCATTCGCGCAGGTATCCCTGCACCTGGTACACGGGTACGACGACGGTCAGGAGCGGCAAGGGAGTCACCTTCGGGCCAGGGCACGGGAAAGGGCCCGGCATCGGAACGCGTGATGCGGGCGGATCCCCGAACGGTGGGGTCAGGACTGGATGTGGCAGCCGCGCGCCGGGGCCGTCAGCAGCGGGCGGCGCAAGCGCCGTCGCCGACGTGGCGCGCGATATCGGTCACCCGGGGGTGCCGGTGCGCGCGAACGGATCGACCCGGAGCACGGCGGTGGCCGGTCTTCGGGGGCTCATGGGTTCCCTTCATGGCGTCGACGGGATCGCGAGACGTCGATGGGTCGCGCTCACTACGTAGACGCCCAGGGGTGGGGCCGGGTTGCTTGTTACCGCGAAGTAGTTGTCCGGCAGGTGACCGTCACCTTGCCGGCGCCGGTACCGTGCCAGCGCGGTGCGGTCAGCATTGGGGCGCGGTGCCGGCGGAGGGCCGGTACCGTGCCAGCGCGGTGCCGGCCGGTGCGGTCGGGGTTGCCCGCGGCGCCGGCGGGTGTCGGTCAGCGTGCGGGCGGGACGGCCGCGGGGCGGGAGCCGCGCTGGACGAGCCCCACGATGGCGATCACCGTGGCGGCCACGCCGACCAGGATGGCGAGGAGCAGCGCGATCATGAAACCCAGCCGGAAGCTGAATCGCTCGCTGACCACGGCGCCGATCAGGGGGCCGGCGACGCCGGCGACGACCAACCCGGCGCCGGACCCGACGGCGGCGGCGACCCGCTGTGCCGGCGCGACGCGCACCACCAGGGCGGCGGCGGTGCCGAGGACGGCGCCGGCACCGATCCCGCCGAGCAGCCTGGCCAGTGCGAGCACCGTGGGGTTCGGCGTGAACACGGCCAGGGTCAAGCCGACCACCATCATCGCGATCGCCGGCAGCGCGACGGCGTTCGGCGCCCGCCGCCCGAGCAGGTACCCGACGGGGAACAGCAACCCGGCCGCGATCAGGTACGGCAGCACGATCCTGGTGAACTGCTGCCCGCTCGACGCGTGCAGCACCCACCGCATCCTCGTGAGGTTCGGCCCGGTCGCCAGGGTGAACACGAAGACGGCCAGCCACGCCGCCGGCACGATTCCGGCGAGCGTCCACAGGGGCCGGGCCGCCGGGCCGGGCCGTTGCCCGAGCGGTCCGGGCGCACCGCCAGCGCCGAACGCTCCGGGACCGTCGGCGAACCCCGCCGTACCAGCGATCCCGGGGCTGCCGGGCATCCCGGGGCTGCCGGGCATGCCGGGGCCGCCAGCGGCGCCGGGCACCCCGGTGCCACCGGGCATCATCCCCGGGACGGCGGGCGGGTTCGGGCTGTCGGGGCCGCCGGGCGTACCGGGCGCGGGGGGATACACGGCGCGAGCGTACAAGGCAGTCAGACCCGCGACAAGGCGGCGGAGCGCGCGGGAGCGGCCGAGCTCGGCGACCGGGCCGGCGGCAGCTTCGTTCCGTGTACTCCACCGGTGGCTCCGCGGTACGGGTGCGGGATGGCTCCGCGGTATGACGCCGCCGGCGTGCGGCGGCACCTAGCGTGCGGGGCATGACGACGACGCACCCACCCGCCCCCGTCCGCGTGCTGCGCGCGGTGCCCGTTGCCGCCGGTCGCGGTGCGCTGCTGCTGCCGCGCGCGCTGGTGGCGCTGGCGGCCACCCTCACCGGCCGTGCGCAGCTCGCCTCCCGGCTGCTGCACCGGGACGCCGTGGACGCCGCCGGAGCCGGTGCGGCGCAACGGATCCGGGCGGCGCTCGCCGGGCTGGTGCTCGGTGTGCTGGCGTTGCTCCCGGTGGGTGCAGTGGTGCTGTGCGTGGCGCGCGGGCTGTGCTACGGGCTGGTCGACCGCGGCCCGTACGACCACTCCTGGGGTGGCCCGACGATGGCCGGCGCGTGGGCGGCGCACTTCGCCATCAGCCTGCCGTTCCTGGCGCTCGGGCTCCTTGCCCTGGCGGGGCTCGACGGGCTGCACCGGCAGCTCGCCGCACCGCTGGCCGGTCGGCGTACCCCGGCCTGGGCGGTGCTGGTCGCGCTGGTCGGGTGCGTGGCCGGGGCGCTGCTGTTCGTGGCCTGGCTCCGGCAGATCTGACCGGCCCGGCAGTTGTGACGGACTCCGGCGGCGGTGACCCGCTGGGCGCCGGGCCTGGGTCGCTGGCAGGATCTGAACCCATGGTTACCTTCTCCGCCGCCGACGGGACCCGACTCGCGTACCGGGTGCTCGGCGAGGGCGACCCGATCGTGTGCCTGCCCGGCGGCCCGACCGACTCTGCCTACCTGGGCGATCTCGGTGGGCTGTCGAAGTACCGGCAAGTGATCGTCCCGGACCTGCGCGGCACCGGCGGCTCCGCGCTCCCGGCCGACCCCGCCTCGTACCGGTGCGACCGGCTGGTGGACGACGTCGAGGCGCTGCGGGCGCACCTCGGGCTGGACCGCATCGATCTGCTCGGCCACTCCGCCGGTGGGAACATCGCGGTGCAGTACCTGGCCCGGTACGCCGAGCGGGTCCGCCGGTTCGCGCTGGTGTGTCCGAGCCCGCGTGCGGTCGGTATCGACATCACTCCGGCGATGCGGCTCGACCTGGCCCGGCAGCGCAGCGCCGAACCCTGGTACCCGGCGGCGTACGCGGCGCTGAGGGTGGCCGCCGAGGGTGGTGACGCGGACCGGGACGCGATCATGCCGTTCTTCTGGGGCCGCTGGGACGAGGCGGCGCGCAACCACCCGGCGAACCGGCCGCACACCAATCCGGAGCTGGTCGAGGGCTACCGGGCCGATGGGGCGTTCGACCCGCCGGCCACCCGGGCCGCGATCGCCGGGTACGACGGGCCGGTGCTGGTGCTGGCCGGCGAGCTCGACATGAACAGCCCGCCGGCCCCGATGTCCGAGTACGCCGGGCTGTTCGCGCACCCGTCGCTGGCGGTACAGCCCGGCGCCGGTCACTACCCGTGGGTCGACGACCCGGCCGCGTTCCTCCGGACCCTGACCGCCTTCCTGCGCTGAGCATCCAGAGCAGTCCACTGTGGACGGGTCGGTGGGGTTCGCCGGTCCCCGGCCGGCCCCGCGGTCAGTTCCCGGGGTCGGCCGATGCTCGGGCCGGCCTGGCCGTCAGTGCGGCGGTTCCGGGGGTCGGCCGATGCTCGGTCCGCCCGCCGGGTCGTCACCGCTGGGTTGCTGCGCCGGCATCGCCCGGGTCGGATCCTCCGCGCCGCTCGGCTGCGACATTCCGGTGTCGGTGGTCAGCGATCCCGAGCGGCTGCCCGACAGCGGGAACTGCCGATCGGTCGTGTCGCCCAGCCCGCTGCCGGCTCCGGCGCTCGCACCGGTGCGGCCGGGGGCGTGCGCGCCGGTGCCGGTGCGCGACGGCCAGCGCTGCCAGCGCCGGACGCTCGCGACCGCGACCAGCATGGCCAGGCCCAGTACCGCGAACAGGCCGCTGCGGGCCGGTCGGGTCCAGATGTCGGTCTGGCCGAACACGCTGTGCGGCAGCCAGTTCAGGAATCCGGGCCACTGCACGTACAGCGCCTGCAGGACCAGGTAGCCGATGCCGGCGATGAGCGGGCCGCTCGGTGAGATCCGGGTCGAGGCGATCAACCCGATCAGCAGGCCGCCGATCGCGAGGAACAGCAACGGCCAGGAGTAGGTGCCCCAGTTGTGGCTGGAGATGCCGGCAACCGCCGTGGCGCCGAGTTTCGCCTGGGCCCAGCCGAGCACTCCCCAGGCGACGATCGCGACCACGATGCCGGCGATGAAACTGCTGAGGTGTCGCATCTCTGCCTCCCTCGACAGCGAGTCGAGGCAATAGCCTCCCGGGCCGGTTCGTCCGGCTCGTCGGGTCGGGCGGTGTGGCAGCCGTCCGGCTCCGGACGGGACGTGAGGACCAGCCCCAAGCCCGACCGTACCGTGTCAGGCATGAACCTGCTCGCTGGGAAACCGACGTCGTACTCCCGGGTAACACTCAGTCGGATCATGACCGCCGCCGACGTCAACCTGTACGGGACCGTGCACGGCGGCGTGATCATGAAGTTCGTGGACGACGCCGCCGGCGCGGCCGCGGCCCGGCACTCCGGTGGCAACGCCGTCACCGCGGCCATCGACGAGATCGTCTTCGCCGCCCCGGTACGAGTGGGCGACCTGGTGCACGCGCACGCCGCCGTGAACTGGACCGGCAGCTCGTCGCTGGAGGTCGGCGTGCGGGTGGTGGCCGAACGCTGGGACACCGCCGGTACCGAGCCGGTCGAGGTGGCCACCGCCTACCTGGTGTTCGTCGGCATCGACGCGGACGGCAAGCCGCGCCCGATCCCGCCGGTACTGCCGGAGACCCCGGACGACGAGCGCCGCCAGCGCGAGGCCGAGATCCGCCGCACCCACCGGCTCGCCCGCCGCGACGCCATAGCCCAGTCCCGCACCGCCTGACGGTTCAGCGGCCGCGGACGTAGCTGCCGCGGCCGGTGACGGTGTAGACGAGGCCGCGTTCCTGGAGGTCCCGGATCACTCGCCGCGCGGTCATGATGGCGATGCCGTACTCCTGTCGCATGGCGGTCTGCGACGGGATGGCGTCGTCCTGGTGGAACTCGCCAGCCTTGATCCGCTGGGCGATGTCGTCCGCCACCTGTTTCCACACCGGCACCGGCCCGCCGTGTCGGATCTCCATACCGCTGAGCATGGCGACCTGCAACTAACTTCGTAGGTGTATATCAATCTATAGCTCGATGTAGATCGGTATAGATTTGACTGCTAAGGTCGGCCAGGTCCGTTGTGCGCTTGGTCCTCGGCGTGAACCGTCACCTTCCCGGAAAGTGGGTCCACATGTCGAAAGCTTCTGAACCGGTCATCCGGTACTGCACACCGCGCGCCGGCGATCAGGTCTTCATCTGTCCGGCCGCGGGAGTGCACGGCCACGGCAGTTTCTGGGCCATGGTCGTCAGTACGACGCCGGCGCTCGTCCGGCAGGCGCTGTACGTGAGGGTCGTGCCGGTTGACGAGATCGACGGCGCGGCGCGGGTGCAGACGTTCTACGTGCGACTCGCCGGGTTGCTGACCCGGGTCATGTCGTGACCGTTCCGCTCGCCGCCGGTTGGGTCCTCTCGTTGTTCCTCGCCTTCGCCATCGGCCTCGTAGTCGGTCATGGTCAGCGGTGACGGAGGTTCTTTGGCGGTGTCACCGCGCCCTCGGCCGACGATGTCGACGCGGACGGCAAGCCGCGCCCGATCCCGCCGGTACTGCCGGAGACCCCGGACGACGAGCGCCGCCAGCGCGAGGCCGAGATCCGCCGCACCCACCGGCTCGCCCGCCGCGACGCCATAGCCCAGTCCCGCACCGCCTGACCGCGCTATCGCTGCCGATGCGCGCAGCACATGCCGAGAACGAAGGCCAATACCAGTGAAAACGTCCAACCCAGCGCGATCGGAATAGTCATGGCATTCGCCGGACGAGCAGGCTGGAGATCCGTGCGTAGAAGACCTTCGGCGTCGCGGTGCCGTCTCGATGTCGTCGACCGGCACGACGCGCAGATAGACCGCACCGTTGACCAGTGCGGGCATCGTGGAGACGACCATCGCCCACCAACATCCGTGTCCATGAATCCCGGCGCGGGGGGCGATGAAGACCTGATCGCCTGCTCTGATGTCGTCCGCCGAGAGCACGTACGTGGCCGTAGGCTTGGACATGTCCGCTCCCTTCACGAGCGGTCAGACCCTCGGGCGCCCCGACCGGTGTCCGAGGGTCGCTTTGTGCGCTGACGCCGTCACGATAGCTAACTCATCTGTAGACGTCTACTCCGGGCTCATGACAGATCTAGAGATCATGGCATCGATGTACGCCATAGCCTCGGGGCATGGTCGACTTCTCAGGGGTGGATCCCGATCGGGTCGAGCCCCTGTACGAGCAGGTGGCCGAGGTGCTCCGGGCTGCGATCAAGGCCGGCGAGGTGCAGCCCGGCTATCGGTTGCCGTCAGAGTCCGGCATCGTGCAAGCGAGCGGCGTCTCGCGGCTGACCGCACGCCGCGCCGTCCAGTTGCTCGTCTCGGAAGGCTTGGTCACGGTCGTGCAGGGCCGGGGCACCTTCGTCAAGAAGTAGTGTGACCCGGCCCGCGCGGCGTGGGTCCGGACGTGTCGATCACTCTCAGCAGCGCGAGATCGATGCCTTCTCGGATGAGTTGGTTCCGAGACCGGCCAGTCGGACGGGCCATTTCCTTGAGCCCTTCCAGCTGTGCACGGCTGAGATAGATGCTCATGCGCACCTTGTCCATGTACCCAGCCTGGTCCGCGGCCGGGGGTGACGGGGGAGCCTGGGGTGGGCAAGATGGGGGCCGGTCACGACGGGGTGATGTGAGGAGGCGGTATGGGCGGGATCGACCAGGACGCGACCGGCGAGGCGGCCGAGACCGGCGCGGTGCTGTGGCGGCCACCGGCCGACGTGGCCGACCGTACCCGGGTCGGTGACTACCTGCGCTGGCTGCGCGAGCACCGCGGGCGCGACTTCGCCGGCTACGCCGACCTGTACGACTGGTCGGTGACCGACCTGGCCGGTTTCTGGTCCTCGGTCTGGGAGTACTTCGACCTCACGCCCGGGGTGCCGGCCGGCCCGGCGCTGACCGAGGACCGGATGCCCGGTGCGCGCTGGTTCCCGCAGGCGCGGCTGAACTACGCGCAGCGGGTGCTCGCGATGCCCGGCCTGGCCGACGACGATCTCGCGGTGCTCGGCCGGTCGCAGAGCCGCGGCCCGGTGGAGCTGACCGCGGCGCAGCTGCGCGACCAGGTGGCGCGGGCCCGGGCCGGGCTGGTCCGGCTCGGCGTCGGCAGGGGCGACCGGGTCGCCGCCTACCTGCCGAACGTGCCGGAGACGGTGGTGCTGCTGCTCGCCACCGCGAGCCTGGGTGCGGTGTTCTCCAGCTGCGCGCCGGAGTTCGGCACCCGCAGCGTGTGCGACCGCTGGCAGCAGATCGAACCGACCGTGCTGGTCGCGGTCGACGGCTACCAGTACGGGCGCAAGGCGATCGACCGCACCGCCGAGGTGGCGGCGATCCGGGACGCGCTGCCCAGCGTCCGGCACACCGTGGTGTTGTCCTATCTGGACGGTGTCGCCGCGGTGCCGGACGCGTTGTCCTGGCAGGAGTTCACCGCCGAGGCCGGGCCACTGGAGTTCGAGCAGGTCGGTTTCGACCACCCGCTCTACGTGCTCTACTCGTCCGGGACGACCGGGCTGCCGAAGCCGATCGTGCACGGCCACGGCGGCATCCTGCTCGAACACGTCAAGTCGCACGCGCTGCATGCCGATCTCGGCCCCGGCGACCGGTTCTTCTGGTTCTCCACCACCGGCTGGATGATGTGGAACTACCTGGTCAGCGCGCCGGCGGTGGGCGCCGCGATCGTGCTGTACGACGGGAATCCCGGCTACCCCGACCTCGGTGCCCTGTGGCAGCTGGCGGCCGAGACGGGCGTGACCTACTTCGGTACCTCCGCGCCGTTCCTGCTGTCCTGCCGCAAGGCGGAGCTGGTGCCCAACCAGCTCGCCGAGCTGAGCCGGATCCGGGGCGTCGGGTCGACCGGCGCGCCGCTGCCGCCGGAAGGCTTCCGCTGGGTGTACGAGAACGTCGGCGCCGACGTGCTGCTGTCGTCGTTCTCCGGCGGTACCGACGTGTGCACCGGCTTCGTCGGCGGCTCGCCGCTGCTGCCGGTGTACGAGGGGGAGATCTCCGGCCGCTGCCTGGGCTGCGCGGTGGAGTCGTTCGACGCCAACGGAACCCCGCAGCGCGACCGGCTCGGCGAGCTGGTGATCACCCGACCGATGCCGTCGATGCCGGTCGGATTCTGGGGCGACACCGACGGCTCCCGGTACGCCG
The DNA here is from genome assembly GCF_016865425.1 of Actinocatenispora thailandica. Classification (NCBI taxonomy): domain Bacteria; kingdom Bacillati; phylum Actinomycetota; class Actinomycetes; order Micromonosporales; family Micromonosporaceae; genus Actinocatenispora; species Actinocatenispora thailandica. The sequence continues at coordinate 5,510,599 of NZ_AP023355.1, read as the reverse complement.
ACGCGTACTTCTCGGTGTTCCCGGGCGTGTGGCGGCACGGCGACTGGATCACCATCACCTCCCGCGGCACCTGCCTGATCACCGGGCGGTCCGACGCCACGCTCAACCGCGGCGGGGTGCGGCTGGGTACCGCCGAGTTCTACTCGGTGGTCGAGGGGCTGCCGCAGGTCGAGGACTCGGTGGTGGTGCACCTGGAGGACGACGAGGGCGGCGCCGGTGAGCTGCTGCTGTTCGTGGTGCCGGCGGCCGGGGTCGACCTGGACGACGAGCTGCGCCGCACCATCAACACCGCGCTGCGGTCCAACCTGTCGCCCCGGCACGTACCGGACGCGATCTACCAGGTGCCGGCGGTCCCGCACACGCTGTCGGCGAAGAAGTTGGAGGTGCCGGTCAAGCGGATCCTGACCGGGACGCCGGCCGATTCGGCGGCGGCGAAGGGCGCGCTGGCCAATCCGGAGTCGCTGTCCGCGTTCGAGCAGCTCGCCCGGGACCGTCAGGGCTGACAGGGCGGCCCCCCCGGCCGCCGGGGGCCGTCCCCGCCGCACCGGGCCGGCCCGGTGCGGCGGCGCCCCTGCCGCACCGGGGCCGTGGTCAGCTCCGGAGGAACTCCAGCAGGTCGGTGTTGAACTGCTCCCGGGTGCCGGCCACGGCGGCCAGGCCGTGCGAGGCGCCGGGATAGACCTTGAGGGTGGCGTTCGGGATGATCGTCGCCGCCTTCTGCGAGGCCGGGCCGATGGGCACGATCTGGTCGTCGTCGCCGTGCACCAGCAGCGTCGGTACGTCGATCTTGCGCAGGTCGGGCGTGAAGTCGGTCTCGGAGAACTGCGCCACGCAGTCGATCGCGCCCTTGATCGTCTGCTGCATGGCCATCCGCCAGAAGTCGTCCTTGTTGCCCTGGGTGACCTTGTTGCCGGGCCGGTTCGCCCCGAAGAACGGCTCGGTGAGGTCGCGCCAGAACTGCGACCGCCCGGTGCGGATGCCGTCCCGGATGCCGTCGAACACGTCCATCGGCAGGCCGTCCGGGTTGTTGTCGGTTTTGAGCATCAGCGGCGGTACCGCGCCGACCATCACCATCTTGCTCAGTCGCGCGGTGCCGTGCCGGCCCACGTAGCGGGCGATCTCGCCGCCGCCCATCGAGTGCGCGACCAGGACGACGTCGTGCAGGTCGAGCTTCTCGATCAGCGCGGCGAGGTCGTCGGCGAACGTGTCGTAGTCGTACCCGTGCCACACCTTCGACGAGCGGCCGTGGCCGCGCCGGTCGTGCGCGATGCCGCGGTAGCCGTTCTCCGCCACGCACAGCAGCTGGTCTTCCCAGGCGTCGGCGTTGAGTGGCCAGCCGTGGCTGAACACGACCGGTTGTCCGCTGCCCCAGTCCTTGTAGTAGATCTCGGTGCCGTCCGATACCGTCACGTAACCCATTGCGCCTCCCGTTGCTGCGAGCCCACCCGGGTCCGGGCTCTCCCCGAAGGGCCCGCCGCGACGCCGTCTCGGCCGGCGCGACGCCGTCTCGGCCGGCCTGGGCCGGACGCGGCGGGACCCTCTGCCGAGGTTCGCAGCAACGCGACGCTGCGCCGCCCGGAACGCGAAAATCCGATCCGGAGCTGGCCGAGGATCGGGCCCGGCATCGGGCGAACGGACGAGTGCCAGCTCAGCGCAGGCCGGCGAGCAGCGTGTCGACCAGCGCCGCGGCCCGCTGCTGCGCCTGCGCCGGGTCGTACTCGCGCTGCGCGAAGGTGTCCAGGAACGCGTGCTGCAGGCAGCCGCCGATCAGCAGCCGGGCCGCCGCGGCGCAGTCGGCATCGGCCCGTATCCGGCCGGCGCGCTGCTGGTCGCGCAGGTAGCCGGTGAGGCCGTCGACCGGTTTGTGCGGCCCGGCGCCGCGGCGCTCCAGCTCGGCGCGGTGCGCGGCGAGCAGCCTCGGCTCGGAGAACAGCGAGGCGCCGATCGGGTAACTGTCGTGGTAGAAGGCGAGTGTTCGGGCGGCGATGGCGACCAGGTTGTCGCGCAGCGAACCGTCCGGTTCGGCGGCGAGCAGCCCGGCGAGCGAGGGCAGCCGTTCGTGCAGGACCGCGAGGAACAGCTCGGTCTTGTCCTCGAAATGCTTGTACAGCGTGGCCTCGGAGTAGCCGGCCGCCCTGGCGATCTGCTTGGTGGTGGCACGAGCGAGCCCGTCGCGGTGCATCACCTCGGCGGCGGCGTCGAGGATCCGGTCCCGGGTACCGCCGCGTCGCCCTCCGCTGCCACCCGCAGGCGTGCTCGGCACGGTGCTGCTGGGCGTGCTCGGCACGGTGCTGCTGGGCGTGCTCGGCACGGTGCCGCCGGGCGTGCTCGGCACGGTGCCGCCGGGCGTGCTCGGCACGGTGCCGCCGGGCGTGCTCGGCACGGTGCCGCCGGGGGTACTCGCAACGGTGCGGTCGGGGCTGCTCGGCACGCTGCCTCCTTGACGGGTTAGTGGTTACTCACCATACTAGGTGGGTGAGTGCTCACTAACCAGAAGGGCGAGCTCATGCAGATCACCGTCTTCGGGGCAACCGGCCGCATCGGTACCCACGTCGTACGGCAGGCGCTCGACGCGGGACACAAGGTCGTCGCCGTGGTCCGGGACCCGGCCCGGCTCGACGTGGCCGCCACCCCGGCGCTGCGGGTGCACACCGCCGCCGTGCTCGACCCGGAGAGCATCACCCCGGCGGTGGACGGTGCCGACGCCGTGGTCTCCGCGCTCGGACCGCACGGCCGCGGCCCGACCACGGTGTGCTCCGACGGCACCCGCGCCGAGCTGGCCGCGATGGCTGCCACCGGGGTACGCCGGCTGGTCGTGGTCAGCGCCAACGGCGCCTACGTCGACGCCGGGGACAACCTGCTCAACCGGTTGGTGGTCAAGCCGCTGCTCGGCCGGCTGCTGCGGGAGGGCTTCACCGACACCCGGCGGTCCGACGACCAGGTCCGGGCCAGCGGGACGGACTGGACGATCATGCGGCCGCCGCGGCTGACCGACGGTCCGCACCGCCGCTACCGCACCGCCCTGGACCGCAACATCGGCATCACCATCGCCCGTACCGACGTGGCGGCGGCGATCCTCGCCGTGCTGGCCGACGACACGACGATCCGGCACACCGTCGGCGTCGGCTACTGAAGGTCGTCCACTATGGACGGTCAGGTACGGGTGGTGACCCGCTCGGCGGCCGCGATCGCGTCCAACCGTTCCGCGCCGGCGTTGCGCACCAGCACCACCGAGGCGCCCAGCATCAGCGGCGCGAACAGCCAGGCCACCGGATCCGGCTCCGCGTCGACCGGGATCAGCAGCCGCCCGCCGGGCAGCAGGCGGGACTCGCCGGCATGCCGCCGGGCCCGGTCGGCCAGCGCCGTCTGGCTCACCGGTTCCGGCTCGTACCAGGCGATCCCGCTCGGATCCGCCGGCGCCGCGGAGTACCGGTCGCCGAACGCGCGCACCGCCACCACGTAGTCCAGCGCGCCGGCCGGGACGGTACCCAACGGCATCGCCATCGGCGCCAGCCCGAGCAGGTAGGTCTCGGCCGGCCGGGCGGCCCGCGCCTGCTCGGCGCGATCGGGCGTGGCGAACGCGATGTCCACCGGCACCGGCCCGGCGGCGGCGTCGGCGACGCGCACTGGTACCCCGGCGGTCAGGCAGCCGAGCAGCACCGCGGCGGTCTGCCAGTGCGCCGGCAGCAGCACCGCGACGCTGTCGTCCGGGCCCAGCGCGGCACCGTCGACCAGCAGGTTCGCCGTCTTCGACACCCAGTTGTCCAGCGTCACCGCGGACAGCTCGGTCCGCTCGCCGAGCCGCTCGTCGTAGTACGTGATCAGCGGCGCGTTCTGGTTCGCACGCAGCGCGGCGGCCAGCGCCGCGGGCACGGTGGACGGATCGCTCGACACGGCCACACGATATCGTCGGTCGCTGGCGTGCCCACCCCGGGCGTGCCGTGACCCGGCCGCCGAGCCGCGGTGACGCCGATCCGGGCGGTATCCGGGCCTGCCGGCGAACGTGTCCCGGCCCGGGGGCGATGCCGGCCAGCCGGCGTGCCGCGGTACCAACCTCTAAGGTGAACGGGTCGGTACCGGGACGTGTCGGTCGTCGTGGCGCCCGTCGTTCGCGACGCTTCCGGCGTAGGCTTGCAGGCTGGCACCCGACGCGGCGCGGCCCACCGTGCGGCGGGTGTCGGGTACGAGAAGGTGACTTCGCATCGGCGGAGCGCGCAGCGGCTGGGGAGTGGTCGGGATGACCGGAGGCGAACTGCCCCGGGTGCTGTTCGACGCGACGAGCGTGCCGGCCGACCGAGGTGGCGTCGGGCGCTACGTGGACGGACTGCTGCAGGCGTTGTCCCGGGTCCAGCACGGTTTGACGGTGGTGTGCCAGCGCACCGACGCGGAGCGATACTCGCGGCTGTTGCCGCACGCCGACGTGGTCGTCGGCCCGGCCGCCGTGTCGCACCGCCCGGCCCGGCTGGCCTGGGAGCAGACCGGGCTGCCGCTGCTCGCGCAGCAGCAGGGCGCGCACGTGATCCACTCGCCGTTCTACACCTGCCCGCTGCGCGCCGCCTGCCCGGTGACGGTGACCGTGCACGACGCGACGTTCTTCACCGAGCCCGACCACTACGAGAAGGCACGCGGCACCTTCTTCCGGTCCGCCATCAAGACCTCGCTGCGCCGTGCGGCGCGGGTGATCGTGCCGAGCAAGGCGACCCGCGACGAGCTGATCCGGTTGCTGGACGCCGATCCGACCCGGCTGGACGTGGCGTACCACGGGGTCGACCCGGACGCGTTCCACCCGCCGTCGGCGGACGAGCAGGCCCGGGTGGCGGCCCGCCTCGGCCTCGCCGACACGCCGTACGTGGCGTTTCTCGGTGCCAAGGAGCCGCGCAAGAACGTGCCGGAGCTGATCCGCGGCTGGGTGCGTGCGGTGTCGGCGCGGGAGAACCCGCCGGCGCTGGTGCTCGCCGGCGGCAACGGGCACGACGAGGAGATCGACAAGGCGGTGGCCGAGGTGCCGCCGCACCTGCGGCTGCTGCGGCCCGGCTACCTGCGCTACGCCGACCTGCCCGGTTACCTGGGTGGCGCGCAGGTCGCGGCCTACCCCAGCCACGGCGAGGGGTTCGGGCTGCCGGTGCTGGAGGCGATGGCCTGCGGCGCCGCCGTGCTGACCACGCCGCGCCTGTCGCTGCCCGAGGTCGGCGGCGACGCGGTCGCCTACACCGGCGAGTCCGCCGAGGAGATCGGGCACGACCTGGCCGCGCTGCTGGACGACGTCGAGCGACGCGCCGACCTGGGCCGCCGGGGCTACGAGCGGTCCCGGGAGTTCACCTGGGAGCAGAGCGCCGAGGTGCACATCGCGGCCTGGACCAGGGCCGCCGCTCTGGTCACCGCCTGACGGCCGCTGCCGGGTCGCGGGTCCGATCACTCCCTGGTGTCGTCCAGGTGGCTTTCAGTTCGGCCGGTTAGTCTGCCGGGATGACCGACGAGGGCGGCTTCTACGCGGTGGTACCGGCGGGCGGCAGCGGCACCAGGCTGTGGCCGTTGTCGCGCGCCGGCCGACCCAAGTTCCTGCACCACCTGACCGGTTCGGACCGCACCCTGCTGCAGGCGACCATCGACCGGCTGGCGCCGTTCGCCCCCGCCGAACGCACCTACGTGGTGACCGGGGTGGCGCACGCGGCCGGGGTGTCGCGGCAGCTGCCGGCGCTGCCGGCGGACAACATCCTGGTCGAGCCGTCGCCGCGGGAGTCCTGCGCGGCGATCGGGCTGGCCGCGATGGTGATCGCCCGCCGGGACCCGACCGCGGTGATGGGCTCGTTCGCCGCCGACCACCTGGTCCGCTTCACCGAACGGTTCCGCTCCTCGGTGCGGGACGCGATCGACACCGCCCGCGCCGGCTACCTGACCACGATCGGCATCACCCCGACGCATCCCGAGACCGGTTACGGCTACCTGCGCTGCGCCGAGACGCTCGGTGCCGGGCCGGGGCGGCTGGTCGGCGAGTTCAAGGAGAAGCCGTCGCACGAGGTCGCCGTCGAGTACGTCGAGTCCGGGAAGTACCTGTGGAACGCCGGCATGTTCGTCTGGTCGGTGCGCGCGTTCCTGGACGAGCTGGCCCGCCAGCAGCCCGAGCTGCACGACGGGCTGAGCCGGGTGGTCGCCAGCTGGGACTCGCCGCAGCGGGAGGAGACCATCGGCGAGATCTGGCCGACGCTGCCGAAGATCTCGGTCGACTATGCGGTGATGGAGGGCGCGGCCCGGGCCGGCCGGGTCGCCACCGTGCCGGGCAGTTTCGGCTGGACCGACGTCGGCGACTTCCACACCCTCGGCGTGGTACTGCCGATGGACGACGACGGCAACGTGGTGGTCCGGGGCGAGGAGCGGGGCGGTGAGGTGCTCGCCATCGACGCGCACGACACGGTGGTGGTGCCGCGTTCCGGCCGGCTGGTCGCCGCCCTCGGCGTGCACGACCTGGTGGTCGTCGACACCGCCGACGCCGTCCTGGTCTGCCCGCGCAACCGCGCCCAGGACGTCAAGAAGCTCGTCGACCGCCTCAAGGAACGCGGCGAACGCGAACTGATCTAGAAGATCACTCAGTCTTGGAGCCCGTTCTTCGCGGGTGCCCCGAGCCTGCCGGCTAGCGCTCGTCGTTCGGTGACTCGATCCCCGGACCCGGGTTCCTGCCGGCGCGGACACCCGCTATCAGCCGGCCGGCACCCGCGCACGGCGGACCCAGGTCGACAGGGCGGTATCGAGGCCGGTGGTATCGCCCTCGACCGCGGTGGCCCAGGCGATGTGGCCGTCCGGGCGGACCAGCGCCGCGGCGGGTGCCGGTACCGTGCCGAGCACCGGCACCCGCCACGTCGCCGCAGTGCCGTGGGCGAGCACGTGATCGATGGCGCCAGCCCGATCCCGCGGTACCGCGACGGGTGTGGCGCCGAGGTCCAGCAACACCGGCCGGGCCGGGTGCAGCAGTTGGTAGGCGCGCCGACCGTCGGGCAGATCGATGTCGGGCAGCCGCCGGCCGACCAGCGGGTGCCCGCCGCCCAGCGGGTAGGTCACATCGAGCGCGGTGACCATGCCGGCCAGCTGGTCGTTGACCGCGGGCTGCTCGATCAGGCCGGCCATGGTGGACCGCAGCGCCTCGGTCTGCGCGTCGTACCCGCCGAGCGCGACCTGCGCACGGGTGTTGTCCAGCACGCGCGCGCCGACCGGGTGCCGCTCGTCGTGGTATGTGTCGAGCAGCGTGTCGTCGGCATCGCCGCGCAGCACTGCGGCGATTTTCCAGCCGAGGTTGATCGCGTCCTGCACGCCGGTGTTGAGGCCCTGCCCGCCGGCCGGGTAGTGGATGTGCGCGGCGTCGCCGGCGAGCAGCACCCGGCCCTGCCGGTACCGGTCGGCCTGCCGAGCGGTGTCGCCGTAGCGGGACAGCCAGCGCGGCGAGTGCAGCCCGAAGTCGCGACCGGCGATCTCGATCAGGCTGCTTCGCAGCCGGTCGAGGGTGACCGGGCCGTCCTGCGGAAGCACGCCGGTCCGGGTGGTCATCACCCGGTACCAGCCGGCCTCGAAGCCGAGCACGCTGTAGTCGCCGCGGGCGGTGCGCTGCTGGAAGACGTTCCCTGCGGGCGGGTCGGCCAGCTCGACGTCGCCGAGCAGCGAGGTCAGCGTCGCGTCGGTGCCGGGATAGCCGATGCCGGCGCGGTGCCGCACCACGCTGCGGCCTCCGTCGCAGCCGACCAGGTACCGGCCGCGCACGGTGCCGCCGTCGGCGAGCGTGACGGTGACGCCGTCGGTGTCCTGCCGCAGGTCGGTGACCTCGGCGTCGCGCCGGATCGCGACGCCGAGCGCGCTGGCCTGCTCGGCGAGCAGCCGTTCGACATGCGACTGCAGCAGCACCAGCAGGTACGGGTATCGAGTGGGCAGGTCGTGCAGGCGCAGCGGCAGCCCGGAGAAGTGGCCGGCCGACAGTGGCCGTCCCTCGGCGAGGAACGGTTCGACCATGCCGCGCTGGTCGAGCACCTCCAGCGTGCGGGCGTGCAGGCCGCCCGCGCGGGACTCGCCGGTGGGGCCGGTGCGCCGTTCCAGGATCAGCACCTCGACGCCGGCGAGGGCGAGCTCGCAGCCGAGCATCAGGCCGGTCGGGCCGGCACCGGCGATCACCACGTCTGCCATGACGCGCTCCTTAACATCGTTAAATTTAACGCTGTTAAGGATGGCTTGAACGCTGTTAAGGTGTCAACGTGCCGAAGGTGCGAAACGGATCACGCCTCGACCGGGCGGCGATCGCCGCCGCCGGGCTGCGGCTGCTCGACGAGGCCGGCCTGGACGGGTTGACCATGCGCGCGGTCGCTGCTGCACTCGACGTGCAGGCGCCCGCGCTCTACTGGCACATCCGCAACAAGCAGGAACTGCTCGACGCGATGGCCGAACGCCTGTTCGTCGCCGTCGCCGACGGGGTCCGCGCGCCCGCCGAGGGCGTCGACTGGATGCAGTGGTCCGCCGACGTGGTCCGGCGGCTACGCCGCGAGCTGCTCCGACACCGCGACGGCGCCCGGGTGCTCGCCGGTACCGACGTGTCCCACCCGGCGGTGCACGGGGTGATCGAGCTGACCCTGCACACCCTGACCGCGGCCGGCTTCGGCACCCGGCAGGCGGCCCGGGCCTTCCCGACGCTGCTGCACTACACGATCGGGTTCACCATCGAGGAGCAGGCGCGGGTCGGCGAGGCGTACCCGGAGAACCCCTACATCCCGGAACGCATCGCGCAGAGCATCGACGCGACGAGGTTCCCGCTCACCGCCGCGACCATCGGCGACATGTTCGACCCGGACACCGACGCCGCCTTCGACGAGGGTCTACAGCTCATCCTCACCGGCATGGCCGCCCTGCTCCCCGGCCAGCGGCGGTGACGGCGAGGTACTCGGCCACCAGCCGTCGCCAGACACCCGGGTGGGTGTGCCAGAAGTCGTGCGGCACCGCCGGTACCCGGTGCAGCGATCCATCCGGGGTCAGCGCAGCGAGTTGCTCGATCGGCCAGGACGGCCGGACGTCCCCGCCAGCCAGCACGAACCGGACCGGTACCGGCAGGCGGCTCAGCCGCGCCAGCAGGTCCGGGCGCTTGATCCAGCGCCGCCAACTGCTGGTCAGGCTGCGATGCACGGCCTCGTCGTACTCGATGTCGACGGCCGGCTCGGCGGCTCGCCCCGCCTCGTAGGCCGCCTTCCAGTCCCGGTCGTTCTGGATCCCGGTGCCGCAGACCGCCAGCACGCCGGCCACCGAGCCCGGGTACTCGACGGCATACGCCAATGCCAGATCCGCGCCGAAGGAGTGACCGAGCACGAGCCAGCGTTCGGTGCCCACCGTGCGGCGCAGATCCTCCAGGTCGGCCATGGCCCGGGCGATGCCATGCGGCCCGCCACCACTCGACCCGACGCCGCGCGGCTCCGGCGACAGTGCCCGTACCGGTGCCTCCGGGCCGAGGTCGGGAAGGTAGTTGACGCAGCCGGGTCCACCGCTGAGCTGCACCAGGGTCGCGTCCGCGGCGGATCCACTCCGGCGGACGACGAGTTCCACACCGTCGTCGGCACGCATGGGTCCGAGTCAATCAGTACCCGCCCGCCGGGGTCTGGCGGGCGGGTACTGGGTCAGCGGAACGCGGCGAGGGCCGGGGCGATCAGGTGCTCGGTGGCGGAGGCGAGCGGGGTCGGCAGCTCGTCCGGGCGGAACCAGCCGAGCGCGTCGGACTCGGCGCTGACCCGCTCGCGGGCGTCGGGCGGCGCGAGCACCGCGTAGCGCACGTCGTGGTGGTACGAGTCGCGGCCGGCGCAGCGCACCGGATGGATGTCCAGGTCGATCGGCTCCGGATGCAGCCGCAGCCCGGCGATGCCGGACTCCTCGGTCGCCTCCCGCAGCGCGGCGGCGGCGATCGACGGGTCGTCCGCCTCGACGTGCCCACCCAGCTGTACCCAGCGGTGGAACTTGCCGTGCAGGCACAGCAGCACCCGGCTCAGGTCGGCCGAGACGACCAGCGCGCTGGCCGTGACGTGCCCCGGGTCGTACCCGCGGGTGAGCGCCACCGGCCCCGCGTCCAGCAGCGCCAGGCTGCGCGCCCGCGACTCGCCCGTGCGCCAGCCCGACACCACCCGTACCGCATCGTCGTACAGCTCGGTCATCACCGCTCCAGGTAGGCGTCGCCCGGGTCGTCGTCGGCCGGCACGACCGGGCGTGCCGGGTACCCGGCGGCGGTGGCGCCCAGGAACTGCCAGCTCGCCGGTACGCCGAGGGCGGCGCCCAGCGCCACCGGATCCGGCGGGTCGATCAGGCCGGGCGTGACCATCACGTGCACCAGGCCCTCGGCGGCCAGCGCGTCGGCGGCGCAGGCGATCCCGTCCATCTGCCGCATGACCGCGGCGATCGTCTCCGGATCCTCGTCGTCCAGGTCGAACGCGCCCAACGCTTCGGTGCGGAACGCCACCAGCAGCACCGGCGCGCGCGTCACCAGGTCGGTGTCGATCTCGCCGGGCAGCAGGTCGGTCAGTGCCCGGCGCGCGGCCGGGGAGCTGACCCGCACGTACCGCCAGAGGCCCGGTTCGCTGGCCTGGCCGCGCATGACGGCGACGGCACGGCGTACCGGGGCGTCCGGGACGGGGTCGTCGGACAGCTCGCCGGCGGCGAGCCGGACGGCGAGCACCTCGCGCCGGCCGGCGGCCAGCGCCTCCGCGGTGCCCAGCGAGAACATGTCCTCGGCCGACGGGCGTACCAGCGCGGCGGCGCCGGGGCCGTCGTCGGCGGCGACCGGGCCCAGCCCGCGTACCACCGCGACCGGCACGCCGGACGTCTTGCCCTTGACCAGGTCCGCGGCGGCGGCGAGCTCGTCGATCACCGCGGCGGCGGTCACCGACAGGTCGTTGCCGTAAGGGTCGGTCTGGCCGCGGTGGTCCCGCAGCGGTGCCAGCCCGGCGGCGCCGATCGCCACGTCGGTCTGCCCGTTGCGCCAGGTGCGGCCCATCGTGTCGGTGATCACCACCGCGACCCGGATGCCGAGCCGGGCGGCGAGCTCGGCCCGCAGCGCGCGGGCCGAGGCGTCCGGGTCGACCGGCAGCAGTACCAGCTGCGTGGTGTCCACGTTGGACGCGTCGACGCCGGCGGCGGCGAGCACCAGGCCGTGCCGGGTCTGCACGATCCGGGTCCGGCCGCGGGTGGCGACCACCCGGACCGTCTCCGCGGTGACCGCCCGCTGCCGGGCGGCTTCCCGGGCCTCCGGGTCGGCCGGCGCGGGGACCAGCCGGCCCTCCGCCTTGCTGACGATCTTGCTGGTGACCACCAGGATGTCGTCGTCCCGCAGGTCCGCGCCGAGCTTGCCGATCAACGCCGCCAGGTCGTCGCCGGGCGTGACCTCCCCGATCCCGACCAGCGGCAGTACCTCGATCCGCGCCGGCACGGTCACGCCAGCCCGGTGCTCGTCGCCGCCCGATGCCGGCCTGCCGGTCTCGTGTTCGTCGCGTCCCGGTGCCGTCGCGCCGGGCTGGTGGGCGGTGGCGTCCGGTGTCGCTCGCTCAGGCATCGGCCAGGCCGATCGCGTCGGTGACGATGGCGGCGGTCTCCGCCTCGTCGGTCATCAGCAGCGGGCGGGCCAGCACCCGCACCCCCGGTACCGTCGTGGCGGCGTCGACCGGGTCGACCAGCCAGCCGGACAGCAGGCCGCCGTCGCCGGCCGCGCCGAACATCCGGCCCACCCCGGCGGCGCTGACCTCGACGCCGATCGCGGTCAGGCACTTGTCGGCCATGCCGCGCACCGGGGCGCCGCCGATGATCGGCGCGATCCCGACGACCGGGGCGGTGCCGGCGACCAGGGCGTCGCGCAGTCCCGGTACGGCGAGAATCGGGCCGATGCTGACCACCGGGTTGCTCGGTGCGAGCAGCACGACGTCGGCGGCGGCGAGCGCGTCCAGTACTCCGGCGGCCGGCTTGGCCTGCTCCGCGTCGACGAACACGAACCGCTGCGCCGGCGGCTCGGCGTGGTAGCGCACCCACCACTCCTGGAAGTGCAGTGCCCGCGGTGCCGCCTCGCCCTCGACGGTGGCGACCACGTGCGTCTCCATCCGGTCGTCGGTGGCCGGCAGCAGCCGGATGCCGGGCTGCCAGCGGGCGCACAGCGCCTCGGTCACCGCCGACAGCGGGTAGCCGGCGGCGAGCATCCGGGTCCGGATCAGGTGGGTGGCGAGGTCCCGGTCACCGAGGCCGAACCAGGTCGGCTCGGCGCCGTAGGCGGCCAGCTCGTCCCGCACGGCCCAGGTCTCGCCGGCCCGGCCCCAGCCGCGATCCGGGTCGGCGCCGCCACCCAGCGCGTACATCACGCTGTCCAGGTCGGGGCAGATCCGGACGCCGTGCAGGGTGACGTCGTCGCCGGTGTTGACGATCGCGGTGACCTCGTGGCCGCCGGCCGTGGCGAAGGCGCGCACCCCCGCCAGGAACCGGGCGCCACCGATGCCACCCGCGAGTACCACGATGCGCATGCCGACAATCCTCCCGCATGCCCCGGGTGCCGGCTCGGCGCGGTCCGGACCTGCGGGCTCGACCGGTCCGCGAGCATCCCGCTACCGTCCGGGTGGCGCCGGCGTGCGGCGCGCTGGCCATGCTGGGTACCGCGTGATACCACGGGGGGCGCGCCGCGGTTAGTCTCGTCGGGACATGGATGCCCACGAAACCACTGCGCTGTGCTACCCGAAGGGGGAGCTGTGACAACCCAGACGGCGGCCGACGAGAAGGACCCGACGGCCAGTCAGTACACGAAACCCATCCGGCTCATCGCCGCGTTCATTCTGCTCGGCGCCGCTGCCCTGCTGCTGCTGGCGAACATCATCCAGCTGGTCCCGACCGACCAGGCCTCGTTCAGCATCCGAGCCGGCAGTGGCGTCTCCGGCTTCCTCGACTGGGCGACCGTGCTGCCGCCGGTGCTCGCAGTGCTGTTGGTCAGCCACTGGCGGCCGATGCTCGCGCAGGCGAAGATCATCACCCTGATCGCGCTGATCGAGTACGGCGTGATGCTGCTGCTCGGCCTGATCGGCACGATCGCCGGCGCCTACCACAACTTCACCAACACCGGGGCGTACGCGGGCATCGGTGACGCGGCCGGCATCCTGCTGGGCGACCTCGCGCTGCTCGCCCTGGGCGGCGCCGGCGGCCTGGTGACGTTCCTGGTGTTCCGTGGGCTGTCGGCGCCCAAGCCGGCCGCCTTCGGCCAGTACGGGCAGGCCGGCTACGGCCAGCAGGGTTATCCGCAGCAGGGCTATGGCCAGCAGCAGTACGGCCAGGCCCAGCAGCAGTACGCGCAGCAGCAGGCCCAGGCCGCCCAGTACGGGCAGGCGCAGCAGGCGGCCGACCCGGCCGCGCAGCAGGCGGCCCAGCAGCAGGCCGCGCAGCAGGCCGCTCAGCAGCAGGCGGCCCAGCAGCAGGGTGCCGCCCAGTACGGCCAGCAGGCGTACGGCCAGCAGGCCCAGGCCGGGTACGGGCAGCAGGCCGGCTACGGGCAGCAGGCCGGTTACGGCCAGCAGCAGTACGGCGCCGCGGCCCCGACCTCGGGTGCCGGCGCACCGACCTCGGGCGCCGCCGCGCCGACCTCCGGTGCGGGCCAGGCCCAGCAGCAGGCGCAGCAGGGTGGGTACGGCTGGCCGAACCAGGCCGGCGGCGCGTCCTGGCCGGCCGGGCAGCAGGGCCAGCAGGCCCAGCAGGCCCAGCAGCCGCCGGCCGCGCAGGGCCCGGCGACGGCCGCGTGGCCGACCACCCCGGCCGCCGGCAACTGGCAGCAGCAGGCCGAGCCGGCGGAGCCGGAGAACCCGGACGAGGGTCAGCGCACCCAGCTGATCACGCCGGAGATGCGGCAGCGTCAGCAGAACCAGTGACACCCGGCGGGTCGGCGCGAGCCGCCCGCCACCGAACGTTCGTGGCCCGGCCGAAATCGGCCGGGCCACGGTCGTTGCCGGCCCGAGAGGACGCCCGGGTGTGGCTGCGGGCCGTTCGTGGCCGGCCGCAGCCCGGTGCTCCGGCCCGACCGTTCGCACCGCTCCGCGAGGTCGGCGAATCTCGTCCGGAAACGACCGGAGCTGGGTAGTCTGGTTGCCGCTCCTACCCCCGTTCCTGCCGGTCCGCACGAAACGCACGCCGAACGGGCCTATTTATCAGGTTCGGCTTGACGACGCACGCATTACACGCGTGTAATTTTGGGTGCGGACATTGGTGGGCCCGGTGCCGAGGCAGGACGCGGCGCCGCGTCCGGCGGCAGACGTCCGCGAGCAACAACTGAACGGGGCCTTCCGCGTGGGGGGTGAGCATCGGTGATCGTGGCCGATGCGCGGAGCTAGGAGGCACGTAGATGGACGGCCGGGAGACGGTGGCCGACCTGATGGAGGACGCACCGGAGTGGCAGGAGCGGGCCTTGTGCGCGCAGACCGACCCGGAGGCGTTCTTCCCGGAAAAGGGGGGTCGACCCGGGAAGCGAAGCGCATCTGCTCGCGCTGCGAGGTGCAGGCGGAGTGCTTGGAATACGCATTGGGCAAGGACGAGCGGTTCGGCATCTGGGGCGGATTGTCCGAACGCGAACGGCGAAAGTTGAAGCGTCGGGTCGGTTGAGGCCGACTCCGGCGAGCTGCAAAGGCCCGGTGATGGCGGGGGCGCCACACCGGGCCTTGCCGTATCCGGGTGGTCCGAGCATCCGGGCGTGATCCGAAGGGCGCGATTCCCGCGGTCAGTCCGGGTCGACGTCTTCGGGGTCGAGGCCGAGCAGGTTCGCCACCTGCTCGACGATCACGTCCTTGACCAGATCGGCCAGGTCCTCCCGGTCGACGGCGCGCAGTTCCAGCGGCCGGCGGTACAGCACGATGCGCGGCGGGACGCTGCCGGACCCGCCGGCCCGGCCGGGCAGCAGCCGGGCGATCGGCACCTCGCCGTCCTCGAGCACGTCGGCGTCGTAGACGTTCAGCGCGGGTGGCACGTCCTCGACGGCGAACTCGACGCCGCTCAGTTCCTGGGTGAACCGGTGATCGAGCAGCTCGACGGCGTCTCGGACCATCTCGTCGAACAGCTGGGCCCGGGTGCGCGACAGCGGCAGCGATGCCGGCACCAGCCGCCCGCGCAGGCCGCGCCCGCGCCGGTCTCGATGCGGACCGGCGGGCCGGCTGGTTCGTGGTCGCGTACTCACGCAGCCAGCGTAATGCGCCGACCCCGCCGGGTGGCAGAGCGGCCGGCCGCCCGGTCGTTCCGCGGCCCGCGGGGCCGGTGGTTCGGCGCCGGACCCGGCGCGGCGGCGGGCCGGTCGGGGTCGGACGGTGTGCGGAGTCGGGTGGCCCGAGCCGGCGTGCATTGTCGCTCGGCGTGTCGAGGCCCAACCGGACGAACGACGCAGCGCCGGGCGTTAACGTGATCGGTCGTGAGGTCTCCACGGCGTTGCACCCGAACCGGCTGCCCGAACCCGGCCGTCGCGACGCTGACCTACGTCTACGCGGACTCCACCGCGGTCGTCGGCCCGCTCGCGGCCTTCGCCGAGCCCCATTCGTACGACCTGTGCGAGCAGCACGCGCTGCGGCTGACCGCGCCGCGTGGCTGGGACCTGGTCCGGCACGAGGGCGAGTTCGAGGCACCGGCACCCACCACGGACGATCTGGTCGCGCTGGCCGAGGCGGTGCGCGAGGCGGGCCGGCCGGTCCGGCGGGAGGAGCCGGAGCGGGACGACGGGCGCGAGGTGGGGCGACGGGGGCATCTGCGGGTCATCCCACCACCGGCCTGAGTGGCCGGTGCCGGCGGCGGCCGGAAATGTCCGGGTGACGGGGCTGCCCGGACGGCCCGGGTTCGTGCCACGCTGAACCCATGAGCGAGCGCGAGCGAGCGAATCAGGGGTGCGGTGCGTGGTGCCTCGTCGGTGTTCCGACGCAGGAGGAACGCCGATGAGTGTGCGCGAGCGAGCGAATCAGGGGTGCGGTGCGTGGTGCCTCGTCGGTGTTCCGACGCAGGAGGAACGCCGATGAGCATCCAACCCGCCCCGCTGACGGTCATCGAGGTGCGGCGCACCGGTCCGCTCGTCGACGCGGTGTACACGGACATCCTGCAGCCCTCGTTCCCGCCCGCGGAGCTGGTCTCGCTGGCCGGGCTGCGGGACGCGATCACGGCGGGCCGGGCCACGCTGACCGTCGCGCTGGACGCGACCGGCCTGCCGTGGGGTGCGGCGGTCGGCGAGTGGTACGAGCCGGCCCGGGTGGTGCTGCTCGGCTACCTCGCGGCACGGCCGGGCAGCCGCGGTCGTGGGGTCGGCGGTCAACTGCTGGAGGAAGCGACCCGCACCTGGTCGGAGCGGTACCGGCCGTGCCTGGTGCTCGCCGAGGTGGAGCGGCCCGACCGGCACCGGGCCTCGCTGGCGCACGGTGACCCGGTCGGCCGGCTGCGGTTCTACCAGCGGTACGGGGCGAGCGCGCTGGACCTGCCGTACTTCCAGCCGGCGTTGCGCTCCGACGAGGACCGGGCGTACGGGATGCTGCTGGTCGCGCTGCACGTCGAGCAGGAGTACCGGCGGGGGGAGCGGGCGGTCGACGCCGAGCCGGTGCGCCGCTTCTGGTTCGATCACCTGGCCGCCACCGAGGGCGCCCCGGTCGACGGTGCGGCCCGCCGGATGGCGGCGGCGCTCGGCGCCGAGCGGGTCGCGCTGCGCCCGCTCGACGAGTACCGGCACATTCCGGTGGCCGCCGGCTGACCAGGGTGGTCCCGGCGGATTCGGGGGTCGTCGTCGCACACCACGTCGTGGCCGACCGGCCCGGGTCGGTACCCTTCGGGGCATCCGACTGGAGGACGGACGGGAGCGTGCGGTGGACCTGACCGAGATCGTCAAGGCGTACGACGTGCGCGGTGTGGTGCCCGACCAGCTCGACGACCGGGTCGCGCGGGCGGTGGGTGCGGCGTTCGTCCGGGTCACCGGGGCGGACCGGATCGTGGTCGCGCACGACATGCGTACCTCGTCGCCGCAGCTGGTGGCCGCGTTCGCGGAGGGCGCGACGAGCCAGGGAGCCGACGTGGTGGACGCCGGGCTCGGCCCGACCGACATGCTCTACTACGCCTCCGGTGCGCTGGACCTGCCCGGCGCGATGTTCACCGCCAGCCACAACCCGGCGCGGTACAACGGCATCAAGATGTGCCGCGCGGGTGCCCGGCCGATCGGCCAGGAGACCGGGCTGGCGGAGATCCGTGAGCTGGCACAGCAGTTCGTCGCCGAGCCGCCGGCGCCGGCCGCGACGACCGGCAGCGTGACGAAGCGCGACCTGCTGACCGACTACGCGAAGCACCTGCGGTCGCTGGTCGACCTGTCCGGCATCCGGCCGCTGAAGGTCGTCGTGGACGCCGGGAACGGGATGGGTGGCTACAGCGTGCCGACGGTGCTCGGCGACGAGAAGTTGCCGGCGCTGCCGCTGGACATCGTCCCGATGTACTTCGAGCTGGACGGCTCGTTCCCGAACCACGAGGCGAACCCGCTGGAGCCGAAGAACATCGTCGACCTGCAGGCCAGGGTGCGCGAGGTCGGCGCCGACATCGGGCTGGCGTTCGACGGCGACGCGGACCGGTGCTTCGTGGTCGACGAGCGCGGTGAGCCGGTCGCGCCGTCGGCGATCACCGCGCTGGTGGCGACCCGGGAGCTGGCGAAGGTGCCGGGCGCGACGATCATCCACAACCTGATCGTGTCGCACGCGGTACCGGAGATCGTGCGTGAGCACGGTGGGGTGCCGGTGCGTACTCGGGTCGGGCACTCGTTCATCAAGGCGGAGATGGCGAAGACCGGCGCGGTGTTCGGCGGCGAGCACTCGGCGCACTACTACTTCAAGGACTTCTGGTTCGCCGACACCGGGATGCTCGCCGCGATGCACGTGCTGGCCGCGCTCGGTGGCCAGGAGCGGCCGCTGTCCGAGCTGGTCGGCGAGTTCAGCCGGTACGTGGCGTCCGGCGAGGTGAACTCGACCGTGGACGATCAGGCCGCCCGGGTGGCGGCCGTCAAGGCGCGGTTCGCCGACGCGGATCTGGACGAGCTGGACGGGCTGACCGCGCAGTTCGACGACGGGTCCTGGTTCAACCTGCGGGCCTCGAACACCGAGCCGCTGCTGCGGCTCAACGTGGAGGCGCGCGACGAGCAGCGGATGGCCCAGCTGCGCGACGAGGTGCTGGCCGTCGTCCGCGGCTGAGCCCGGCGACCGCAGACGGCGCCGTGCCGAACGGCAGCCCGCGATCCGGAGGCGATGGTCCGCCGGCGGTGCCGGCGGGGGAGCGGCGACGAGAAGCAACCGGCGGTGCCGGTGGGAACGACCAGCCGGCCGGTGCCGGCGACGAGGAGCAGCCGGCGGTGCCGGCGCGGAGAACGGGAGGTGAGCGTCATGTCCGAGACCCCGGCGGTGCTGGACGATGAGCTGCTGTCGATCCTGGCGTGCCCGGACGAGCATCACGCGCCGCTGACGTACGACGCGGCGGCGCAGACTCTGACCTGCACCGAGTGCCACCGGGTGTTCGACGTGGTGGACGGGATCCCGGTGCTGCTGCTGGACGAGGCGCACGGCGGCCCCGCCGAGTCCGAGTCGTGACCGAGCCGGGTACGGAGGGCGTCAGCGGCCACCGCGACGTCGACGAGGCGCTGCTGGACGACCCGGCCCGCATCGACGCCGCGGACCCGGGGTTCATGCTGCGGGCGATCGCGTCGGGCGGCCCGCAGATCCGGGAGGCGATGTCGCTCGCGGCCGAGGCCGACCTGGCCTCGCTGGCCGACGAGGGCCGGCCGCGGTCGCTGGTGGTGGCCGGCGCCGGCACCGCCGCACGCACCGGTGACGTGCTGGCCGCGGTGGCCGGGCCGCGCTGCCCGGTGCCGGTGGTGTCGCACCGCAGCGCCGGGGTGCCCGGCTGGGTCGGCGCGGCGGACACGGTACTGGCGGTCTCCGCGTCCGGCCGCAGCCCGGAGGCGCTGGCGGCGGCGGATGCGGCGGCGCGGCGCGGCGCCCGGCTGGTGGCGATCGGCGCCCCCGGATCGGAGCTGGCGGCGGTCGCGGAGCGGGCCCGCGCGCCGTTCATCGCGGTGCCACGGCGGGCGCCGGCGCGCGCCAGCTTGTGGGCGCTGACCGTACCGGTGCTGCTGGCCGGCCGGGCGCTGGGGCTGCTGCGGATGGCGGAGGCGGACCTGGCCGAGGCGGCGACCCGGCTGGACGACGACGCGGAACGCTGCAAGGTCGGCAACGACGCGTTCACCAACCCGGCGAAGGCGCTGGCGCTGGACCTGGCCGGTTCGCTGCCGGTGGTCTGGGGTTCGACCCCGCTCGCGGCGGTGGCCGCCGGCCGGTTCGCCGAGATGCTGGCCGCGAACGCGCGGTACCCGTCGGTGGCGGACTCGCTGCTGGAGGCCGGCCGTGGCAGCGTCGGGCTGCTCGACGGCGTGTTCGGCGCGCTGGCCGAGTCGCAGCGCGACATCTTCGCCGACGAGCCGGGCGACGGTGGTACCCGGCTGCGGCTGGTGATCCTGCGCGACGACGGTTTCGAGTCCGGTACCCCGGCGGAGGACAGTGACGGGGACGAGCCGCCGGCGGTGGAGAGCCGCCGCGCCGAGGCGGTGCAGTCGCTGGCGGAGCGGCGCGGGGTGCGCTGCACGGTGCTGCGCGCCGAGGGGGCGTCGCCGTTGGAGCGGCTGGCGTCGCTGACCGCGGTGCCCGACTTCGCGTCGGTCTATCTCGCGCTGGCGCACGGGTTCGACCCGATGGCGGTGCCGGCGGTCTCGGAGATGAAGGATTTCGTGACCCCATGACCCGTCCCCCGATGAGAGGCAGCTCGTGAGTTCGTCCGGCGGTACCAAGGCGGTGTTGGCGGCGCTGGCCGCGAACCTGGGCATCGCGGTGGTGAAGTTCCTCGCGTTCCTGCTGACCCAGTCGTCGTCGATGCTGGCCGAGTCGATCCACTCGGTCGCCGACTCGGGCAACCAGGTGCTGCTGCTGGTCGGTGGGAAGCGGGCGCGGCGCAACCCGGACCCGGAGCACCCGTTCGGCTACGGCCGGGAGCGCTACATCTACGGGTTCATCGTGGCGATCGTGCTGTTCGCGGTCGGCGGCCTGTTCGCGCTGTACGAGGGCTATCACAAGGTGATCCACCCGGAGGCGATCCACTCCTGGCAGTGGGTGCCGATCGTGGTGCTGCTGGTGGGCATCGTGCTGGAGGGCAACTCGTTCCGTACCGCGCTCAAGGAGTCGGCGGACGCGCGGCGCAAGGTGGGTTTCCTCGGCTACATCCGGCGGGCGAAGAACCCGGAGCTGCCGGTGGTGCTGTTGGAGGACTCGGCGGCGCTGATCGGCCTGGTGTTCGCGTTGTTCGGGGTCGGGCTGACGTTGCTGACCGGCAACGGCGTGTTCGACGGCATCGGTACTCTCGCGATCGGTGCGCTGCTGGTGTGTGTCGCCGCCACGCTGGCGGTGGAGACCAAGAGCCTGCTGCTGGGCGAGTCGGCCACGGTGGCGAACGTGCGGGCGATCGAGGCGGCGGTGCTGGACGGGCCGGAGGCCGAACGCATCATCCACATGCGCACCATGCACCTCGGTCCGGAGGAGCTGCTGGTGGCGGTGAAGGTGGCGGTGCACCACGACGACACCGCGCAGGAGGTGGCCCGCGGCATCGACGCGATCGAGGCCCGGATCCGCGCCGCGGTGCCGATCGCGCACGTCATCTACATCGAACCGGACCTGTACCGGGCGGCCGCCGTCCAGCAGCCGAAGCAGTCCTGACGCCGGGTGGCGTCGGGTCGAGGGAGCCGAACATGCGCGCACTGACCGGCCGGATCCAGCCGTACGCGTGGGGGTCGCGTGCTGCGATCGCCGCGATCCAGGGGCGGCCGGTGCCGTCCGGGACGCCGGAGGCGGAGCTGTGGCTCGGCGCGCACCCGGCAGCACCATCCACAGTGGACGATGGTCGGTCGCTGGTGGACGTGATCGCCGACGACCCGGTCGGCACGCTCGGCCCGGCGCGCCGGTTCGAGCGGCTGCCGTTCCTGCTCAAGCTGCTCGCCGCGGACCAGCCGCTGTCGCTGCAGGTGCACCCGAACTCCGACCAGGCACGCGCCGGCTTCGACGCGGAGAGCGCCGCCGGGGTGCCGTTGACCGCGCCGGAGCGCAACTACAAGGATCCGTACCACAAGCCCGAGATGATCGTCGCGCTGACCGACTTCGACGCGCTGTGCGGGTTCGCGCCGCCGCAGCGGTCGGCGGAACTGCTCGCGGGGCTGGCCGTACCGGCGCTGGAGCCGGTGGTGTCGGCGCTGCGCTCGGACGAGGCCGCCGACGGGCTCCGGGCCGCGGTCGCCGCGCTGCTCGCGGTGCCGGTGCGTACCGTCGAGGAGGCGGTGCGCGCCGCGTCCGGCCGGACCGGTGCGGCGCCCGGGTACCGGCTGATGGTGGAGCTGGCGCGCCGGCATCCGGGTGACCCCGGGGTGCTGGTCGCGGTGCTGCTCAACCAGGTGCGGCTGCGGCCGGGGCAGGCGCTGTACGCGCCGGCCGGCTGCCTGCACGCCTACCTGGCCGGTGTCGGCGTGGAGCTGATGGCCGCCAGCGACAACGTGTTGCGGGGCGGCCTGACCCCCAAGCACGTCGACGTGCCGGAACTGCTCCGGTTGCTGCGGTACGAGCCGGCGCCGCCGCCGATCGCCGACCCGGTCCCGGTCGCCGGCGGGCTGGACAGCTACCCGCAACTGCTGCCGGGCGTCGCGGAGTTCGCGCTGTCGGTGGCCCGGGTGGGCGGCCCGCACCGCCGGGTGGAGCTGGCCGCGGACGGGCCGCGGGTGCTGTTCTGCGTGTCCGGCCGGGTGCTCGCCGACGACGGTGCGGCCGAGCTGTCGCTGGGGCCGGGCGAGGCGGCGTTCGTCGCGGCCGACCGCCGCACCGTGCAGCTCTCCGGGTACGGCGAGGTGTTCCAGGCGACGACCGCCTGAGCCCGGTCCGGCCGGCGGCGTCCGTCCGAGCCCGGTCCGGCCGGCGGCGTCCGTCCGAGCCCGGTCCGGCCGGCGGCGTCCGTCCGAGCCCGGTCCGGCCGGCGGCGTCCGTCCGAGCCCGGTCCGGCCGGCGGCGTCCGTCCGAGCCCGGTGGCGGATTCACCGGCCGGCGCGCCGGTCAGAGCAGCGGTCGCAGCGTGTTCCAGCCGGTGCCGAGCTGGATCCGGGTGCCGAAGCTGCCGTTGCGGCCGGGGTAGAGGTAGAGGCGGTTCGTCGACTTCTCGACCGCGAACAGGTCCGGGTAGCCGTCCCGGTTGAAGTCGCCCACCCCGGCCAGGTTGCGCATCCCGTTCCAGCCGGTGCCGATCCGCACCCTCGGCCCGAAGCCGATCCCGGTGCCCGGGTAGAAGTACAGGTCGCCGGAGCTGTTCAGGCGGGCGATCAGGTCCGGCCGCCCGTCGTGGTTCAGGTCGCCGATCGCCGCCAGGTCGCCCATCGCGTTCCAGCCGGGGCCGAGGCTGACGCGCGGGCCGAACCCGGCGGCCCCGCGGCCCGGATAGAAGTACAGGTAGCCGTTGGAGGACTGGACGGCGAGCAGGTCGGGGTGGCCGTCGCCGTTGAGGTCGCCGGTCGCGGTGATCTCGCGCATCCCGCCGAAGCCGGTGGCCAGCGTGACCCGGCTGCCCAGCCCGGAGCCGGTGCCCGGGTACAGCCAGAGGGTCCCGGTGGAGGTCTGCCGGGTGATCACGTCGGGACGGCCGTCGCCGTTCACGTCGCCGTACCGGGTGATCGTGTCCATCGCGTTGAACCCGGTGCCGAGCGACGACCGGCCGCCGAAGTTGGTGCCGTTGCCGGGGTACAGCCACAGCGTGCCGGTGGTGTTGTCCCGGGCCATCAGGTCCGACCAGCCGTTGCCGGTGGCGTCGCCGAACCCGGCGGCCGGCAGCGGAGCGAGGTCCACCAGGTCGTTGTCGATGGTCATCGTGACGCCGCCGTAGGTCTCCGCGTGCCCGCCCTGGTACTGCTTGATTCGCCGGTGCGGCGACCAGTACGAGGCGGGGATCGACGAGTTGGACAGCGTCGCGACCCCGTCGTAGCGGGCGAAGTCGAGGTAGTCGGCGCGCACCCGGCTGGTCGAGTTGTACACCGACACCTGGTCGGTGACGCCGGAGCCGAGGCTGCCGTAGAACCCGGCGAAGTATCCCCGCGTGTGCAGCCGGGCGTTGAACGAGCTCACGTACGACAGGACGGCGTTGCGGCAGCTGGTGTCGCCGGTGCGGTACGCCTCCATGTCCAGGATCAGCGCGCTGGAGGCCGGCAGCCCGATGGCCTGGGCCGCCGTCACCGCGTCGTCGGCGGAGGAACGGCCCTGGGTGGCCGCCGTGGCGGGGTCGATCCGGTACTTCTTGTTCGACGTGGTGCAGGGCGCCTGCAACCCCATGTACAGCGGCAGCAGGTGCCAGCCCGCCGCCTGCTGGGTGGCGACCCAGTCGGCGGTCAGGTTGGGTTGCGCGCACCCGCGGTTCGGCCCGCCGAAGTAGATGCCGACCGACCGGTACGGCGAGGCCAGCCAGGCGTGCATCGCCGCGCTCGACGGTGCGGCGCAGGTGTCGAAGCCCTTCCCGGCGTACGTGCCGGGGGCGGCCACCGCCGCCGCGGCGGCGGGCCGGGGCGGCGCGACGAGGGCGGTGATCGCCAGTGCCAGCGCGCCGAGGGCCGCTGTCCGGAATCGCACCCTGGCCATCTCACGCCTGCTTTCGTCGACCGTCGTGCCCAGCGCACCATCCGGTGCGGCCGGGCGCACCGGCCGAACGGAAGGCAACGCCGAGCCGAAGGTCCCGCCGGCGCCTCCGGAACTGCCGGGCGCGCCGGCCGGCTATCCGACCGGCAGCGGCCCGGTGACCCGGTACCGGCTCAGTACGACACCGGAGGGCGTCGTGCTGGTGTCGGCCAGCTCCAGCGACCGGGCCGGTGTGCCCTCCGCGACGAGGCGTTTCCCCGTCCCCAACACGATCGGGTAGACGATCAGCAGCACCTCGTCCGCCAGCCCGTCGCCGAGCAGGGTCGAGGCGAGCGTGGAACTGCCGCAGAGCACCAGGTCCGGGCCGTCGGTCGCCTTGACCCGGCGCACGCCCTCGGCCACGTCCGGCCCCAGCGGCTCGACCGGTCCCCACCGCAGGCTCTCCGGGCGGTGCGTCGCGACGTACTTCGTGGCGGCGTTGATCCGGTCCGCCATCGGGTTGGCCGGCGCGGTGGGCCAGAACCGGGCCCAGAGGTCGTAGGTGTGCCGTCCGAGCACCAGGTCGAAGCGCTCGCCGTGCAGGGCGAGTACCGCGTCCCGGCCCTCGGGTGTCCGGTACGGCAGGTTCCAGTCGGGGTACGGGAAGTCGTCGCCGTCGGCGGAGTGCTGGACCACCCCGTCCAGCGAGACGTGTTCGATGATCTTGAGCTTGCGCATCCCGGGCCCTCGTGTTCTCTCGTCGGTGTCCGTACGGCGGGGTAGACGACGCGCCGGGCCGGCACTCATCGCCGTGGCCGGCCCGCATCGCACGGCGGGTGATCCGCGACCCGCGCTCGCCGGTGGCGTCGAAGCCGGCCGCTGCCGTGCACCCGGGCCCGTCCCGCCGGGTACGCACCGGCGACGAGCGGGCCCGCCGGGTTCATCCGGCCGTCATCGGCCATCCCCTACCGACGCGCCGGGCTCCGCCCGCTGCCGGCGGGCACCGCGCGGGTTCGGCGCGTCGAGGCCGGCGAGCGTGGCGCGGACCAGCCGGCGTACCGCCGCCGGGTTCCGGCCGCGGACGGCTTCCAGGGCGTGCAGGCAGAAGCCGGCGAGCTCGTCGGGGTGGGCACCGCCGGGCAGGTCACCGGCCGCGGCGGCGTCGGCGATCAGCTCGCGGACGAACTCGTGCAGGCGCCGGTGCGCGGCGGCGACGTGCGCCCCGCGGTGCAGCGGGGCGGCGGCCGGTTCGGCGGGCGGGTGTGCCGTCCGGATCGCCCTGGCGTAAGCGGTCAGGACCGCGTCGAGCCGCTCGCGGGCGCCGTCGGTGCGGTCCCGGACCCGGACCAGCTCGGCCAGCTGCGCGTCGACCTGCCGGTCGTGCCAGGCGACCAGGATCGACTCGACGTCCGGGAAGTACTTGTACAGCGTGGCGCGGCCGATGCCGGTGTCCTTGGCGATCTGGGACATCGTGACACCGCTCGGTCCGCGCTCGGCGACGAGCGCCGCGGTGGCCTCGATCGTGGCGTCGCGGACCGCGTCGCGATGGGCCTCGATCGTCCGGCTCCAGATCCTGGGCATGCCGGTAGCGTACAGGACGGCGTGGTCCGAGACAGATGACTTGACGTAGACACTGTGTATTGAAAAACTGGGGACGGACGCGAGCGGCGTGCCGCCGCCGAACACCGATCCGTGACGAGGTGCGAAGCCGTGACCCACCCCGAACCGAAGACGCCGCCCAGCACACCGACCCCGGCGGACCCGGCGAGCGACACCACGGCGCCCGGCGGGACCGGTACCGGCCGGCAAGCCCCGGCGAGTGCACCGAACGACGACGCCGGGACGCTCGTCGAACGGTTGCTCGCGCCCGCCGGCCGCGCCGACCCGTACCCGCTCTACGCCGAGGCGCACCGGCTCGGGCCGGTGTCCCGGCTCGCCGACTCGCTGTACCTGGTCGCCGGGTACCAGGCCGTCGACCAGCTGCTGCGGGACCCGGGATTCGGCCTGTACACGATGGCGACCGGGCAGGACGCCGAGGGGCCGCTCGACCTGCTGAACCGGTCGATCCTGCGCGCCAACCCGCCGGACCACCCGCGGATGCGGTCGCTGATCGGGAAGGTGTTCACCCCGCGCCGGGTCGCCGCGCTCGCCCCGCGGGTCGAACGGGCGGTCGACGAGCTGCTCGACGCGCTCGCCGCCGGGAGTGGGCCGGTCGACTTCATGGACCGGTTCGCCTTCCCGCTGCCGGTCACGGTGATCTGCGCGCTGCTCGGCGTCGAGGAGCGCGACCACACCCGGCTCCGGCCGCTCGCCGCGGACCTGACCGAGGTGCTGGAGCTGACCGGGCCGACCACGGAGGCGGCCGCCGCGGCGGCGACCGAACTGGCCGGGCGGTTCACCGGGCTGGTCGCCGCCCGCCGCGCCGAACCGCGGGACGACCTGATCAGCGCGCTCGTCGCGGTGCGGGACGCAGAAGACGGCCGGCTCTCCGACGCCGAGCTGCTGGGCAACCTGATCCTGCTGCTGGTGGCCGGTTTCGAGACCACCACCAGCCTGCTCGGCAGCGGCCTCTCGCTGCTGCTGGAGCGCCCCGAGCTGCTCGCCGCCCTGCACGCCGCCAGCACGGCCGGCGACGGCGACGCGGCGGTCGCCGGGTTCGTCGAGGAGGTGCTGCGGTACGAGTCGCCGGTGCAGGTGCTGACCCGGACCGCGCTGGTCGACGGGCGGACCGTGGCCGGCCGGCCGGTACCGCGGGGCGCCGACCTGATCGTCCTGGTCGGCGCCGCCAACCGGGACCCGGCCCGCTACCGGGACCCGGACTCCTTCGACCCGACCCGGACCGACGTCCGGCCGCTCAGTTTCGGTGCGGGCGCGCACATCTGCCTGGGCAACAACCTCGCCCGGCTGGAGGCGACGGTGGCCTTCACCCGGCTGGTACGCCGGTTCCCGGCGCTGGCCGCCGCCGGCCCGGCGGTGCGCCGGGACCGGCTCGTGCTGCGCGGCCTGCAGTCGCTGCCGGTCCGGATCGGAGCCGCGGGTTGACGGTCAGCGTCGAAGCGGGACGCGCCGGGCGCGCACCGTACGGTGGCTGATCCGCCAGCCGGCCGCGGTGCGCACCACGGTGTCCTCGTAGGTGGCGCTGCCGCAGCTGCGGTCGGCGTGCATGGCGATCGCCTTCGACCAGGCGTGGACCCGGCCGTCGTCGAGCTCGGTGAGCACCGTGTTGGTGACGTGGTGGCCGACCGGGTTGCCGTCGCCGAGGGCGTACCCGGCCTCGATGACCGCCGTCACGCCGTGCAGCACCCCACCGCCGACGTCGCTGACGTCGTACGCCACGTCGGTGGTGAACAGCTCGTGGAACCGGTCGAGCTGCCCGCTGTCCGCGTACAGCCCGTGCAGGTTGATCAGGTCGGTGATGGCGACCCGGTCGTCGGTGGTCAGGCTCATCGGCGTTCCTGCCGCGTCGGACGGCCGACGGGGCACGACGCACCAGCGTCGTGATTCGCTCGCATGGCTACACTCCCAGCTATCCGGGGAACTCCCCGCTTCAACGTACTGGGGAGTTCCCCACTTGTCCAGGAGGCGACCGTGGCCGGACGCAGGATCGACGCGACCCGCAACGCCGAACGGCTGCTCGCCGCCGCCCGGGAGCTGTTCGACGAGGTCGGGCCGGACGTGGCGCTGGACGAGGTGGCGCGCCGGGCCGGCGTCGGCAACGCCACCCTCTACCGCAACTTCCCGACCCGCGGTGACCTGCTCGTCGCCGCGTACGCCGACGAGGTGGCCGAGCTGTGCGCCCGCGGCGACGCGCCGACGACCGCGGACCCGGCGGACGCGCTGTTCGACTGGCTCGGCGAGTTCGTCACGCACGTCGCGACCAAGCGCGACCTGGCGTACGCGGCGACCAGCGGCGACCACCGCACCGAGCGGTTCGACCAGTGGCACGCGGCGATGCACCGAACCGCCGCCGGGCTGGTGGACCGGGCATTGCGGGCCGGTACGCTCCGCCCCGACGCCGACGCGGCCGACCTGCTGGCACTGGCCAGCGGGGTCGCACTGGCCGGCGGGACCACCGGCTCGGCCCGCCGGCTGCTCGACCTGGTCCGGCACGGCGTCGAGGTGCCGTCGGGATGATCGATCAGCGCAGCCGCCGCAGCGGGCAGCGGGACGCGGCGGGCAACGCCACCGGCCGGTAGGGGGCAGGGGTCAGGTCGGCACCCACCTGCAGCGGATCGCGCAGGTGGGCGGGGGCGAGCGGGACCCGGTGCTGCGCCGCGTACCGCAGCAGCCGGCGCCGGCTGCCGGCCGCGGCGCCCGGGTCGGTCTCGTACCGGTAGGGCAGGTCCGGCCGGTGCGCCTGGGCCGGATGCACCAGCACGTCGCCGGCCAGCACGGCGCCGTCGGTGAGCACGCTCTGGTGCCCGGGCGTGTGCCCGGGTGTCGGCAGCAGCCGGTAGCCGCCGGGCATCGTCGCCGCACCGTCGACCGCCCGGAGCTGACCGGCCCGGGACACCGGGGCGAGCAGCCGGCGGTACGTGCCGGTCCCGGCGACGTGGTCCAGCTCGCTGCGCTGCACCAGGTACTCGGCGCGGGGGAACAGCGGCGCGCCGGCGTCGACGTTCCAGCCGGCGTGGTCGAGATGCACGTGGGTCAGCACCACGGCGTCGATCTCGGCCGGGGCCACGCCGGCCTCGGCCAGCAGCCCCGGCAGCCGCCCCGCGGTACCGAGCCAGTCCGCGCCGGGTGCGCCGGCCGGGCCGACGCCGGTGTCGACGAGCGCGGCGTGCCCCTCGCCGGTGAGCAGGAAGCTGTGCAGGTGCAGCACCCAGCCGGCCGGTGCGTGGTTGCCGGGTGCGCGGGCCGCGGTCCAGTCCGCATCGCCGGCCGACCAGCCGGGCAGCGCCGAGTCGAGCGGTTCCGGGAACACCGCGACCGCGTCGCACAGCATCGTCACGTCCACGGGCGGTTCCTCAGTCCAGGAAGGCGCCGAGCACCGGGTCGAGGATCTCGACGCGATGGGTGGCGAGCATGTGGGTGGTACCCGGCAGGACCAGCAGTTGCGAGCCGGGCGTCTTCTGCACCATGAAACCAGCGTGCTCGATTGTGGTGAAGTCGTGGTCGCCGATGACGAACAGCACCGGCGCGGTGACCCCGGCGAGCTGCTCGTCGGTCCAGCCCCGAAGGTCCTCCTCCGACGCGGACAGGGTGCCAAGGAACTCGTCGAAGTGCTCCGGGTGCGGCGACAGCCGGGTGTACGCCTCGCGCATCGCCGCCATGTCCTCCGCGGTCGGCATCCGGGTCGAGGTCGCCATCGCCTCCGGATCGCCGAAGTCGGCGTGCATCCCCTCCGGGCGCACGGTGATGGAGATCGGCACCACCGACAGCACCCGGTCGGGGTGGCTGACCGCGAGCTCCATCGCGACCGCACCGCCCATCGAGTGCCCGAGCACGTGGGCGCGCGGGATACCGAGATGGTCGAGCAGCGCGACGACGTCGCTGGCGGAGTTGGCGGGGGAGATGACCCGGTCGATGTCGCCGGTGCGGCCGTGCCCCTGCTGCTCGACGGCGATCACGCGGTGCCGGGCGGCGAGGCGCGGGATCAGCTCGGCGAAGTTGAGGTCGATGGTCAGCATGCCGCCGTGCAGCAGGACCAGCGGGGTGCCGGCGCTGCCGTACTCCTCGTAGTAGAGGTGCAGGCCGTCGACGTCGGCGTAACCGGTGCGGATCGGGGTGCTCATCGTGGTCATGCCCGTATCGACGGCGCCGGCCGGCAGAACTCATCGCTGCCGGCCGGGGTGGTCAGGTGAGGCGGGTGGTGCGGCTGGCGATCGCGGCCGGTACGACCGTCCAGGCGACCAGTACGAGGTAGGGAACCGCGTCCGAGTCGCTGCCGCGGGCCAGCGTGTCGGTCAGCCCGCCGGCCAGCGCGCCGGAGGGCAGCAGGTCGACGACGTCGGCGAGGCCGACGGGCAGCGAGGACATCGGTACCGCGATGCCGCCGGCGAGCAGCAGGATGAACCAGACCGCGTTGGCCACCGCGAGCACCACCTCGGCCCGCAGCGAACCGCCGAGCAGCACGCCGAGCGCGCCGAACGACAGCGCGCCGAGAACCAGCAGGCCGATCGCCGGGCCGACGCCGACCAGCTGCGGCGACCAGCCGAGCAGCGCGGCCACCCCGCCGAGCACCACCAGCTGCACGACGATGACCAGCAGCCCGGACAGCACCCGGCCGGCGACCAGCAGCCAGCGCGGCAGTGCGGTGGCGGCGAGCCGTTTGAGCACCCCGTACCGCCGGTCGAAACCGAGCGAGATGGCCTGGCTGGTGAAGCCGGTGGACATGATCGCCAGCGCCAGCACGCGCGGGGTCACCCAGTCCACCCGCGGGTGGCCGACGTCGATGATCGGCAGCTCGGTGAGCCCGATCAGCAGCGCCAGCGGGATGATCAGGGTCAGCAGGACCTGTTCCCCGTTGCGCAGGGCCAGCTTGGTCTCGGTGGCGGTCTGCGCGGCGAGCATCCGGACCAGCCGCCCGCGGCCCGGTGCGGGGGTGAAGGTACCCGGGGTGAACCGGCTGTCGGCCCGCATCGCGGCTCCCGGATGGTCGGCACTCATCGCAGCTCCCGCCCGGTGAGGTCGAGGAACACGTCCTCCAGGCTGCGGTGCGCGACCCGCAGCTCCTGCGCCAGCACGTCGTGCTCGGCGCACCAGGCGGTCACCGTCGACACCTCGGTCGGGCCGATCGGGCCGACCAGCTCGTACCGGCCGGGGCTGGGTTCGGTGGCGGCGCAGCCGGCCGGCAGCCGCCGCTCCAGCTCGGCGATCGGCAGGCCGGCGGTGGCGCGGAAGTCGAGCCGTTGCCGGCCGCCGCTCTCGGCGGTCAGCTCGGCCGGCGTACCTGCGGCGACCGGGCTGCCATGGTCGATGATCACGACCCGGTCGGCCAGCGTCTCCGCCTCGTCCATCAGGTGCGTGGTCAGCAGGACGCCGACGCCGTCGGTGCGCAGCGCGTCGACCAGCTCCCAGACCAGCCGTCGGGCCTGCGGATCGAGGCCGGCGGTCGGCTCGTCCAGGAACACCAGCTCGGGGCGGCCGACCACGGCGCAGGCCAGCGACAGCCGCTGCTGCTGCCCGCCGGACAGCCGCTTGTACGGGGTGCGCAGCGCGTCCCGCAGGCCGAGCACGTCGAGCAGCCAGTCGGGGTCGAGCGGGTGTGCGGCGCAGGAGGCGACGAGCCGCAACATTTCGCCGGCACGTACCCCGGGGTAGGCGCCGCCGCCCTGCGGCATCACGCCGATCCGGGGGCGCAGCGCGGCGCCGTCGCGGGTCGGGTCGAGGCCGAGCACCCGGACCCGGCCGCCGTCCGGGCGCAGGAATCCCTCGCAGATCTCCACGGTGGTGGTCTTGCCGGCGCCGTTGGGGCCGAGCAGGGCCAGCACCGTACCGCCGGGCATGGTCAGGTCGAGCCGGTCCACCGCGGTGGTAGTACCGAACCGTTTGACCAGGTTCGACACGGCGAGGGCCGGGGTGCCGGTGGCATCCGGCCCGGCGTGGACAGTCGCGCCCTGCGGCGTCGCTTCCTCGCTCACGGTCGCAGGGTATGCCGGGGCGTGCCGGCGCCCCGCGCCGGGGAGTGCCGGCTGCCGGAACGGTCACGATCAGGTACGGCAATCCGCGCCGCCGGCCGCAACAAATGGTGGAAGATCAGCGAACCGGCTTGACACCATCATGATTCTCAGTAACGCTACGACTACAGAACGTGAATCGGTGGTTCGAGTGCGGCACGAACCACGGTGAAGGCGCGGGGCGGGCGAGGCTTCACGGTACGGGGGGCACTGTGAAGCCGCGACCGCCCCGCGCGCCATTCCCCGCCGGGGACAGCGCGGGCGCCGGATCCGGCGCCGGCTCGGCCAGGATCCGGGCGGCGATGCCGCGGCGCACCGCCTGCCGGTGCAGCGACCGGCGATGCCGCTCCGCCACCACCGCGGCAAGGTACGCCCAGCCCGGCGTGCCGGGCGGCGCCGGCGGCGTCGTCTGCGCCGCCACCTGGGAGGCCAGCGCCAACCCGAGCCGGGTACGCGCCGGCTCACCGATCCGCCGGTTGCGGGCCAGGTAGTGCCGCACCGTGTTGGCCAGCTGATCGTCCAACGCGGTCAGATCCAGCCGCTGCGCCCAACCGGCCAGCTCCACCGGCATCGCCGGCACCCACCCCCACGACTGCGGGCTGCGTTCGTGCACCACCAGGGTGCCGGCGGCAAGATCACCCAGCCGCCGGCCGGAGCGCTGGCCGACCATCACACCCAGGCACAGCAGCCAGCTCACCGGCGGTACCAGCAGGCCCGGCCACTCCACCGCGAGCCCGACCAGCGCCCGGGTCAGCGCGTGCCGGAAACCGATCGGCCCGCCGTCGACCCGGACCACCCGCAACCCGAGCGCGAGCTTGCCGACCGACCGGCCGCCGGTGAGCGTCTCCACCAGCACCGGCGCGGCGACGAAGACCAGAACGGTGGCCACGACCAGGACGCCGCGGCCGAACGCGGCGGACCGGGGCAGCGTCAGCGGCACCACCACCGTCGCCACCGCCAGCCCGAACGCCAGCTGCAACGACAGGTCGACGACGAAGCCGAGCATCCGGGACCCGAGCCGGGCCGGCCGCAACTCGACCGCCACCGCCTCGCCGTCCACCACCGTCCCGTCGGCCATCCGCACATCCTGCGGCATCCCGTCCAGCCGGGACAACCACGGTGCCGGCCCAGCTCTCGGCGCAGCGTCGCGCTGGCGCCGCGACCGTATGCTGCCGGGGTGGATCTCGACGCCTTCGTCACCGAGCACCGGGACGAGTGGCGCCGGCTCGCGGCGCTCGCCGGCCGGCACCGCCCGGACGCCGCGGAGGCGGACGAGCTGATCGCGCTCTACCAGCGCACCGCCACCCACCTGTCGATGGTGCGCAGCCAGGCACCCGACCCGGCGCTGGTGGCGCACCTGTCCCGGCTGGTGCTGCGGTCCCGGGCCACCATCACCGGCGGTCGCTCGGTGCACCCGCGCGACGCGCTGCGGTTCGGCACCGTCACCTTCCCCGCCGCGGTGTACCGCACCTGGCGCTGGTGGTGCGGCGTCGCGGCGGCGTTCCTGGCCGTGTCCGCCGCGCTGACCGGCTGGTTCGTCGCGCACCCGGAGGCGCTGCGGGCGCTGATCGGCGACGGTGGCGCGCGCGCCCTCGCCGACCACGACTTCGCCAACTACTACCGGTCCGCGCCGGGGCAGGACTTCGCGTTCGAGGTGTGGACCAACAACGCGCTGGTCGCCGGGCTCTGCCTGGCTGGCGGCATCCTGCTGGTACCGGTGCTGCTGGTGCTTGCACAGAACGCGCTGGTGGTGGCGGTCGACGGGGGCGCGATGCTGGGCGCGGGGCGGGCCGACGTGTTCTTCGGGCTGCTCGCCCCGCACGGGCTGCTGGAACTCACCGCCGTGTTCGTCGCCGCCGGTACCGGCCTGCGAATCGGCTGGTCGTGGGTGGCGCCGGGACCGTACCTGACCCGCACCCAGTCGCTCGCCGGCGCCGCCCGCTCCGGTGTGGTGGTGGCCCTCGGGCTGGTGGGGGTGCTCGCGGTCAGCGGCGCGATCGAGGCGTTCGTGACCCCGTCGCCGCTGCCGACCGCCATCCGGGTCGGCATCGGCGTCCTCGCGCTCGCCGCGTTCCTGAGCTACGTCGTGGTGTTCGGCCGCCGTGCCGCCGCCGTCGGCGAGACCGGTGACCTCGCCCCCGAGCTGCGCGAAGCCACCGCCCCCAGCCACTGACCCCCGCCGCGGCCCGGGGCTCCAGAACGCACCCTAGCTGCCCAGATAGCGGAGGACGGCGAGGATGCGGCGGCTGTGGGTGCCGCTTCCCGGCAGCTCCAGCTTCGCGAAGATCGAGTTGACGTGCTTCTCCACCGCGCTGCGGGAGACGAACAGCTGGCCGCCGATCGACGCGTTGGTGTGTCCCTGTGCCATCAGGTCCAGCACGGCGCGTTCTCGCTCGGTGAGCCGGGACAGCGGGTCGGCGTGCGTGGTGGCGGCCAGCAGCTGGCGCACCACCTCCGGGTCGAACGCGGTACCGCCGGAGCCGACCCGGACCAGCGCGTCGAGGAACTCGTCGACGTCCACCACCCGATCCTTGAGCAGGTACCCGACGCCGGCCGGGTCGCCGCTCAGCAGCTGCGTGGCGTACCGCTTCTCGACGTACTGGGAGAGCACCAGCACCGCCACCGCGGGCCACCGCTGCCGGATCGTCAACGCCGCCCGTAGTCCCTCGTCGGTGTGCGTCGGCGGCATCCGTACGTCGAGCACGGTGACCTGCGGCCGGTGCTCGGCGACCGCGGCGAGCACCGCGTCCGCGTCACCGACCGCGGCGACGACCTGGTGGCCCTCCTCGGTCAGCAGCCGGACCAGCCCCTCGCGCAGCAACGCGGAGTCCTCCGCCAGCGCTACCCGCACGACGGCCCCGCGGGCTCGGTCGGGATCTCGGCGGTGAGCACGGTGGGGCCGCCTGCGGGGCTGCACACCGCCAGCCGACCGTCGACCGCGGCGAGCCGGCGGGCCAGCCCGGACAGGCCGGGCCCGGCCGGGTCGGCGCCGCCGCACCCGTCGTCGTGCACCTCGATGCGGATCATGCCGGCCTCCTCGGTCAGCCGTACGGTCGCGGTCGCGGCGTCCGCGTGCTTGGCCGCGTTGGTGATCGCCTCGCACACCACGAAATAGCAGGCCGCCTCGACGCCGGCCGGTGGCCGCGCGAGCAGCCGGTGATCCAGCCGTACCGGCAGCCCGGCGCGTTCGGCGACCGATTCCAGCGCGGCGGGCAACCCGGCGGAGTCCAGCGCCGACGGGTACACCCGCCACGCCACCTCGCGCAGCTCCACCAGCGCCCGACGGGACTCCTCGTGCGCGGCACGCAGCAGCTGCCCGGACCGTTCCGGGTCGGTGGCGCGACGGGCCCGGCCCAGCAGCATGCCCAGCGCCACCAGCCGCTGCTGCACTCCGTCGTGCAGGTCGCGTTCGATCCGGCGGCGTTCGCCGTCGACGGCGGCGACCACCTCGGCCCGGCTGGCCGACAGCTGGTCGATGCGGTGTTCCAGCGCGGCCCGACCGGGCCGCCGGGTCCGGTTCGCCCACCGCTGGTCCAGGGCGGCGACGGCGATCATGCCTTGTACCGCGAGAAACGCGAGGACCAGCCCGCCCATCGTCAGGTAGCCGACGATCAGCCAGGACGGGGTGATGTCGTCCAGCGGGTCGCCGGTCAGCCAGCCGGTCAGCAGCCGTGCGCCGGTCACCAGCCCGGCGCCGAACAGCGCCAGGACGGCGCCGCCGAGCAGCCCGAGGCCGAGGCGCACCACCAGGTAGCCGACGCAGCGTGCGGGAGGTGGCGGTACCGGTCGGGTGGCCGGCCAGCGGGCCGCCCGGGACAGTTCGGCGGCGGCCAGCCGGCGCAGCGTGCCGGCGATGGCGCGACGCGGGGCCGGCCGGCCGAACGTGACCAGTACCGCGAGCCCGGCCACCACCAGCGCCAGCGCCTCCGGCGGCACGGCCAGCGCGCCGACCAGCAGCGCCGCGACGGCGCGGGCCGGCCGGGTCAGCTGCCGCGCGGCGGCACCGGCATGGCGGGCGCTCACGGCTGGCGCCCGGCGAGCGCGCCCGATGCCATCCGGCGGCGGACCGTGCGGGCAGGCGCTATGGCCGTCCACCCGGTTCGGTGGGCCGGGAGCCGTACACGGTGCCATGGAACCGCTTCACCAGCGTCGGCTCCGAATCCTCGGCACCGGTGCGGGGCGCGTCGCGGGCGTCGGTCACCGGCTGGCCGTGCCGGCCGCCGTCCGGCCCGGCCGCGGGCCGCCCGCCGGGCCGGAACGAGGTCGGCTCGTCGAGCCGCCTGTCGTCCCGTGGATCCGCGGCGTGCCCGCCGGGCCGGAACGAGGTCGACTCGTCGAGCCGCCTGCCGTCCCGTGGATCCGCGGCGTGCCCGCCGGGGTACGGGTCGGGGTCGGGCGCCGCGGCATGCCGGGGCCGGCCCGGTGGGTACGGAGCGCCGCCTCGGCCGGGGCCCGGTGCGCCACCAGGCCCGAAGGCCACGTCCGCGCCGCCAGCGACGTCGCCGGCGGCTCCCCGCGGGGCGCCGCGACCGGCGCCGTCGGGGTAGCTGGATCCGCCCGGATGGCCGGCGCCGCCGGCGAAGCCGGGCCCGGCGTCGGCACCGCGAGCGAAGTCGGCGAAGCCGGGGTGCTCGTCGGCCTCGCGATGCTCGCCCACCATGCCGAAGCCCGGGTGCTCGTCGGCTTCCCGCTGGGCGGCCTCGCGTCGGCGGCGCAGCAGCCGGGAGATCACGAAGTACGCGATGGCCAGCACGATCAGCACGATGATCGCCTTGGAGAAGTAGCTGCCGTACTTCTCGACCGTCGCCCAGTTGGCGCCGAGCGAGTAGCCGGCCAGGACGAACACCGTGTTCCAGATCGCCGAGCCGGCGGCGGACAGCAGGGTGAACTTGGCCAGCGGCATGCGTTCCAGCCCGGCCGGCAGCGAGATCAGGCTGCGGAACACCGGGATGAACCGGCCGAAGAACACCGCCTTGCTGCCGTGCCTGCGGAAGAACGCCTCGGTGCGCTCCACCTCGTGCACCTGGACCAGCGGGATCTTCGCGGCCCAGCGCAGCACCCGCTCCCGGCCGAACGCCGCGCCGATGTAGTACATCACGACCGAACCGACGATCGAGCCGATCGTGGTCCACACCAGCGCCGCGTACAGGTTGATGCTGCCGCGGCTCGCGGCGAACCCGGCCAGCGGCAGGATCACCTCGCTCGGCAGCACCGGGATGATGCTGTCCAGCGCGTTCGCCAGGCCGGCACCGGGGCTGCCGGCGACGTCCATGATCTTGGTCGCCCAGTCGGCGACCGTACCGGCGAGGCCACCGCCGGTGCTGGCGTCGGCCAGGAGGATCAGGCTCACGTACGCATCTCCTTCGTCGCGCCGTCGCCGGCGGCATCCGTCCTGTTGCCGACCAACGCTACGGGGCCGCACTGTGCTTCCGCCATGCGGACGCGTTCCGGGTCCCCCTGTGGACAACCGCAGTACCGGTTGCTCACCCGGCGCTTGCCTGGCGCTCACGCCAGGGGGCTGGCCGGAGTCACCGCCAGGGTGATGGCGCCAGGTCGAATCCGGGAGCTGACGCCAGGGTGCTGCGGCCCGAACCGGACGAAAGTGGTGACCAGCCCAGCGAGGAGGAGAGTCCGATGAGTCAGGCAGAGATCCGGCCCGCGTCGGCGCCAGGTCGGCGCCGGCAGCGGGTGTGGTGGCTGGTGCCGTTCGCGGCGGTGTGGCTGCTGATCCTGTCGTACATGCTGTCCGCCTACCTGCCGCCGGAGATGCGGACCAGCCGGATACCGGTGGCCGGCGACCCGGTGCACTACTGGCTGCTCGTCGCGCACATCGGTACCGCCACGATCGCTACCCTGACCGGGTTCGTCCAGTTCTGGCCGTGGTTGCGGCGCGCCCACCCGCGGGTGCACCGGTTCGTCGGCCGCGCGTACTTCTTCGCCGGGGTGTTCCCGTCGCTGGCGCTCGCGGTACCGGTGGCGCTGCTGAGCACGTTCGGGCTCGCCAACATGGCGGGGCTGCTCGCGCTGGACGCGGCGTGGGCGATCACCGCGATCGCCGGGCTGCGCGCCGCCGTGCGGGGCCGCTATCCCGACCACCGGCGGTGGATGATCCGCAACTTCGCGGTGACGCTCGCCTCGCTGGCGTCCCGGCCGTGGCAGCTGGTGATGTCGGTACTGGTGTTCGGCTTCGCCGACAGTCCGATCTACCACGGCAACACCCTGGCGATGATCCACGACGTGGCGAGCTCCAGCGTGTGGCTCGCGCTGGCCGGCAACCTCGTGGTGGTCGAGATCTACCTGGCCCGGCGGTACCCGCTCCGGACGGTGCGGGCCGTGCCGCGGGTGCGGTCCACGGCCCCGGTGCTGGAGTCGGCGCCGCGCTGAGGTGTTGCGCTCCCTGCGGAGGAAGTCCCGTTACGGCATCAACCGGGTCGATCGGACGGCATCGAGGGGTTGCCGTCCGATCGACCCGGTTCGGTCCACCGGCGCCGGGAGCGGGCGCCGGCCGGCGACGCGGTTCAGCGCTCCCGGGCCGGTGCGGCGGTCGTGGCCGCCGCCCAGCCGAAACCGTCCGGGTCGGCGAAGCCGCCGGCGTCGCCGCCGATGGTGAGGCGGTGCGCACCGCTACCGGCGGCGTCGACGCCGAGGTCCTTGGCCGCGGCCCGCCGGCTGTACATCGCCAGCTTGATCGGCGCGGTGCCGAACTCGACGTACTTGCGGCCGTAGCTCTTCGTCACCGGCAGGCCGCGCTCGACGTAGTACCGCTTGCTGGCGGCCACGTCGGTGACGCCGAGCAGCAGCACCACGTCGTCGACCTCGCGACTGGCCGGGCCGGTGTCCTTCTTGGCCGACGAGGCGATCTTCCAGATCGTGCCGTACGGGTCGCGCAGCACCGCGCCGTAGCCCCAGAAGCTCCTGGCGGCGGGTTTCAGCGCGGTGGCGCCGCCGTCCAGGGCGGTACCCGCCAGGCTGTCCACGGTGCTCGGCTGCGCCACCACCAGCGAGACCGCGAAGCCGCGGAACCCGGTCGTGGCCGGCTGCCCCTCCCGTACCCGGATCCGGTCGCCCAGGCCGAACGCGGCGGCGTAGAACGCGGCGGCGGCGTCGGGGTCTGCGACGTCGAGGGTCAGGCTGTGAATCGCGGTCATGACAGGCTCTTTCTGCTCGAAGCGATGCTCGGGGTCACGTCCCGCGCGGGTGATCGGTGACGTGCCCCCAGCCTCTCGTCGTTGCGGGCCACGCACATCCGTGCTGAGCACGGATCGGCCACGGAGCGGTACGGGACAATGGCCGGTGTGAGCGCGCCGGTGGAGGTCTCGGCCCGGGAAACCGAGGTGTTGCAGCTGATCGGGGAGCACCTGAGCAACGCCGAGATCGGGGCACGGCTGTTCATTTCGGTGCGTACCGTGGAAAGTCACGTCTCCTCGCTGTTGCGCAAGCTGGGCGCGCCGGACCGGCGGGCGCTGGCCCGGCGCGCGGCCGAATCGGCCCGGCGGGGCCCGGCGCTTCCGGCGCCGGCGACCTCGTTCGTCGGGCGGGCCGCCGAACGGGCCGAGCTGGCCGGGCTGATCGCGACGCACCGGCAGGTCACCGCGCTCGGTGCCGGCGGCGTCGGCAAGACCCGGCTGGCGCTCGCGGTCGCGGCCGATGTCGCCGGTTCGTACCGGGACGGCGTCTGGTTCGTCGACCTGGCGCCCACCGGCGACCCGCGGATGGTGGCCGCTGCGGTCGCCGCTGCGCTCGGGCTCGGCGAGCAGCCGGGTCGCGGCATGGCCGAGTCGGTGTTCGCGGCGTTGGCCGACCGGCAGGCGCTGCTGGTCCTGGACAACTGCGAGCAGGTACGCGACGGGGTGGCGGACTTCGCCGACCGGCTGCTCGCGGCGTGCCCGCAGGTCAGGGTGCTCGCCACCAGCCGGGCGCGGCTGCTGGTGCCGTTCGAGCACCCGTACCCGGTGCCGCCGCTGTCGCTGTCCGGCGCCGGTGAGTCGGAGGCGGTGGCACTGTTCCTCGACCGGGCGGCGGCGGCCGGCGCGCGGCCCGACCCGGCGGTACGGGACGCGATCGCCGCGATCTGCGGTCGGCTGGACGGGATGGCGCTGGCGATCGAGCTGGCCGCGGCGCGGTGGCCGGCGCTCGGGCCGGACGGGTTGACGGCCGCGCTGGCCGACCCGCTGCGGGCGCTGGCCGGCGGTTCCCGCGCGCACGACCGGCACCGTTCGGTGCGGGCCGCGCTGGACTGGAGCCACCAGCTGCTGGACCCGGACGGCCAGGCGTTGCTGCGCCGGGTGTCGGTGTTCGTGGCGCCGTTCACGGTGGCCGCAGCGGCCGACATCGCCGGCGTCGAGGTCGGTGCCGCGGCCGACGGGCTGGCCCGGCTCGCCGAGCAGAGCCTGCTGGTGGTGTCGGTCGCGCCGGCCGGCACCCGCTACCGGGCGCCGGAGACGATCCGGCAGTACGGCACCGAGCGGCTCGCGGCGGCCGGTGAGGACGCCGGCACCCGGACCCGGCAGCTGCGCTGGTGCCTGGCGGTCGCCGCGGAGCTGGCGACGGCCGGCGAGGACTGGCGTGCCCGGTTCGACGCGGCGGCCGACGAGCTGCGGGCCGGGCTCGGCTGGGCGGTCGGTCGGCCCGAGCTGCGGGCCGAGGCGTACCTGCTGGCCAGCCGGCTCGCGGAGCTGGCGTTCACCCGCACCCTGACGGGCGAGTCGCAGGACCGGTACGAGCAGGCGGCGGCGCTGGCCGGCGATCCCGCGCGGGCGGCGCCGATGCTGCGCCGGGCCGCGGCGGTGGCGGGCTGCCGCACCCGCGGCGACGACGAGTACCGGCTGCACCGGGCCGCCGCCGACGCCGCCCGGCGGGCCGGTGATCACGCGGCCGCGGCCAGGGACCTGGCGACCGCGGCGACCTGCGCGTACCGGTTCTCCACCAAGTTCGAGCGGCTGCCGCCGCAGCCGGAGGTACGGGAGCTGCTGGCCGAGGCGCGGCAGCTGGCCGGCGCCGATCCGGCGGCGCGGGCGGCGGTGGCGCTGGCCGAGGCGGGGGTGTTGGCGGACGCGTTCGGCGCTGCCCAGGGGCCGCCCGACAACGCGGTGACCGACACGATCGCCGCCGCCGAGCGGGCGGTGACGCTGGCCCGCCGTACCGGTGACCCGATCGCCGAGTCGGCCGCGCTGGACGCGCTGACCGGGGCGCAGAGCTGGGCCGGCGACACGTTCGGTACCGCGGCCACGGCGCGGCGGCGCTGCACGCTGCTGCGCGCGGTACCGGTGACGCCGGAGAGCGTGCGCGAGCTGGTCGACGCGCTGGGCATGGCGGTCGAGACCAGCCTGGGTGTCGGTGACCTGGCCGGCGCGCACCGCTGGGGCCGGCAGCTGGCCGAGCATCCGCTGCTGGCCGAGGTCGGCCACCGCGCGACCGGGTGGCTGCTGGTCGCCGACGCGTTGGCCGGCAACGTGCCCGAGGTGGGTACCGGCAGCGTCCGGTTCCGGGAGGCCTGGCGGCGCGCCGGCAGCCCGGCTGCCGCCGCGTACAGCCCGGCGGCGACCGCGGTGGCGACCATCCACGCGCTGCGCGGTGACGAGGCAAGCCGGCGCGAGTGGGAGGCGATCCGGGACCGGCTCGGTACGCCGCCGGAACACACCTACGGCTACGGCGCGGTCTTCGACGCGCTGCGGTTGCTGCACGAGGGCGACCCGGC
Source organism: Actinocatenispora thailandica (assembly GCF_016865425.1). NCBI lineage: Bacteria > Bacillati > Actinomycetota > Actinomycetes > Micromonosporales > Micromonosporaceae > Actinocatenispora > Actinocatenispora thailandica. The sequence continues at coordinate 5,469,593 of NZ_AP023355.1, read as the reverse complement.
CGGTGCGGCCGACCGCACCGCGCCGGAGCCGGCCGAGGTGTGGAAGTGGGTCACCTGGATCTGGCTGCACTGGTACGTGGCGCTGCGCGCCGAGGCGGCGGTGCTGGCCGGCGATCCCGCCGCGCCCGACCGGGTGGCTGCGGCCGCCGCGGTCGTGGCGGGCAACCCGGTGGCCGGTGCGCTGGTGGACCGGGCCGCGGCGCTGCTGGCCGGCGACCGGGACCGGCTGCTCGGCACGGCCGCCGCGTTCGAGGCCGCCGGCTGCCGCTACCAGGTGGCCCGCACCCTGGTGCTGGCCGGCGGGGAGGACGCGCGGCGGGGCGGGCGCCAGGTCGCCGATCTGGGCCTGGTACCGATGGCCCCGCCGTCGCGCCGCTGAACCGCTGCCGGTCGCCCGGCGTCAGTCCATCGTCTCGGTACGGGCGATCTCGGCCAGCGCGGCCCGCAGGTAGCTGCCGAGCGGGTGCGGCGCCCCGGTGGCCAGCTCCGCGATCAGCAGCGGACCGTGCCCGGCCACCTCGGCGGCGGCCAGCGGCAACGGTTCGCCGTCGGCCTCGTGCACGCCCAGCGCGCCGGCGATCAGCGTCATCGCCACGGTCGGGTCGAACTCCGGGTACCAGCCGGCCGCGGCGGCGCACCCGGTCAGCACGGCGCGCAGGTCGTCGCCGGTCAGCCCGTCCGGGTACCGCTCCTCCAGCAGCAGCCGCACCGTCTCACCGGCCACGATGCCGACCTGCTCGGCGTGCTGGCCGGCCAACCGCGCCGTCGCGAGCTGGTACGACTCGGCGTCGGTGTCGCCGGCCGCGGCCACCGCGGCGGTGGTCGCCTCGGCGATGCCGCGGGCCGGCTGGGGCAGGTCGGACCACTCGGAGCTGTGCACCCCGCCGTTCTAGCAGACCGCATTGCCCGGCGCCCCGGTGGTGTCGGTGCGCAGCGCGTCGACCGCGGCGAGGATGGCGGCCCGGTCGTACCCGCCGGTCGGTACGGTGGCGGCGCGCACGTGCCGAACCGCACCGGCCGCGTCCAGCAGTACCGTGCCGGACTGCTGGATGCTGCCGAAGACCCGGCGGCCCAGGCCGACCCGCTGGTGCGGGTGGTCGCCGCGGCCGACGAGCACCGGGAACCCGACGTCGCGGCGGGCCCGCCAGGCCGCGGCCGTGCTGCGGTCCTCGGGTACCACCAGCAGGATGCGGACGTCGGCCAGCCGCGCCGCGTTGGCGGCCAGGTCCCGGACGTGCCGGTTGCACACCGGGCAGGTACTGGACCGCAGGAAGTACAGCAGGACCGGGTGACCGCGATGGTCCGAGAGGCGGACGGGGCGGCCGGTGGTGTCCTGGAACTCCAGATCCGGGGCCGGCGATCCGATGGCGAGCATCGCGAGATTCCTTCCCTCGATGGGGGTCCGCCACCAGATGCGGGCGGCGGCCCTGGTACGACGACGGATCGGTACGGTCAGCCGCGCCCGGCGCCGATGCCGGTGTCGCGCAGCTCCCGGCGCACCGCCGTACGCGCCCGGTGCAGCTGGGACTTCATCGCCGCGGTACTCAGCCCGAGCGACTCGGCGACCGCGCGTCCCGGGTGGCCCAGCACGTCGCGCAGCACCAGTACCCGGCGCTGGGTCTCCGGCAGCGCCCGGATCGCCGCGGCGACCCGCGCGGCGTCGAGCCGGTCCAGCGCCTCCTCCTCGGCCGATCCGACCGGCGCGGGCCGGTCGGCGGCCTCGGCCGGGACCTCACGGCGCCACGACCGGGCGCGGCGCAGGCACTCGTTCCGGACGATCCGGAACATCCACGACGTGAGGGCCGCGGTGGTGCGCAGGGTGCCGATCTTGCGGTACAGCACGAGCAGCGCCTCCTGCGCCGCGTCCTCCGCGTCCTGGCTGGTGGCGCACAGGTGCTGGGCGAAGCGCCGGACGTGCGGGTGGGCGCCGTGCACCACGGCGGTGAGCGAGTCGAGGTCCCCGGCCTGCGCGGCCTCGATCACCTGCCTGCTTGCCCATCCCGGCCCGGCCAACGCCGCCTCCCGTGCACCGTGCGAGCCGCCCTCGACCCGCGTTCGATCCGTCCGGGACAAGAGCGCCCGGCGCCGGGAAAGGATTCGCCCCCGGCGACTTCGTTACCCTGGCGGGCCGGTACCCGTCATGGTCATGACGGAGCGTGTGCAGGAAGGTAGCACCATGGCAGCAACGGGGCCGGAGACGCTTGCGGCGGCATTCGAACAGCAGCGGGGACGGCTGGTGGCGGTCGCGTACCGGATGCTCGGGTCGCGCAGCGACGCCGAGGATGCCGTGCAGGAGGCGTGGCTGCGGCTCAACCGCCAGGACGCCGCCGCGATCGACAACCTGGCCGGCTGGCTGACCACCGTGGTCGGCCGGATCTGCATCGATCTGCTGCGCTCCCGCAGAACGCACCCCGAGGTGTCGTACGAGCACCAGCTGCCCGACTTCGTGGTGACCGAGGACGACGGCGCGCAGCCGGCGGACGAGGCGGTACTGGCCGAGTCCGTCGGGTTGGCGCTGCTGGTGGTGCTCGACACGCTCGGGCCGGCGGAACGGCTGGCGTTCGTGCTGCACGACATGTTCGCGGTGCCCTTCGACGAGGTCGGCCGGGTCCTCGACCGGTCCCCGGACGCGGCGAAGATGCTGGCCAGCCGGGCCCGCCGCAAGGTGCAGGGCACCGCCCGGCCGAGCGACGACCGGCAGCGGCAGCGGGAGGTCGTGGACGCGTTCCTGGCCGCCTCGCGGGCCGGCGACTTCGACGGGCTGCTGCGGGTACTCGATCCGGACGTGCGGTGGACGGCGCACACCGCCCGCGGGGTGCTGGTCCGGCGCGGCGCGGCCGAGGTCGCCGAGCGCGCCCAGCTCGGTGCCCGGGCCGCGGTGGACGCCCGCCGCGCGCTGGTCAACGGCGAGCCCGGCATCGTGGTACGCGGGCCGAGCGGCACGCTGATCGGCGTGATGGCCTGTACGGTCGCCGACGGCCGGCTGGTCGAGATCCTTTCCGTCAACGACCCCGCCCTGCTGGCCTCGATCGACGCCCCCGGCCGGTAGCACCGGCCGTCGCCCCGGCCGGTGGCACCGGGCGCCGGACCTGCCGGACCGCCCCGGTCGGGCCGGCCGGGCCGGCCGGGGGCGACGGCGGCTCGGGCCGGAGCCGGGGAACGATCAGGCGGTGTAGCCGTTGAAGTAGTGCACGCCGTCGTGCGCGGTGTCGCCGGCAGCTTTCCTGCGGTTGGTGCTGAACCAGAGGTGGCTGCCGGCGCCGATTCCGACGCTCTCGATCTCGAAGAGATCCGGATAGGCGCTGGAGGTGATCCGGAAGGACAGGTCGTCGGCCGACCGGATGGTGCCACTCGCACTGGAGATGTTGCGATAGACGAGCACGACGCTGACGTTCTCGTGGGTCATCGGAAAATAGACCGTGTTGCTGTGGTAGCCGAAGCCCTGGTTCGCGTACGAGGTGATGTCGGGGACGGTCTTGCCGTTCACCAGCGCGTCGGCGACGTCCAGGGTGAAGCCGGCGGTCAGGTTGATGGTGCCGCTGGTCGCGGTCAGACCCAGGGCGCCCCGGTAGAAGGTCCGGCCGCTCTTGAACAGGAAGTTGATGGTGCTCGCGGTCTTGCTGGTGATCTTCACCCCGGACATGGACTTGTTCACGCCGTTGTACTTGATCGTGTAGCTGCCCACCTTGTAGTAGGTGGTGCTCACGTACTTCAGCTTCACCACGCTGGTGCTGCCGGCCTTCATCGTCACGACGAACATGTAGTAGTTGCCGTCGTTGGAACTGAGCACGACGTCGTTCGCGTGACCGAGGTAGCTGGCGTAGCTCGTTCCGTTGTCGCCGTTCTTCATCAGCGTGGTGGTGCCGTCGCTCATCCTGGTGCGGTAGATGACCGCCTTGCTCTCGTCGCCGTTGATCTTCACCGCGTAGGTGTAGCTGGAGCCGACCGCGAACCCCTCGGCCGCGTAGCAACTGTTCGCGTTACCGAGCGTCGCGACGGTGGTGTAGGTGTTGAAGTAGCCGGTGCTGGCCGCGGGGCGGGCAACCGAGGCGCTTCGGGTGGCGCTCGTCGAGCCGAGGTCGCCGTTGGCGCTCTCGGCCGAGACCTGGCCGGCGCTGGCAACGGTGGCCACTGCCACGGCCGCGACGGTCGCGCCGATGACCATTCTGAGCCTTCTCATGCTTGGTCCTCCTGCCCGTCCCCGAGTGCCGGCATATTACCTTTTGCCGGGGATGGGAATCGACCCCGAGAGCGGAGGCGGCGCCTCCCGATCGCGCCGCCGCCGTCCTCGGCGTGGGCCGGTCGCGCGAACCGCCGGCCGTCACCGGCGGTTCGGTGTTACCTCTCGGGGCGCTGCGTCGTCGGGTAGGTGAAGCAGCACCGATACGAGGAGATCACCATGCAGGCTCGACTCGACGTCATGGCCACCGAACTCGGCCCGAAGCTCGTCAAGCACCTGGTCGCGTCGCACCGCGCCGTCACCGCATCGTCGGTACCGCAGGCGACGCTGAACCTGGTCGACATCCGGGCCAGCCAGATCAACGGCTGCGCACCCTGCCTCGACATGCACACCAAGGAGGCCATCGCGGCGGGGGAGACCTCGGTACGGCTGAACCTGGTCGCCTGCTGGCGGGAGGCGAGCGTGTTCACCGAGCCCGAGCGTGCCGCGCTGGAACTCGCCGAGCAGGGCACCCGGCTGGCCGACGGCGCCGGTGTCGACGAGGACGCCTGGCAGAACGCGGCCAAGCACTACGACGAGGAGCAGCTGGCGGCGCTGGTCGCGCAGATCGCGCTGATCAACACGTTCAACCGGCTCAACGTGATCACCCGCCAGGTCGGCGGCAGCTACCAGGCCGGCCAGCTCGGCTGACCGCAGCCGCGGGACGGCGATCCGCGCCGTCCCGCGGGCGCGTGCCCGGGGCCGGCTGGCGGTGCCGCCCGGCGTGGTCTGCTGCCAGCGCCGGGCCGCCGGCTCCGGTGCGCGGAACCGGTCGGTGGCGCCGGGTGTCCGTCACCGGCCGGAGCCGACCGGTGCCGGTACCGTCGCCGGGCGCGCCAGTATGGTCAGCAGCAGCGCGACCGCGGTGGCCGCCGCGCCGACGCTCACGCAGGTCACGAAGCCACCGGTGAGGTCGTGCCGGGAACCGAGCAGCGGGCCGAAGGTGGCGACCCCGAGCGCGGCGCCGAGCTGCCGGGACGTGTTGAAGGCCGCGGCTGCCGCACCGTGCAGGTCGGGCGGCACCGCGGCGATCGACTGCGCGGTCATGGTCGGTACCAGCATCCCGGCGAAGAAGCCGGCCGGCAGCAGGGCGGCCACCAGCGGCCAGAGTCCGGCTGCGGTGCTCGCCCAGGCGACCGCGAGCAGGGCGCCGGTCAGCCCCGCCTGACCGAGGTAGAGCACCCCGCGGCGGCCGAGTCGCTGGGCGAGCGGCGCCGCGCACAGGCTGCCGAGCGAGATGAGGCCGGTCAGCGGCAGGAAGAGCAGGCCGCTGCGCAGCGGGTCGAGCCCGCGCCCCTGCTGGAGCAGCAGGCTCATCGCGAACAGCAGGCCGTAGAAGGTGAAGTTGAACAGCGCGCCCTGGCCCGTGCTGGCCGTGAAGCGGCGATCGGTGTACACCCCGGGCGGCAGCAACGGGGTGCGGACTGTTCGCTCGGCCCGGACGAAGCCGGCCAGTCCGGCCAGCGCCAGGACCATCGCGGCCAGCACGGTGGGGCTGGACCAGCCCCGTGCCGGCGCCTCGATGCAGGCGAAGACCAGCCCACCGATCAGCGCGGTCGCGGCGATCATCCCGGCCGTGTCGAAGCGCCGGTCGCGGCGCGGTACGGCGGGCATCGAGCGCAGGCTCCAGGCCACGGCCGGGACGGCGATGACCACGTTGACCGCGAAGACCGCGCGCCAGCCGGCGGTGGCGACCAGCACGCCGCCGAGCAGCGGGCCGGCCGCCATGCCGACGCCGCCGGCGGCGGTCCAGGCGCCGATGAGCCGGTGCCGGGCTCGTTCGTCCGGTGCGGACGCGGTCGCCAGCACCAGCGCGCTGGGCAGCAGCAGTGCCGCGCCGGCACCCTGGGCCAGCCGGGCGAGGTCCAGCGCGACCATCGATCCGGCGGCGGTGCAGATCGCGGAGGACGTACCGAAGACCAGCAGGCCGGCGACGAAGGTGCGCTTGGCGCCGAGCACGTCGGTGACGGCCCCGGCGGCGAGCATCGTCGCGGCGAACGACAGCGTGTACGCGTTGACCGACCATTCCAGTTCGCGGCGGGAGGCATCGAGCTGGGTGGCGAGCTCGGGGAGGGCGATGGTGACGATCGTCCCGTCGACGAAGACCATGAACGCCGCGATCAGCGCGAGCAGCACCACACTGCGGCGATGTTCGAGAATCATGGAACTAAACATAGAGCAATGTTCGATGTTCTTCGAACATGGGGTCCGGTACTGGTCGGGAACGCCGCGGTGACTTCCCGACGCGGGTACGCCGTCCGGTACTGCCGGGCGCCCACCGGCTGCGATGATCTGGTCATGCCCGCATCGCACCGCCCCGGTTTCCACCTCGCCATCCCGGTCGACGACCTGGCCGCCGCCCGCCGCTTCTACGGCGAGGTGCTCGGCCTGCCGCAGGGTCGCGACAGCGACCACTGGATCGACTGGGACCTGTACGGCCACCAGTTGGTCACCCACCTGGTACCCGATGCCACCGGCCCGGCCGGCCGCAGCGAGGTGGACGAGCACCGGGTACCGGTGCCGCACTTCGGGCTGATCCTGCCCGCGGACGAGTTCCACCAGTTGGCGGAGCGGCTGCGCGCGGCCGGCGTCGAGTTCGTCATCGAGCCGTACCTGCGGTTCCCGGGCCGCCCCGGCGAGCAGTGGACGATGTTCCTGCACGACCCGGCCGGCAACGCGCTGGAGTTCAAGTCGTTCACCGACGAGTCGCAGATCTTCGCCCGCTGACGCCCGACCCGGGTCCCGGTTCGTGACCCGACAGACACCCCCGCGGGTCCGGCGGCTGCGAGAATCGCCGGATGACCGAACCCTGGCGACTGCCCGACGGCCGAACCCTCGATGTCGACGTCACCGGCCCGGCCGACGGCGTTCCGCTCGTCTTCCATCACGGCACCCCCGGTTCGGCGGTCCCGGTACGGGCGTTCGCCCGCGCGGTGCACGACCGGGGGCTGCGGCTCGTCACGTACTCCCGGGCCGGGTACGGCGGATCGACCCGGCGCGCCGGCCGCAACGTGGCGGACATCGCGGGTGACGTCGCGGCGATCCTGGACCGGCTCGGCGCGGAGCGGTGCGTGACGGCGGGCTGGTCCGGCGGCGGCCCGCACGCGCTGGCCACCGGCGCGCTGCTGGCCGATCGCGTCGCCGGGGTGCTGAGCATCGCCTCGGTCGCCCCGTACGACGCGGAGGGGCTGGACTTCGACGCCGGTGCCGGCGAGCAGAACGTCGAGGAGAACGACGCCGCGCTGCGGGGCGAGTCGGCGCTACGGCCCTACCTGGAAGCCGAGGCCGCCGACCTGGCCGACGCCGACGCCGACGGGCTGATCGCCGGGATGTCGACGCTGCTGCCGCCGGTCGACCGGGCGGTGCTCACCGACGAGTACGGCGAGGACCTGGCGGCCGGGTTCCGCGAGGGGATGCGGTCCGGCGTCGACGGTTGGGTCGACGACGACCTCGCGTTCGTCACGCCGTGGGGCTTCGCGCTGGAGTCGATCACGGTGCCGGTGTCGGTGTGGCAGGGCAGCGAGGACCTGATGGTGCCCTTCGCGCACGGGGAGTGGCTCGCGGCGCACGTTCCGGGTGCCCGCGCGCACCTGCTGTCCGGCGAGGGCCACCTGTCGATCGGCCTGGGTTTCACCGCGGCGATGCTCGACGAGCTGACCGCCACCCTCTGACCCGGCTCGGCGCGCCGGCCGCCGTGCGGTGGCTCGGCGATCGTCGCCGTGCGGTGACCCGGCCGCGACACCTGGTTCCCACTGTGTCCACTGTGGATGGTGCTGGTTCGGTTGCCGGGGAACGACAGCAGCCGGTCGTGTCGCTGTCTACGGGGCCGTCGAGCGACCGTTGCGGGCGGATCGGTGGCCGGCGGTCGCGGCGCCGAGCCTTCGCCACGACCCGATAGGCTGCGCGCCATGGCAGGTCGCGTTCTCTCGGTGGATTACGGGTCGTCCAGCACGGTCGCCGCGATGCGGGAGCCCGACGGGCGCGACCGCCTGCTGCTGTTCGACTCCTCGCCGCTGCTGCCGTCCGCGGTCTGCGCCGACGCGGACGGGGCGCTGGTCGGCGGGCAGGAGGCGCAACACCTGGCCCGGGTGCATCCGGAGCGTTACGAGCCGACACCGAAACGTCGCATCGGCCAGATCGAGATGCTGCTCGGCGACCGGGCGTACCCGGTCGTCGATGCGGTGGCCGTCACGCTGCGGCTGGTCACCGACGCCGCGACCGAAGCGACCGGGGCGGCACCCGACACGGTCACCGTCACGCATCCGGCCGGCTGGCCGGCGACCCGCCGCGGCGTCCTGGTCGAGGCGGCACGCCGGGCCGGGCTGCCGGAACCCATCCTGGTGCCCGAGCCGGTCGCGGCTGCCCGCTACTTTCGCAACCTGTCCGACTGCCCGGCCGGCCCGCTCGTCGTGTACGACCTCGGCGCCGGCACCTGCGACGTGTCGGTCATCGCCGACGACGGCACGGTCCTGGCCGTCGACGGCATCGACGACCTGGGCGGCGCCGACCTGGACGAGATCGTCGTGACGATGGTGGCCGAGGCGGTGCCGGCGGCCCAGCTCGACCGCTGGCGGGCGATGACCGCACCGACGAGCGGGCCGGACCGTCGGTACTTCCGCCTGTTGTGGGACGACGCCCGCGCGGCGCGGGAACTGCTGTCCCGGCGGGCCGGCACGCAGCTGCACCTGCCGGCGCTGGGGATCGACGCGCCCGTGGGGCGGGAGCGGTTCGAGCGGGCCGCCGGACCGGTGTTGGTGCGCAGCGCGGGGCTGGCCGCCGGGCTCATCGGCCGGGCCGGCACCACCCCGACCGAGCTTGCCGGCATCGTCCTGGTCGGCGGCGCGTCCCGGACGCCGCTGGTCGCGACGCTGCTGCACCAGACCATCGGGGTCGCCCCCACGATGCTCGACCAACCCGAGCTGGTCGTCGCCGAGGGCGGTCTGCTCGCCGCCGCGGCGCCCGCCGCCAGCCCGACCGGCGTGGCTCCGGGCGCCGAGCTGGCCGGCACCGCGGTGCCCGGCGGCGGGCGCGGCACGTCGATCCCGGTCGCGGCGCCGGCGGGGCCGGCCGCGGTACCGATCGGATCGTTGCCGGCGGCCCCCGTTCGGGCGGCGGGCGGCTCGGCCCCCGGCGCCGGGGTGGTGGGAGGCGCCGGGCGGGCGGTGCCGGAGCACGCCGCGCCGGTCGGTACGGCCCGGTGGCCGTGGTGGCCGCCGGTGATCCTGCTGCTGCTCGGTCTGACCGTCTGCGCCAGGGTCGACAGCGTCCTCGGTCAGGACGGGCGGCTGCCGATACCGGTCGCGGTCGCCGCACTGGTCATCGGGGGGTACGCGGTCTTCGACACCGCGCGGCGGGCTCAGCCGGGAGCGACGCCGACCCGGTTGGGTGTCGCCGGCGGCGTGCTGCTCGCTGCCGCGGCGGCCTGCGACCCCCTCGCGTACCTGGTGTACGGCGACGACGACCTCGCCGGCGGAGGCGCCCTACCGGTGCCGTTCCTGCTGGTGTGCGGCACGGTCGCGGGCCTGACGGCGTGGCGTGGCAGCCGCGGTGGGCGTGCCGGGCCGCCGGTCGCCGTCCTCGGCACCGCGCTGCTGTACGGCGCCAGCTCCGCGGCGGTGTTCGCGGTGGTCGCCGTGGAGAACCCGGAAGATCCCAGCCTGGCCGTGCCGGCGGATCACATCATGGTCGCCGGCCTGGTCGCGGCGCTGCTGGCGACCGCCGGGTTGCTGGCCGCCGGCCGGTCCGCGCGATCGCGCCGCTGAGCCGGCGGCGCCGGGGCCGGCCCGCGGCGCCACCGGTCAGGCCGCCAGGCCCGGCGGCAACTGTCCACTGTGGATAACGCCGAGCCGGTTGGTGGTCCGGGTCAGCGCCACGTACAGATCGGAGTAGCCGCGCCGCGACTCGGTGACGATCTCGTCCGGTGCCACCACCAGTACGGTGTCGAACTCCAGCCCCTTGGCCTGCCGTGCGGTCAGCACCGCGACGCCGCGCTCCAGGTCGGCGTCGTCGCCGCTCGCCGCGTCCGGCGCGACCGCGCGCACCGCCGCCGCGACCGCGTCGGCCCGCCCGGCCGGTACGATCACGCCGACCCGCCCGTCGCCCACGGCGGCGGCCTCGACGCGCACCGTGTCCGCGACCTCGGTGGCGATCAGATCGCCGGGTACGCAACGGAACCACGGCTCGTCACCGGTGTCGCGGACCGCGCGTGGCGGGGTCAGCGTCGGGTCGATGTGGGCGAGCAGCCGGGCCGCCACCGTGAGGATCTCCGCCGGGGTGCGGTAGCTGGTGGCCAGCTCCGCGGTGCGCAGCCGACCGTCCACATAGGGCGCGAACGTGTCGGCCCAGGTGCGGGTGCCGGACTCGTCGGCGGTCTGCGCCACGTCACCGACGACGGTCAACGACCGGGTCGGGCAGCGGCGCATCAGCGCCCGCCACGCCATCGGCGACAGTTCCTGCGCCTCGTCCACGATCACGTGCCCGAACGTCCACTGCCGGTCGACCGCCGCCCGCTCGGCCGCGGTACGCCGGTCGGCCTCCACCTGCCGCTCGGCGAGCTGCTCGGCGGTCAGCGCGTCGGTGACCTCCAGGACCTCGGTCTCCTCGTCCTCGAACTCCTGCGACATGGAGCCCGCGGCGACCTCCAGCACGCCCTCCGCGTACTCGATCCGGCGGCGGCGGGCGCGTTCCTCGCGTGCCCGACGGGCCCGGTCGTCGGCGCCGAGCAGCTCGGCCGCCTCGTCCAGCAGCGGTACGTCGGAGACGGTCCACGCCGCCCCGGGCTCGCGGCGCAGCAGCGCGCGCTGCTGCTCGGGCAGGTCGGGCGCGGCAGCGGCGAGCCGGTCGTCGGACGCGTACAGGTCGGTGAGCAGCTGCTGCGGGGTGAGCGTCGGCCACAGCTCGTCCAGTGCGGCGGCGAGCTGAACGTCGGTGGCGAGTTCCCGACGGATCTCGGCCACGTCGCCCTCGTTGAGCAGCAACGCGCCCTCGCCGGGCGCGTCGTTGCCGCCGAGCGCGAGATCCGCGTACGGGTCGTCGCCGAGGCGCTGCGCGACCTGCCAGCCGAGCGCGTCGACGACCTCGGCGACGAACACCTCGCGGGCCAGGTTGTGCGGCCGGGTGGTGCGGCGGGCGCGGTCCCGGGCCGCCGCGATGGTCTCCGGCTCCAGCACCACGGTGTCGTGCTGGAAGCCGAACCCCTGGTGGCTGTCGTCGATGCGCACCTCCACCGGCTCGTCCGGTACCCGCTGCCGGTCGGCGACGGCGGCGCGCAGCACGTCGACCATCGACGTCGCGCCCTTGACCAGGCCGGCCTCGGCGGTCTCCTCGGCGGTGGCGCGCACCCCGGGGAACAGCTCCCCGACGGTGCGGGCCAGCACGCCGGTCTCGGCCAGCGCCGGCAGCACGTGCTCGATGTAGCGCAGGAACGTCCGATGTGGACCGACCAGCAGCACGCCCTGCCGGGTCAGCTGTTCCCGGTAGGTGTAGAGCAGGTACGCGGCGCGGTGCAACGCCACCGCGGTCTTGCCGGTACCGGGGCCGCCCTGGACGACCAGCATGCCGGCCAGCGGCGCCCGGATCACCGCGTCCTGCTCGGCCTGGATGGTGTCGACGATGTCGCGCATCCGCCCGGTGCGGCTGCGGGACAGCGCGGCGAGCAGCGTCGCCTCGCCGGTCAGCCCCTCGTGCCCGGCGTGAGCGGCGTCGTCGAGGTCGAGCACCTCGTCGGTGACCTCGACGACCCGGCGACCGCGGGTGTCCAGGTGCCGGCGGCGGCGGACGCCCTCCGGGGCGGCGGCGGTGGCCAGGTAGAACGGCCGGGCGGCCGGTGCGCGCCAGTCGACCAGCAGCGGCTCGTACCCGTTGGCCTCGTCGAACATCCCGATCCGGCCGACGTAGCGGGGCGGCTCGTCGGCCTCGAAGTCGAGCCGGCCGAAACACAGCCCCTGCTCGACCGCGCCGAGCATGGCGACCTGGTCGTTCGCGTCCCGGACCATGCTCTCTCGCTCGGCCCGCTCGGACGGGGTGCTCCCGGTCTGCCGCAGCGCCCCGGACAGCCGCCCCTGCGCGTCACCGCGCAGTTCGTCGAGCCGCCGGTACAGCCGGTCGAGGTGGCGCTGCTCGACCGCCAGGGCCGCCGCACCGGTGTCGGCGCCCGCAGCGGGGCCGGACGCGGCCCCGCCGGTACCGCCGTCCGCGTCCCGGACGGCGTCGGGTGCCGGTTGCTCTGCCACCGTCGATCGGTCCCTGTCTGCCACGCGCCTGCCACCTTCGCCCCGGGGAGATCTACCGGCCGGTCGACGCTGCGGCAGCCGCGAGGGCAGCGCGCACCGTGAACCCGAGCCGAGGGCCTAAGCTAACGCGTGGCGGCGCGATCCGCCCATCATCTGCCGACTGCCTCACCATTCCGTCGGACAGCGCCGGAACCGGCCGTTCTGCCTGTTAGAATGGCTCAGGACGGCGCGCTTCGGTCACTCGACCGACCGCCGTCTTTCTGTGCCATCCGGCCGCTTCGCACCGTTCGGTGCCGGCTTCGACCCGACCGTGGCCCGAGGACGGGTCGGGTTGGCAGGATGGCCGGGTGACGGCGATCTCGGCTGCGGATGCGCGCAGCGTGACGGAACTGGTGGCGGCGCTCGACGCGGGCGCGACACCGAAGTGGCTGGTGTTCTGGGGCCATCGACCGGACCGCGGCGGCGCGGTC